>JAYVXY010000170.1:0-39424 GCA_043784785.1 Aestuariivirga sp. | reverse complement strand
GCACAGGCGCTGTCATTGGCGGCATCATTGGTGTCGCCACGGCGGGCTCGCGCAAGGCTGCGTTGATTGGTGCCGGCATTGGCGCATTAGCCGGTGGCGGCATTGGCGCTTATATGGATGGCCAGGAATCCAAATTGCGCAATCAGTTGGAAGGAACTGGCGTGTCGGTAAGCCGCGTCGGCGACAGCATTGTTCTGAATATGCCATCCAACATCACTTTTGATTCCGACAAGTCTGAACTGAAGCCACAATTTTATACCACACTGAATTCTGTATCCGCCGTATTCAAGGAATATAAGCAAACCTTGATTGATGTGGTGGGCCACACCGATTCTTCCGGCACTCCAGAATATAACTATGATCTGTCGCGTCGTCGTGCGGCCGCTGTTGCGCAATATTTGGCCTCGCAACAACTCGATCCAAATCGCTTCTCGGTTGAAGGTCACGGCGAAAAAGACCCGATCGCCTCAAACGCCACCAAATCTGGAAAAGCTCAAAATCGTCGCGTGGAAATTACCATTCTGCCACTCACCTGATTGTGTCGTCCGCGTTTGACTGATATGGCCGGAATATTCCGGCCATTTTCATTTAAAGGCAATTAATGTCCATCGCGCGTTTTACCCTGACCATCGCCAACCTCAGTCACGAACAAGCGCACGCGCTGGCCGAGCAAATCGAGAATGATTATCGCCTCGATCCCCTTGCTGTTACGATCAACGAAACCGACGAAGCCAAAGCCCTGTGGGAAACGGTTGTCTGGTTTGAATCACAGGAATTAGCCAGCCAAGCGCGTATCGCTTTAAGCCAGCCAACCGCCATCATTGCCGATGTGCCAGATTTGGATTGGGTTCGCCGTTCACTTGAAGGCCTCGCCCCCGTCAAAGCCGGGCGTTTCTTTCTTCATGGCTCGCATGACCGTGAAAGCCGCCGCAGCGGTGGCATCTCGCTTGAAATTGACGCAGGCACAGCCTTTGGCACTGGCCATCATGGCACCACAGCAGGCTGTCTTGAAGCACTTGATGACATTCTCAAGCGCAATCGCCCGCGTCATATCTTGGATTTGGGTTGCGGCACTGGTGTGTTGGCTATCGCCGCGTCACAGGCTCTAAAGTCCAAGTCATTAGCAACCGATATTGACCCTGAAGCGGTTCGGGTGACGATGAACAATGCCGCATTGAACGGTGTGAAACCCCTGCTCCACGGCCAAACCGCAGCTGGCCTGCATCATGCCAGCATCCGCCAATCAGCACCCTATGATTTGATCTTCGCCAACATCCTGGCCCGTCCCTTGGCCAATTTGGCGCCGGGTCTTTGTTCCATTTTGGCCCCCGGTGGAAACCTGATCCTGTCCGGCCTTACCTTTGATCAAAAGCGCTGGATTGTAGCCTGCTACAAAAATCGTGGCCTCATTCACACCAGAACAATTCGCAAAGAAAATTGGCTGGCCATCGTCATGACCAAACCCCACAAACAAAAACGCTCCAAGCAAGGTAGCTCAGAGCGTAATTTCGCAAATCTTTCAGGTCCCGGCTGGGAAGACTCTTAGTAACCCCAAACGCGGCTGGCGATATCACCGCGTGTCACGCCAATATCGGCCAACATGCGATCGTCCAGCTGGTGCAATTGACGCTCAGCCCGGCTGCGAACCAAAAAGCCCTTTACTTTGCCCATCAATCCATGGGCGTTACGTGTGCCCGAAACGTGCATTGTTTCACGGTCTGTTGCAATCATGGTCATCTTCTCTCTCCTTCTCGAAACCCCGTGGTTTCGAGGTTAAAACCTTGTGCGGCGCACAATTATCTTCAATTTCACTCTAGTTTTAACAAAAACCGTTCCAAACAACGTGTAATTCATGCAAATTACACATATCGAATTCCTATTTCGTCAAATGCCCGAATAAATTTGATATTAGTTTCTATAATCTTGAATTGTGGCGTTTTTTTAACAAGAAAATGAATTTTCTTAATCAACGCGCGCAAGACTTCTTGCCGCTTTCACTGTCAATAATGTGTAAATTATTGGTTAATTGTCGAATTGTCATGCAAATTTGTAATGACTGTATTGCTGCAACGCACAAATACTGGATGGAATTTGGGTTTAGGTTGGAGAATAGCCTCTTCGTTTGTTTTTATCCGAATCAGCTGCTATCCAAATTGGCCATCACGCATCTGACCAAGAATGACAAGGCCAATATGAAAAACCAAAAATCAGCCACACTGACACGCCTTTCATTACTCCGCGCCGAGCTCAAAAGCCAAAAATTGGCCGGTTATATCATCCCCCGCCAGGACGAATTTCAGGGTGAATATGTGTCGGCCTATGCTGAGCGCCTGAAATGGCTGACTGGTTTTGCCGGTTCCTGGGGCCTGGCGATTGTTACCACCAAGAAGGCCGCGATCTTTGTTGACGGCCGTTACACGGTGCAGGTGCGCGAGCAAGTGGATACGAAACTGATCACCCCACAACATTTGGTCGATGAGCCGCCGACAAATTGGGTTGCGGCAAATTTTAAAAAGGGTGATCGATTGGGTTTCGACCCATGGCTCACAACCGCAAGCGAAGCCAAGCGTTTTGCTGATGCTTGCACAAAGATTGGGGCCAAGCTTGTTCCCGTTTCCAAAAACCTGATCGACAAGATTTGGGCTGACCAACCAGCGCGGCCTCAAAATCCTTTAAGCGTCCAGCCACTGCAATTCGCGGGCCGCAGTGTGAAAGATAAATTGGCCGACATGGCGAAGGCTTTGTCCAAAGCTGGCGCGGATTCAGCCGTACTGGCAGAGCCGTCATCAGTGTCTTGGGTTCTCAACATCAGGGGCGGCGACGTGCCATTCACGCCTGTGGTTCTGGCCTATGCCGTCATCCACAAAAAAGGCAAAGCCGAGCTGTTCATCGAAAAAGGAAAGTTGCCCGAAGATGTGCAAGCACATCTGAAAACAACGACGATCATTCGCAAACCAGAGGAGTTTACAAAGACTCTCAAATCCTTGGGCAAGAAAAAATCGAGCGTTTTGATTGATCCTTCCTCCGCGCCTGATGTGGTGCAGAACGCGCTCAAGGCTTCTGGTGCGAAAATTGTCGAAGGCACTGACCCTTGCACAATGCCAAAGGCTTCCAAGAATGCCAGTGAACTTAATGGCGCGCGCGCGGCCCAACTGCGCGACGGTGTGGCACTGTCACGCTACTTGCATTGGCTTTCGGTTGAAGCGCCAAAGGGCCAGCTCACTGAAGCAAGTGCTGCCGCTCGCCTTACAGCGTTCCGCAAAGATACTAGTGTGTTGCTCGATCTTTCATTCAGCACGATTTCTGCGTCAGGCCCCAATGCGGCTATTCCACATTATCATGTCGATCCTGACAATTGCCGTGCCATTAGCAATAACGAAATCTATCTGATCGACTCTGGCGGCCAATATCAGGACGGCACAACTGATGTCACGCGCACAGTGATTGTTGGTCAGCCCACGATGGAAATGAAAGATCGCTTCACCCGTGTCCTTAAAGGCATGATTGCCATTTCAACCATCTGCTTTCCCAAGGGCACAACGGGCGCACATATCGATGTGCTGGCCCGGGCCGCATTATGGAAGGCTGGCCTCGATTTCGATCATGGCACAGGCCATGGTGTTGGCTCTTATCTTTCTGTGCATGAAGGCCCGGCCCGCATCAGCAAGGCCGGCCATGTGGTCTTGCAACCCGGCATGATCTTGTCCAATGAACCTGGCTATTACAAAGCGGGCCATTTCGGCATTCGCATCGAAAATCTTCTGATCGTCAAAGAACCAGCCGAGATTATTGGCGGCGAGCGGCCGATGCTGAGTTTTGAAACACTGACCTTCGCGCCCATCGATCGCAACTTGATCGATACAAAATTACTTACCCGCGAAGAATTGCAATGGCTTGATGCCTATCATGCAAAGGTTTTGCGCGACGTGGGCAACCAGATGGATGGCGCTGCCGCTGAATGGATGAAATCGGCTTGCGCAGCGCTAAGCTGAAACTGCGCGCAGCTGTTTGTTTTTAAACACGGCATTATTTATTTTCTCTAAATAGGAAAATAACGCTTGACAGCGTACGGTGACCCTGCTAATTCTCGTCACACTCCACAATTGGGTCACCGTTTCCAACAAGTCTTGCAAGCCCACGAAGACGACGTTGGATTCGCTAGATATTGATCAGCTTTTGTTGAGCCATGATCCAAAAGCCCGTCATTCCGAAAAAGGGCGTATTTTGCGGAGCAAAATGTTAGCCCTTTATCCGGAATGACGGAGTTTTGGGGGGGGACTTAATGATAAATGATCACGCGCCAATCAAAGATCGACTACCCCAACGCCCACCTAAACCCCACCACGCTCACCACACCTACCAAAATCACAGCCAACAGTGGCAGCCGGAAAAATGCGGCCACGGCTGTAGCTGCGGCGGCCAATGTCTCGGCCTTGCCCGTCATAAAAACTGTTGGCGTGATCACGGCCATCAATACGGCGGGCGGTACTGCGTCAAGTGCGGCCTTCAAACGGCCTTCGACCATTACACCACGCATGAGCAGCAAGCCCGAAATGCGCGGCGTGTAAGTCGCCAAACCCATGCCGATGATGGCAAGAAATGTCGTGAGGTGAACAGTGAACAGGCTGCTCATGCTTTCGCCTCGCTGTGCAAAATTGCCGCCACTGCAACGCCAGCCAAGCCGCCAAAAACAATGTACCACGCACCCGGCAAATAAGTCTTCGCCAACACCGCAACAACAGCACTGGCGATAATCACCGCGCCCGTGCGTGGGCCTTTCCAAAAGCCTGCGAGGATTGCAATGAACATCGCCGCAAAGGCAAAATCCAATCCGATCAAAGCCGGATCTGGCAGCTTCGTCCCGATATATGCGCCGATGGCCGAGCTGATAAACCATGTGGGCCACAAAGGCACGGCCACGCCCACATAATAACCCAGTGTTAGCGGATGGGTGAGCGCCTTGCGTTCCAACAACGCCCATGCTTCATCGGTGAGCACATACATCAACGCCGCGTGCCAACGACTTGGTATCTCGCCCAAGTGTCGCGAGATCGATGCGGCATAAAGCACATGCCGAACATTGATAATAAAGATCGTAAAAATCAGCAGCACTATCGGCAAACTCTCTTGCCACATTTCGATTGCGACAAATTGCGATGCGCCCGCATAAACCAGAGCGCTCATCAACAGGGCTTCAAATGGCGAGAAACCCTTGGCCGCCGCCAGCGTGCCCCACAACATGGCAATGGGCACATAGGCCAGAAACATGGGCCAACCATCTGCCAGACCAGACCTGAAATCTTTTGCGAATGAATTCACGAAGCGCCAATCCGTTCAAACCAGCCTGCCTCGTCAATCACCTCAACACCATATTTCTCGGCATCTTTCAATTTTGATCCGGCCCCCGGCCCTGCTACCAGCAAATCAGTTTTCTTGGAAACGCTGCCGGCCACTTTTGCACCCAATCGCTCGGCCATAGCCTTTGCTTCTTCGCGCGTCATTTTTTCAAGCGCACCAGTAAACACCACAGTTTTGCCCGAGACTGGCGATGATGCTGCAACAGCGGCAAGCGGCTGCGGCGAAACCTCTTTCAGCAGCGCATCAAAAATATCAACATTATGTGGTTCATCAAAAAACTGGATCACTGCTTCTGCCACCACATTACCAATGCCATCAATCGCGTTGAGTTCGCTGCGTGCATCATTGACCTCACTTGCAGCAGCAAGTTTCATTTGGGTCTTGAGTTGTTCTGCCGAGCCATAACTTCGCGCCAAAACCCGCGCCGTGGTTTCGCCCACATGGCGAATGCCGAGTGCGAAAATAAATCGATCCAGCGCAATTTTCCGTCGCGCTGCAATGGCCGCAAAAAGATTGGCAACCGATGACTCACCCCAGCCTTCGCGGTCTTTCAGCTTTTTGAGTGCCCGCGCGTCCCGTGCCTCCAGCGTGAAAATATCAGGTGGGGCTGCAATCAAACCATCAGCGTAAAATTCTTCGACAATCTTGTCGCCCAGACCTTCAATATCGAAAGCATTGCGCGAAGCAAAATGCTTGAGCCGTTCGACGCGTTGTGCAGGGCAGATAAGGCCACCCGTGCAACGCCGCACAGCATCGGCCTTGCCCGTCGCGCGTTCCTCGCGCTCGGCATGGCTGCCGCAAAATGGGCAGATTTTTGGAAATTCGTAGGGTTTGGTGTTTTCACCGCGCTGCGCCACGCCGACAATCTGTGGGATCACATCGCCTGCGCGTTGCACAATCACCATATCACCGATGCGCACGTCTTTGCGGGCAATTTCATCTTCATTATGCAGCGTGGCATTTGAAACCACCACACCACCAACCGTGACAGGCCTTAACCGTGCCACAGGCGTGAGCGCACCTGTTCGCCCCACTTGAATATCAATTGCTTCCAGAATGGTTGTGGCCTGCTCGGCTGAAAACTTATGGGCGATGGCCCAGCGCGGGGAACGCGAAACAAAGCCAAGCCGCTGCTGCAAGGCCAGATCATTCACCTTATAAACCACGCCATCAATATCATAACCCAATGTGGCGCGCCGCGCTTCAATGCTATGGTAATGCGCCAGCAATTCCTCAGCCGAATGGCACAGCACCATCAGCGGATTAACCGGCAATCCCCAAGCTTTAAAACCCTGCACCACATCCCACTGCGTAGCCCCGGGCAGTGCTGGCGCATCACCCCATGCATAGGCAAAGAACTTTAGCGGCCGAGACGCTGTAATCGAAGAATCAAGCTGACGGAGCGATCCCGCCGCTGCATTGCGCGGATTGGCAAAAGTCTTCTCACCATCATGAATCTGTTTCTCATTAAGCGCTGCGAAGTCATTGTTTGATATATAAATTTCGCCACGCACCTCGATCACATCTGGTGCGGCTTTAGGCAATGAATGGGGGATGTTTTTCACTGTTAAAACATTGGCCGTGACATTTTCGCCTTCGGCACCATCACCGCGCGTCGCCGCTTGAACCAGCTTGCGACCTTCATAACGCAACGAAAGTGAAAGCCCATCAATCTTGGGCTCGGCAGTCACATCAACGGACGCAGTCTCTGCAAGATTAAGAAACCGCCTGACCCGACCCAGAAATTCAATCACGTCTTCATCAGCAAAAGCATTGGCCAGTGACAGCATAGGAACGATGTGCTGAACCTTGGAAAATTTAGAAGCCGGTGCCGCCCCAACCCTGTTTGAAACCGAACTCTGCGCCAGCACCGGAAACTCGGCTTCAAGCGCCAGAAGCTGTTTGCGCAAAGCATCATAATCCGCATCGCTGATGATGGGCGCATCGGCTTGATGATAGGCAATATCATGCGCGGCAATATCAGCAGCCAGTTTCATGTGCAGCGCTTCAGCGTCCTTGCGCTTCATGCCCCACGACCTAATAATTCATCGGCCTGGGCCCGTGCCGCATCCGTCACCGTAGCTCCTGATAACATGCGCGCCACTTCTTCACGGCGGCTTTGATCGGCCAAAGGCTCGACCTGTGTAAACATGCGTTTGGCTTTTTTGTCTTCGGATTTTGAAATCAATAAATGCTGCCCGGCGCGCGCCGCCACTTGTGGACTGTGGGTTACGGCAATCACTTGCAAACCTTCAGCCAGACGCCGCAAACGGTTGCCAATGGCATCGGCCACAGCACCACCCACGCCGGTATCAATTTCATCAAAAATCAAAACTGGCGCAGAGCCCTTTGCCGCCAGCACCACTTTCAATGCCAACATGAAACGCGCCAATTCACCACCCGAAGCTACTTTCATCAAAGGCGATAGGGGCGTGCCCGGATTGGCCGCCACTACAAATTCAACGCGGTCTATTCCCGATGATGTTGGCTTTGCCGCATCCGCCTCAACATTGGTTTCAAACCGCGCCCTATCAAGTTTCAATGCGGGCAATTCAGCACCCACAGCTTTGTCCAGCAACTTCGCCGTTTTGCGCCGTGCTGCACTCAATGCATCAGCGGCTTTTTCATAGGCGGTCTTCGCTTCCAAATGGGTGTTTTCTAAAATCACGAGCTTGGCTCCACCATCGCTGAGCGCTTTTAAATCACTCTCAAACTTTTCACGCACAGAGGCCAATTGATCTACCGTGCATTTGAATTTGCGGGCTGCCGCCCGAAGCGCAAACAAACGCTCCTCCGATTTTTCCAAGTCTTTGGGATCAAAGGCAAAAGCCTTGCGCGCTTCAAACATGGCCCGCTGTGCCTCATTAAATTCAAGGATCACCCGGTCGAGGGCGGATGTTACGGCATCAAGCCGCCCGCCCGCCCCCTCCTTGCGACGCTCCAACTTGCGCAAGGCTGCATGCAGCCGCGCCTCGCCATTGCTATCACCAGCGAGAGCATTTTCAGCATCATCAAGCGCTGAAATATATTGCTCGGATTGCATCATCAGCTGGCGCTTTTCGGCGAGGTGACGCTCTTCGTCAGGTTCAGGATTGAGTTCGCTTAATTCCTGTGCTGCATGTTCGAGATATTCACGCTCGGCTTCTGCGCGCGCCATTAAGGCTTTGTGCTCAGACAACTCCTCCCGCGCCAAAGTCATCGCGCGCCACAGACCTGAAAGCTTTTCGGTTTGACCTTCAAGCCCACCAAAAGCATCGAGCAAACGCCGATGCTCGGCCACATCAACCAAGGCCCGATCAGCATGCTGGCCATGAAGCTCGACCAACAACGCAGAAACTTGGCGCAGTAAATTCAAACTGACGGGTTGATCATTGATCGTGGCCCGACTTGGGCCATCTGCGGTTTGAATGCGGCGGATAATGATCTCGCCTTCGGCATCAATGCCCTGCTCTTCTAATAGTTTAATCGCAAGATGTTCGGCAGACAAACTGAACGCCGCCGTCACGCTGCCTTTGGCTTGCCCCGTGCGCACCAAAGATGAATCACCTCTGGCACCCAAAGCCAAGCCCAAACTGTCAAGCAAAATGGATTTGCCCGCACCCGTCTCACCGGTGAGAATGGTCAAGCCACGATCAAGCACCAAATCAAGCTTCTCGATCAAAACAATATCGCGAATGGAAAGTGCGGTCAGCATGGCAAGTTTATAGCCGAACCTTGGCCAAACTTGCCAGCGGCAGAATTGATTGCCCTATAAAATATTAAATGCGCGGCTGATCCAACTGGTCTTGTTTTCAACCGGTGCTTTGCCGTCGGAGGAAACCAAAGTGTAAGCATCTTTGTACCATTGGCTATGCGGGAAGTTTTGGCCAAGAACAGCAGCTGCCGTTTGCGCTTCCGAAACAATCCCCAGGGCCATATAGCCTTCCGAAAGCCGATAAAGTGCTTCAGGCGTTTGCGATGAGGTTTGATAATCCGTCACCACTTTCTTGAACCGGTTAATCCCGGCAAGATACGAGCCGTGATTCATATAATAACGGCCAACTTCCATTTCCTTGCCCGCCAGATGGTCGCGCGCCAGCAAGGCTTTCTGCTTGGCATCAGCGGCATATTTCGAATCAGGAAAACGCCGCGACACTTCATCCAGCGAATCGAGCGCTGTCTGGGTTTGCGATTGATCGCGCGTTATATCTTGGATTTGCTCGTATTGCGAAAGCGCTACCAGATAATAAGCATAAGGAATATCTTGATGCCCGGGATGCAAGCTGATGAAGCGCTGGCACGCGTTAATTGCATCGGCATATTCATTGTTTTGATAATTGGCAAAACCCTGCATCAAAAGCGCCTTGGTCGCCCATTTTGAGTAAGGGTGAAGTCGCTCAAGCTCAGCAAACTTCTTGACGGCTCTGTGATATTGCCCACTATTCAGATCGGAAAGACCATCATTATAAAGACCGGCAACCGCCTGATCATCAGATTTCCCCATATCGGGCGAAAGCGCTCCAGCTTTTGGCTTGGTATCCGTTCCACCTAAAATACCGCCCAAGCCGCTGCTGCACCCACCAAGGGCAAGTGCCAAGCCAATGCAAACGACGCTGATGCTGGATAGCTTGTGCTTGGGGCTATTCGACAAAATTTTGTTCGGCAACATAAAAATTCCAATTTAAAAACCGGGGCCCTTCTAGCCCCAGACCATGTATTATGGAAGTGGGGTTTAGAAGCACGAAACCCGGCAGAAATATGTCCACCGGGTTTCGTTAGTCTATACAGTCTATTCTTTAGTTGGCTTGACGCCGCAAGAAGGCGGGAATCGCCAATTGATCATCATCATAGCTCTGTTCGAGTTGTGGTTTTGGCTCTGGCGGTGCCACCCGCACTTGTGGCTGCATCTTGGGCTCGGCACGTTTCATTGGTGTTTGTTCGCGTGGCGCTGGTGCAGCATCCTCGCGACGACCAAGGCCTACATCAGCCAAGCGCTCGAAAAGACCTTTCTTGCGGCGTTGCGAGTGTTCGGCAATGCTTTCAATGCGGCTCTGTTGTGCTGCCACTTGTCTTTGAGCGATGGCCGGGAATTGTTCAATTGGCGGAATACGGTTATGAACAGCTGAACGTTGCATCATCGGCTGTGGTGCTTCTTCTTGAGCCACGTCTTCATAATGCTCTTCGGATTGTTCGGCTTCATATTGTTCTTCAACCGGTGCAATCGGCGCACGCGCAACCATCGGTGCAGGCTTTGAAATTTTAATAGGCTGCGGAATTGGCGCCTTGTAGCCATGCACATTGCCCGAGGCGATCCGCGTTTCAACTTCTTCATGTTCATGCACATCGCCTTCGCGAACTTCCTTCGCAAGGCCGGTGGCAACGACTGAAACACGCATTGTGCCTTCAAGTGCATCGTCAAATGTAGCGCCGAGAATGATGTTGGCTTCAGGATCAACTTCTTCGCGGATACGGGTTGCAGCTTCATCGACTTCATAAAGTGTCAGGTCTGGGCCACCGCAAATTGAGATCAAAAGGCCACGCGCACCGCGCATCGAAACATCATCAAGCAATGGGTTGGAAATCGCCGCTTCGGCTGCTTCAATGGCGCGCTTTTCACCCGAAGCCTCGCCGGTGCCCATCATGGCTTTGCCCATCTCGCTCATAATGGCGCGAACGTCAGCAAAGTCGAGATTGATCAAACCTTCCTTGGTCATCAGTTCAGTAATCGAAGCAACGCCCGAATAGAGCACTTGGTCGGCCATCGCGAAAGCAGCAGCAAATGTGGTTTTTTCGTTGGCCACGCGGAAGAGATTTTGGTTGGGAATAACAATTAACGTATCAACATAGCGCGCTAACTCTTCAATACCACGTTCGGCAGTGGCCTGACGGCGCGCACCTTCAAAATGGAATGGCTTGGTCACAACACCGACAGTCAGAATACCCTGCTCTTTTGCGGCCCGTGCGATCACTGGCGCAGCACCCGTACCCGTACCGCCCCCCATGCCAGCGGTAATGAAGGCCATATGTGAACCCGCTAAATGATCAACAATTTCCTGTAGGGCTTCTTCAGCCGCTGCCGCGCCAATTTGTGGCTGTGAACCAGCGCCCAGGCCCATGGTCAAGGCGGTGCCCATTTGAATGCGGCGTTGCGCGGCATTTTGCAAAAGCGCCTGCGCATCGGTGTTGGCCACCACAAATTCAACACCATCAAGCCTACTCTCGATCATGTTGTTGACTGCGTTTCCGCCAGCGCCACCCACGCCAAAAACGGTGATCCGGGGTTTAAGTTCTGAGAGATTGGGAACTGTGAGCTTGATTGTCATGATTATTCCGAAATGCAGGTTATCCAAGCCAGACAATGTTACTCAAAAGATAAGAATTGGTTAACAAGTGCTAACCAAATGCAAATGCAGTTGATTTTGTTTGATTCATTTTGAATCATTCAGCTAGGTTGCGTTAACCAATAGAACTTTTTGGTTGTCGCGACAAGCTAAAACACAACTTAAAGTTTAGAGTGCGTCTGCCAGCCATTGCCCAACGCGGCGCGCATATCCCATCTTCGCACGTTCGAAATAAGCCACAGACTCTTCAGGGATGGCAAAATGTCGATCAGGTCTGGCAGCATAAACGAGGGCTCCGGTCATTGCTGCAAATCCGGCATTGCTGGCACGATCAGGAAGATTGGTAAATCCAACTGGTTTGCCCAAACGCACCGGCACCCCAAGGATGACCGTCGCCAATTCGCGAAGGCCCATGAGCTGACTGGCACCACCCGTCAAAACTACGCGACTTGTGGCAGCGCGAACCGATTTGGGCACAGCCAAGATACGGTCATGAATAAGTTCAAATGTTTCTTCAACACGCGGGCGCAAGATATTGGATAGGTAAGATTTTGGAACTTTCTGGACGGCATCAACGCCACGCTCGCCAAGCAGCGGAACTGCCAACATTTCATGGGCGCTGTGCCCCTCGGCCAACACGTTTCCCCACATCGTTTTCATTCGTTCAGCATGGGCTATCGTCGTTGAAAGACCTTGCGCAATATCGTTTGTCACATGGCCACCACCAACTTGTATCGTATCTGCCGCCAGCAACTGACCGTTCTTGAAATGCCCGATGCTGGTTACCGCTCCACCCATATCGACCACGGTGGTGCCAAGCTGCAGTTCATCAGGCGTCAGGCAAGATTTTGCTCCGGCATAAGGCGCCATCACATATCCAGCCACACGCAAATGTGCACGCTCTACGGCCAATGCGACATTGCGCAGATAGGCTGGCTCAACACTGGTCACAGCAATATCAGCCCTCAGTTCTGCGCCATGCATGCCCAACGGCGAAGTCACTTCACTGGTGCCATCCAAAACATAATTCACCGGCTGAACATGCAAGATCGTCCGTTTGCCAACATTCACCTGAGACAATGCCGACGAGATGGCGTGTTCAAGATCACGCGGAGAAACCACACCAGTTGGTGGTCGCGACGTGTTTGAAAAACAGGCTGACTGAACCCGTCCGCCCGAAACGCTAACATAAACATCTGAGATGGCTATTTCAGCCATGCGCTCGGCCGCATCAACAGCCAGGCGGATCGCACATTCGGCATCGTCGATATTGATGATTGAGCCAGCTTTCACACCACGCGAAAGTGTCTGGCCAAAGCCCAAAACGCGTAAAGATTGCCGTGGATCAACATTGAATTTCGGATCAACAACAGGAGCACGGGCAATCAAACAACTGATTTTTGTGGAACCGATATCAAGCGCAGCAAAAACATTTGTTTTCGCGCCATTCAGGTGGCGACTGCCACCCCATCCTTCCGCTCTATTCATCCGCAACACCCACACACAAACTTAACTATTGTTTCTGAACCAGCTTATCCCCGGTTGGCTCAGACTTTTTTTGGTCCACAATCTCAATCACCGAAACGGTCATCTGCCCCGGAATTCGCATATCAATTTCTCGTATCGCTTTTGACAAAAGACCAGCATCAGCATCCAACCCGCTAACTTTCGCCAAAGCTTCAGAAACACCTTCCACCGGCAATGCGATTTTCACGCCATTGTCGAGATAGAGCGTCCAGCGCCTTTTGCCCACCATTGCCGCAGCGCTGACGCGTTTGAATAACAGAGGATAAGCTTCAAGTTGGTTAATAATTTGGTTCGCACCCAAATTTGCGTCTTGGCCCGTGACCAAAGGCAAATGCGATTGCGCCATGAGTTCCAATCCCCCCATGGCAACGCCCGTATTATCAATAAGCGTATAGGCACCGTCATGCTGCCAAATGGCGAAGGGCACGCGCTCGGTCACATTAATTTCAAGCCTGTTGGGATATTGCCTTTGAACGGCCGCCGCTGCCACCCAATCCATGCCCTCCAAAGTGCGCCGCGCCTGGGCGGTATCAAACCCAATCAGACTTCCGCCGGGCTTCACGCCAAGGGCATGAAACAAGAGTTCGGGATCATGATGGGTAAGACCACTCACCCGAATATCAACCGCAGCCATTCCGACGAAGCTGGCAAGCTTGTCCGGCAAATTGCGCAGCGGACTGCCTTCATAGTCAAGTTGGCCACCTCGTATTGCGCCATGAACAATTGCTGCCATCAGAAACAGCGCGGCAAACATCCGCGCCATCATGTGAGCGCGTGTAGAAGCCGCTTTGTTGATCAGCCCACGAAATGCGTTCATCTGTTCACCGAAGCATCATCAACCATCCAGGTCACCAGTTCTTGAAAGGAATGGCCAGCATGTTTGGCAAGTTCAGGAGCGAGCGACGTGGGTGTCATGCCGGGCTGCGTGTTCAGCTCCAGCAAAATAAGCTCGCCTTTCTCGCTGGTATCATCAAAGCGGAAATCACACCGCGTAATGCCACGGCAGCCCAATGCCCGATGCGCCAACAACGAATATTTCTGACACCGGCGATATATCTCATTGGGAATTTCAGCCGGCAGAATATGCTTTGAACCACCGGGCACATATTTGGCTTCATAATCATAAAAGCCAACCGCCGGAACGATGTCGATGACCCCCAAAGCCACATCGCCCATCACCGCGCAGGTGAGTTCCTTGCCCGGAATAAACCGTTCAATCATCACCTGATCACCAAAAATATGGCGCTCATCCAGCAACGTCGCAATGGGGCCATTGGAAGTCCGGTCAACAATATGCACACCCACGCTCGAACCATCAGCCACAGGCTTGATCACATAAGGCAAAGCCATAGGGTGACGGGTCGCTGCTTCTTCAAGATCAACCAATTTGCTTTCAGCAACTGGAATGCCAGCTTCTTTAAAAATCGCCTTTGATTTTTCTTTGTGCATCGCCAGCGACGAAGCCAAAACACCAGAATGCGTATAGGGAATGCCGAGTGTTTCAAAAACGGCAGCTGCACAACCATCTTCGCCCCATGTGCCATGCAACGCATTGAAGGCCACATCAGGCTTCATATCCATCAGCACCGAGCAGATCGTCTCGCGCTTCACATCGACCAAAATGGCATTGAAGCCCGCAGCACACAACGCCTCAAAACAGCCTTCGCCTGAGGAAAGCGAAACGTTCCGCTCCTTCGACCATCCGCCCATGAGGACAGCAACTGTGGTTTCCTGTGGGTTGCGCTTTTCCATTTATGTTGCACTTTCCGGCGCGATACCAATGCGCTTAATTTCCCAATCGAGTTCAACGCCCGAATTGGCTCTCACCCGCGCACGAACAGTTTCACCCAACTCTTCAATCTGGGTTGCCGTTGCCCCGCCCTCATTGATCAAGAAATTGCAATGCAATTCCGAAACTTTGGCGGGTCCAATATTGAAACCGCGCATCCCCGCTTGATCAATCAATTGCCAGGATTTATGGCCTGGCGGATTTTTGAATGTTGAACCACCGGTGCGGCTCTTGATTGGCTGGGTCGCCTCGCGACTTTCTGTGATTTTGTCCATCGCGGCATTGATATCGGCTCGCACTCCTTGCTTGCCTTGCAGCAAAGCCGAGGTGAAGATCAAATCCTCCGAAGCGCCACTGTGGCGATAGCTATATTTCATGTCGGCATTGCTCAACACGTGTAAATTCCCTTTGCGGTCAAAACCCCGTGCTTCCACCAGCACGTCCTTGGTTTCCCCGCCATAAGCTCCGCCATTCATGCGAAGCGCGCCACCTATGCTGCCGGGAATACCTCTCAGAAAGGTTAACGAATCGATACTATGTTCCGCTGCGAAACGCGCCGCGCGCACATCAAGTGCTGCAGTTCCTGCACGTATGCGGTTCTCAGCTTCAAGTGAAACATCCATAAAGCCACGGCCCAAACGGATCACCACGCCGGGCACGCCAGCATCGCGCACCAAAAGATTGGAGCCCACACCGATCACATAAACCGCGATATTTTCCGGCGTACCCTTAAGGAAAGCGCCCAAATCATCTTCATCTGCAGGTGAAAACAAAACTTCCGCTGCACCGCCTGCGCGAAACCACGTCAGATCAGCCAATGAAACATTGGCCTCCAACCGCCCGCGCACGAGGGGCAGTTGTTTCAGCAATGTTTCGCCATCAAGCTTCACCATCAAACTTTCGAAAGCTCAGCCAATTGGCCCGGCAGCGCATAGGCCCATTGGCTAATCGTGCCTGCACCCAAACACACCACAATATCACCCGGCGAAACCAGCCCTTTTATCAATGGGGCAAGTTGCTCTGGTGTATCGATCTTATAAACGGCGCGGTGACCACGATCATGCAAACCTTGCGCAAGATGATTGTGCGTGGCCCCCTCGATCGGCGCTTCACCTGCGGAATAGACCGGGGCCAAAATCACCGCATCGGCATCATTGAAGCAAGAACAGAATTCATTGAACAAGCTGGCGAGCCGCGTATAGCGATGTGGCTGCATCACCGTTATGACTTTTGCTTTGGTCACTTTGCGCGCAGCACTCAGCACCGCTGCAATTTCAACCGGGTGATGACCATAATCATCAAAAACTGTCACGCCATTATGTTCGCCCGTGCGTGTGAAGCGGCGTTTGACACCTTCAAAACTGGCCAGACCCTTGCGAATTTGATCGTCGTTCATCCCTAACTCTCGCGCCACGGCGAGAGCCGCGGTTGAATTAAGAGCATTGTGATCGCCCGGCATCGCCAGTGCCAAATCTGCAATGTCATGCGTAGCACCCGTCAAGCGATTGGTGATGCGCACAGCAAAGCGCGTGGCACCGTTGCTATAGGTCACATCAAACAACCTAAAGTCGGCTTGCGGGCTACGACCGTAAGTGATGACCCTGCGATCTTGAATCTTGCCGATCAATTCCTGCACCACAGGGTGATCAATGCACATCACCGCAAAACCATAGAATGGGATGTTCTCGACAAAAGCCAAGAACGCCTCCTTGGCCTTGTCGAAAGTTCCATAGTGATCGAGATGCTCAGGATCGATATTGGTGACAATTACCACGTCGGCAGGCAGCTTCACAAATGTGCCGTCTGACTCATCAGATTCGACCACCATCCAGTCGCCCTTGCCCAATCTTGCATTGGTGCCGTAAGCATTGATGATGCCGCCATTGATGACTGTGGGATCAAAGTTGCCTGCATCAAGAAGTGCGGCCACAATAGAGGTCGTGGTCGTCTTGCCATGCGTACCGCCAACGGCCACGCACGACTTAAAACGCATCAGTTCCGCCAGCATTTCAGCCCGCCGCACCACCGGCAAATAACGCGCTCGTGCCTCAATCAATTCAGGATTATCTGACTTCACAGCCGAAGAAATCACCACAACCTGCGCATCACCAATATTCGAGGCTTTATGCCCAATGGCAACTTTAACACCATGCTTGCGCAAACGTTCGACATTATAATTATCTGAAATATCAGATCCTTGCACCCTATAGTTCAGAGTTGACATGACCTCGGCAATTCCGCTCATGCCGATGCCGCCAATGCCGATAAAATGAATGGGGCCAACATCGCGGGGTAATTTCATGCCTTCTGTCTCTCCAACTTAGTTGCACTTTTGCGCGCAATCATCTGTTCAACAAGGTCGCCCAAGCGCTCGGCAGCGTCTGGCTTGCCATGGCTTAAAGCTGATTCTGCGGCCTTCTTAAGGCCGGCATAGTCGCTGATCAACCGCTCCAGTAAAATTGCAAACTCTTGCGGAACAAGGTCTTTCTGTTGGCAAACCCAACCTGCACCAGCATCAGCAAAACTTTGAGCATTGCGCAATTGGTCATTGTCTATCGCGTGCGGCAACGGCACCATAATCGCAGGCCTACCAATCACACCAAGTTCGGCAATCGTGGAGGCACCAGAGCGCGAAATCACCAAATGCGATCCAGCAATTCGTTTCGGCATGTCACCAAAGAAAGCCTTTAACTCAGCACCAACGCCAAGCTCGGCATAAGCAGCCTTCACGCGGCTCAAATCTTCTTCTCGGCATTGTTGGGTGAGAACAATATTTTTTCGCATAATTTCAGGTATTGCCGCAAATACCTGCGGCATAAAATCCGAAAAAAACTTGGCGCCCTGACTACCGCCAAACACTACGAGGTTAAACGGCTTGCCCTGCCCCAAGGCCGGATATGGCGCGGCCTGCTCTTTTAAAGCAACGGCGCGAACGGGGTTGCCAGTCACCACCAGTTTTGCTTTCGCCGCATCCGGCAGTCCAATCATCGATGCAAAAGAGGCAGCCACGACATTCACTTTTTTTGAAAGCAATTTATTGGCACGACCAAGCACAGCATTTTGCTCGTGCACAGCACTAGGAATGCCAAGTGCTGCTGCTGCATAGATCGGCGGAAATGACGGATAGCCGCCAAACCCCACAACAGCCAACGGCTTCTCCTCACGCAAGATGGATTTGGCCGCAAGGTAGCCGCTGAATAATTTCCACAAGCGCCTTGCCAAACCAGCTGGATCAGAAAGCGAGGGGCTGGCTGATTGGACAATATGGGTTTTCTCAGCCGGAAAAGTTTTGCCATATTCACGTACGCGTTCATCAGTCATCAGATGCACACGATATCCACGTGTTACTAGAGTTTCGGCAAGCGCCTGCGCAGGAAACAAATGGCCACCTGTGCCACCCGCTGCCAAAACCACAAGTTTGCCACCACCATTGTTCATGCCAACGCCATCTCGGCACCATAGCCGCGCATCTCGCGCGCCGATCGTCCACGCGCCAGTGCAAGAATAAATCCCATGGCCAAAGCCGTGCCAAGCAGCGAAGAACCGCCATAAGAAATGAAAGGCAGCGTCATGCCCTTGGCCGGAAGCAACCCAACATTCACCCCCATATTGATGCAAGCCTGCAAACCGAACATGGTGATAAGCCCTGTCATTGCCAATGCTGCAAAAGGTTCATCCTCAAGCTTGGCACGTTTCAACACACGAATGATGATGAAGAAAAATACGGTCATCAGCGCCATGCAAGCGAGAAAGCCAAACTCTTCACCCACCACCGAAAATGTAAAATCTGTATGGGCGTCAGGTAACATCAATTTTGCCACACCACCACCCGGCCCCGTGCCCATCAAGCCACCATTGTTGAATGCGCTGGTGGCAGTGTCGGTCTGAAATGTGTCGCCATTATTTGGGCTCAAAAACCGATCAATGCGCGATGCCACATGCGGTGCGAGTTTATAAGACAATCCACCGGCCATCACGGTCAGCGCGCCAAGCCCAAACACATAGCGCCAGGAAATTCCCCAGACCAAAAGCATCATGCCAAAGGTCATTGTCACCAACGCGGTTTGGCCAAAATCTGGTTGCAAAACCAATAGACCCAGAAACACCGCCGCAGCGCCAAAGCTGATGTAATGCCCGGGCATATCAGGCCGCTTGATATGATCAGCCAAAAACCACGCTGCAAAAATCACGAACCCCGGTTTTGCAAATTCTGAAGGTTGCAAATTGATCGGCCCAATGTTGATCCAGCGATGCGCGCCCTTAATCTCTGGCCCATATTTCAATGCAGCCAACATCAAAATCAAAGCACCAGCAAATGTTGCAAAGGCCGTGCGCCGCACCCAGATCGCATCAAAAAACGAAACGCTGACCAAGCCGATCACGCCAAAAAACAACCAAAAAAGTTGGCTTTTGAAAAAGTGAAAGGCATCAAGCCCAATGCGCTCGGCGACCGGCGGGCTTGCCGCCATGCTGATCAAAACCCCCATCGCCATCAGCAACAAAATGGAAGATAAAAGCGCACGGTCGATGGTGAACCACCAACGCGCCAATGTGCCACGATCACTGCGTGAAATGAGCATTAGGGTGTTCCTCCAACATTCATAGACATCTGCGCGTCCGGCAATTTTGAAACCAAGTCCACAAACGCATCGCCACGTACTTCAAAATTCCGATACTGATCAAATGAAGCACAAGCCGGAGACAGCAAAACCACGGCACTGCCCCGGCTGTCTGCTGCAGCATCATGGGCAGCGGCCGCTACTGCTCTGTCCAAAGTCTCGACCCGCTTGAAAGCCACTTTGCCTTCCAGTGTTTTGGCAAAATCATCGGCCGCAACACCAATCAAATAGGCTTTGCTGATCTTCGGAAAATAGGCTGCCAATGGTTCAATGCCGCCTGATTTTGCGATGCCACCCGCAATCCAATATATATTGTCAAATGATGCCAAAGCTTTTTCAGCGGCATCTGCATTCGTGGCCTTCGAGTCATTGATAAAAGGAACGCCCGCAACTGTTCCGACCTGCTGCATCCGGTGCGCAAGGCCTGGAAAGCTCTTCATCGCAGATTCAATTGCGCCAACCGAAACACCAAGTGCCCGGGCCGCACCATAGGCCATGCAGGCATTTTGCCAGTTATGTCTGCCTTTCAGTGCCGGCATATTCCGCAGATCAATTTCAGCAATAATTCTGCCGCCACGCCGATCATGCAAAACGCCGATGGCTGCACTCAGGCCGTCTTCAAGTTGGTGCAACACCGATACGCGCCGTAAATCTGTGTCGGCGGAAACACCATCGGCAATCGCCATGCACCATGGATCATCAATACCAATCAACGCTGTGTCGGTTGCTCCCATTTTCGCAAACATGCGACCTTTCACGATTGCGTAGTGCTTCATGTCGCCATGCCGATCGAGATGGTCGGGCGTGAGGTTGGTCAAGATGCCAATGTCGGGATGAATACTGGGCATCAAATCAATTTGAAAAGACGAGAGTTCTAAAACATAAATACGATTTTCGGTTGGCGGCCTGAGATTAAACACTGCCAAGCCAATATTGCCACCCACATCCACATCAAGCCCCGCCGACTTCAACACATGGCCAATCAGCGCAGTCGTTGTTGATTTGCCATTGGTGCCCGTGATCGCCACAAGTTTTGCACCGCTGCTTTGAACCTCGCGCGCAAACACTTCTGTATCACCAATAATTTCAATGCCAGCCTGCTTGGCCTTGAACACCGTCCAATGTGGCTCAGGGTGTGTAAGTGGTACCCCCGGGCTTAAAACCAACGCGTCGAGCGTTTTGAAATCAACGGTACGCAAATCGGTAATCGAAAGCCCTTCCAAACGGGCTTTTTCAACAGCGGGTTCAGAATCATCCCAAGCATAAACCCGTGCACCGCCAGCAACCAACGCCTTGGCACATGAAATGCCAGAGCGCGCAAGGCCAAACACGGCAACTGATTTGTCTTTAAACTGATGGGCGGGGAACATGGTTGGGCATCACCTCAGTTTCAGAGTTGCAAGACCAATCAACGCCAACACAAATGAAATGATCCAGAAGCGAATAACAATGGTTGGCTCTTTCCATCCCTTTTGCTCGAAGTGATGGTGCAAAGGTGCCATGGCAAACACGCGCTTGCCTGTCATTTTGAACGACGCGACTTGCACAATAACCGAAACGGTTTCGAGAACAAACAGACCGCCGATAATCATCAAAACAATCTCGTGCTTGGTTGCAACAGCGATAGCCCCCAAACATCCACCGAGCGAAAGCGAACCTGTATCACCCATGAAGATCATGGCCGGTGGCGCGTTAAACCACAAAAACCCAAGCCCCGCCCCCACAAGCGCGCCACAAATAATCGCCAGTTCGCCCGTGCCTTTCACAAAAGGTAATTGCAAATATTCCGAGAAAACAAAGTTGCCGACAAGATAGGCGATGAGAGCATAGCTACCAGCAGCAATCATCACCGGCACAATCGCTAATCCGTCCAAGCCATCGGTGATATTCACGGCATTGCCTGCACCCACAATCACCAGCGCACCAACCCCTAAGAAGAATGGCCCAAAATAGATTAGAAAATCTTTTGCGAAGGGCAGAGCCAAAGAGCTGGAAAGCGGTTTCTGTCCCATCCACATAAAGCAAAGCACGGCACCACCCGCAATTAGAAACTCGGCCAGCAAGCGCGCTTTGCCAGAAAAGCCGCGAACAGTGGCGCGCGTGACTTTTAGATAGTCGTCATAAAAACCTATGGCACCAAAGCCCAAGGTCACAAACAAAACGGCCCAAACATAAATATTGCTAAGATCGGCCCATAACAACGTGGCCACAAACACGCCCGATAGGATCATCAAACCACCCATCGTCGGGGTGCCTTGCTTTTCAACAATATGGCGTTGCGGCCCATCGGTTCGAATTGGTTGGCCTTTGCCCTGTTTAATCTTGAGAAGGGCAATGATCTTTGGCCCCAGCACAAAGATAAACAGCAGGGCTGTCAAAACTGCCATGCCCGTGCGCGTCGTTAAATAGCGAAACACATTGAATGCCGAAACTTCGGTGGTGAGTTTGAGCAACAAATAATACAGCATCGATCAGCTATCCTTCTCCACGACGGCGAATTTTTTACGCAATGCCTCAACAACAAGACCCATTTTACTGCCGAGCGAGCCTTTAACCATGACCGCATCACCAGCGCGCAATTGCCCGAGCAATTGATCATTCAACTCCGACGACGATCGCGCATAGGCCCCCCGTTTCGTTTTTGGTAAGGCATCCCAAAGATGGCGCATCAGGGGCCCGGCGGCGTATATGACATCAACACGATGTTCGTCCACCGCTTTGGCCAGATCGGCGTGAAGCTGCGGCCCTGATGGTCCAAGCTCCAACATATCACCCAGAACCGCAATGCGGCGGCCATTCTTGGCGGTTTTTGCTTGGTGCAACAAGGCCAGCGCAGCCCCAATTGAGGTTGGGTTGGCATTGTAGCTTTCGTCAATCAAAAGAAATTCACCGCCATTGGTGACAAAGCGTTCCTGCACTCCACGCCCCTTTGCAGGCGCTGCATCAGCCAGTGCCAACATGGCCCGCGCTAAATCAGCACCAGCGGCTTTCACTGCCGCCAAAACTGCCAAACTATTGAGCGCCATATGTTCGCCCGGCATGCCTAACTTATAGGTCACGCGCTCGCCCATGACATCTGCCGTGATACAACAGCATGTTGGGTGAAGCGCAACGCGCTCCAGCCTCACGTCAGCATTTGCATGGCGACCAAAACCAATAATAGATTTGGCACCTCCCGCTTTGGCCGCCGCCTTAAGCAAATCAAAATAGGGCGAGTCCTGATTGATGATCGCCGTGCCACCCTTCTCCAACCCAGAGAAAATTTCAGCCTTGGCCAAGGCAATTTCATCAAGCGAATTGAAATTGCCCAAATGGCTTGCCGCGACAATCGTTATGATCGCAATATTCGGCCGCACCATTTTCACAAGCGGTGTGATCTCGCCGACATGATTCATGCCAATCTCAAAAACACCATAGGCCGCATCGCGTGGCAATCGCGATAATGTAAGCGGCACACCCCAGTGATTGTTGAATGAAGCCGCCGAAGCATGAGTTTGCCCCGATGTCGAAAGGGCCGTTCTCAGCATCTCCTTCGTAGAGGTTTTGCCAACGCTGCCGGTTATCGCAATGATCTGTCCAGCACACCATTCCCGTGCCGCACGCCCCATATTTTCAAGGCCGTACAATGGGTCACTAGCCACTTGCAAAATGGCACCCGCCGCTCGCATTTCATCTGTCGGCCGCGAAACCACGGCGACACCAGCACCCACCTTCAAAGCACCAACGACAAAATCATGGCCATCCATTTTGTCGCCCTTGATAGCCACAAAAACATCGCCCGGATTTACCGCACGGGAGTCAATCGAAACACCATTGATTGGCCCTCGAACTTCGCCTCGCAATGCACCACCTGTTGCCGCAACAAGCTCCTGAACAGTCCAAAGCGGGCGGTTAGCCATGATAGCTCACTCCTGCAATCGCAGCCGCAACAGCATCATGATCTTTGAACGGAATAATGGTTGTACCTATGGTCTGGCCCTCTTCATGGCCCTTGCCCGCAACAAGCAAAATATCATCTTGCTGTAAAGCAGCCACCGCTGTTGCAATGGCCTTGGCGCGATCACCAATTTCTATGGCATTGGGGGCGCCCACTAAAGCTTCCATACGAATCTGTGCAGGATCTTCGGTCCGCGGATTGTCATCAGTCAAATAGGCAACATCTGCATTCTTAGCCACAGCTGCCGCCATCAATGGCCGTTTGCCTTTGTCACGATCACCACCGCAACCAAACACGACATGAAGCTTGCCCTTTGCATAGGGCTTCAGCGCCATGATCGCATTTTCAAGTGCGTCCGGGGTGTGCGCATAATCCACAAAAACACTGGCCCCAGTGCCAGTTACGCCGACCAATTCCAATCGACCGCTTGCACCTTTTAACGATTCAAGCGCATGCAGTGCCAAACCAATTTCGCCACCTGACGCAATCACCAATCCTGCGGCGACCAAAGCATTTGAGACTTGAAATTCTCCGACAAGAGGCAAGCTCACACGATGCTGACCGAGTTTGCTTTCGATCACCAACTCCTGGCCTAGTCCATTTGCGGTTGATTGAAGCAATTTCAAATCATCGCCATTCCTGCCAACAGTGAAGGGCACAAGCCCGGCATTCAAAGCATGTTGCAACACGTCCGCCCCTTGAGACGAATCCATATTGATGACAGCCACGGATCCGCGCGGCAGCAACTCATCAAACAACCGCATCTTGGCTTCGAAATAAGCCTCGAAACTATGATGATAATCCAAATGATCCTGTGTGAGATTGGTGAATGCCCCCGCCGTCAACCGCAAACCATCCAAGCGAAATTGCGCCAAGCCATGGCTTGATGCTTCAATCGCCAAATGATCGACATGATCGTCACGCAGTTTCGCAGCAAGTGCTGAGAGCTGCACTGGATCTGGCGTGGTGTGCGCCAAATATTCAGCTCCATCGGGCCCGACAACGCCTATCGTTCCAAGACTTGCAGCGCGAAAACCCATCGCTGCCCAGATTTGACGCACGAAAACCGAAACAGAGGTTTTGCCATTCGTTCCGGTGACAGCAACAATCGTGTCAGGCTGGCGATCATAAAGCCGCGAAGCCATCAAGGCCAGAAGCCTGCGCGGATTTTTAGTCTCGATCACAAGCCCGGTGCCCTGATATGAGCCGGGCAGGCCAATCGCTGCCACAGCGCCATTGGCAAAAGCTTTTGCTATAAATGCACTGCCATCGACCTTTGTGCCCGGCAATGCAGCAAAAACAAATCCAGACTTCACTTCACGGCTATCAGATGTAATGCCTTGCACGCCGACATCAAAACCACCTGGCATTGCTGCATCATGTTGCAGAAGATGGCTGAGCAAAACAGTCATGGCACTCAACCGTGTTTCTTTTCTGCGCCAGCAGATTTATCTTGCTTGGCAAGCTTGGCCAAATCTTCGGACGTAAATTGCGGCTCGACACCCAACATAGGTGCAATGCGTTCGATAATTTTGGCCGCAGTGGGAACCGCGTTCCAACCCGCTGTTTCAAAGCCATATGTTCCAGGAATGGCTTGCGGCTCGTCCAACATCACAAAAATTGCATATTTTGGTTTTTCCATCGGAAATGCACCAATGAAAGTGGCCAGAACTTTGGTTTTTGAATAGCGTCCACCGACAACTTTTTCCGCTGTGCCGGTTTTACCACCAACACGATAGCCAATCACGTCGGCCTTTTCACCAGTGCCGCCAGTCACATTTAAACGGAACAAATAGCGCATTTTTTCCGAAGTCTCAGGCTTGATAATCCGATGCGCCAAGGCCGCCGCATCCTCTTTCGAGCGCTTCAGGAAAGTGGGCGGAATCGACATACCACCATTTAGCAAATCAGCAATCACCGAAAGTCCTTGCAGCGGCTGTACGGCAAAACCATGGCCAAATGCGGCAGTCGCAGAAGATAATTTGCTCCAATGGCGTGGCAACAAAGGCTTAGCACTTTCCGGCACTTCGGTGACCAAACGGTCCATGAAGCCAACGCGTTCCAGGAATTCATGATGAGCGTCAAGCCCCACCTGCAAGGCCATTTTCGCGGTGCCGATATTGGATGAAAGAGTAAAGACTTCTGGTACAGTCAAAACCTTGTGGGTTGCGTGAAAATCGCTGATGCGGGCATTGCCGATCACCAACGGAAAACGCGTATCAAAGGTGGAGTTCATGGTTATGGTGCCATAATCAAAGGCCATCGCAAAGGTCACAGCCTTGATCACTGAACCCAACTCATAAACACCGCTGGTCATCTTGTTTTGTTGATCAGCCGTCAGGCGTTTATCTTCGGCATTGGGGTTATAATCGGGCAGAGAAGCAAGAGCGATAATCTCACCAGTCTCAGTGTCGAGCACAATCCCACCACCAGACTTTGCTTTGAACTTGATGATGGCCTTTTCAACTTCATCCGTCACGGCGTGTTGCACCCGCAGATCCATGGCCAGTTGTGCTGGATATGTTGTGTGGGTTTCTGGTTCACTCAATGATGCCGTGTAAAGCGCACCTTGATCATCAAGATATTTTTCAATCCCGGCGATGCCCTTGGTGTCAACATCCACATAACCAACCGTGTGTGCAGCAAGCCTGCCCAGCGGATAGACCCGCTTGCGCTCATTCACATAAGCAACACCAGGAATGCCAAGATTATAAACTGCATCACGCTCCTCGGGGTTGGTCTGGCGCTTGAGCCATACAAATGCCTTGCCCGGGGTCGTAAGCTTTTCTTTCAGACTTTTTGCATTCAACTCCGGCAAAGTCGCCGTCAATAATTCAACAGCCTCATCCACATCAGTAATCTTGCGCGGATCAGCAAACAGTGATGCAACTTCAATATCCGTCGCCATCACCTGCCCATTGCGATCGACAATATCAGGCCTTGGCATTGCTTTTTCACGCGAGGCAAGTTCGGGCGCAACCGCATCGATTTTATGAACCAGCGTGAGCTTGCCAAGTTGAACGGCAATCAACACAAAAAATATCGAAAAAAGCATCCCCACAAGACGAATGCGGTTTTGTCCCGCCAGTTTTTGCTTGGTCGCAACGTTGTTGGAAATTGGAGTGTCAACCATCACTGCATCTTCTCGAGAATGGCCCCAATGGGGTCGGCGTTCTTGTCATCCAGCTTAATCACCGGCGTATCTGGAATTTTGGCAGCAACATCAGCCACACTGATAATTTGCGTCGCTTTCACAGGTTGCAGCTTGAGCTGTTCTTCCGCCAGTCTCTGAAGGCGGTCGGGCCGCGTCAAGCTGCTCCACTCGGCATCCAGTAGCTTTATGGTTTCACGCTCATCATTGATTCCGGTTTTCAATTTAACAACCTGCCGTTCAAGGCCGCGTGTCGAGTGTTCCAGCGAATACATAAAGAACGCAGCAACCAAAACACCCATAACCAAAAAAGCATTGATCACTTTAACCATCAGTGCTTGCCCTTACGCAATTGTGGAACCGCCATCGCTGCTGCATCAAATTCAAACACTGGTGCAGCTGTACGCACAGCTGCGCGCAATTTGGCCGAACGCGCGCGTGGGTTGTCCAGCTTTTCAATTTCGCTGGCCTCAATATGGCCTTTGTAAATAAGTTCAAAACTAGGCGCTGGTCCTGAAACCGCATCGGGCATATGCCGCGATCCTGTGGGAAGTTTGCCTGCACGAGCCGCAAAAAATCGCTTCACAATCCGGTCCTCAAGCGAATGGAATGTCACCACCACCAAACGCCCGCCTTCATCTAAAATCTCTTCGGCAGCAACCAAAGCCTGCGCCAATTCATCCAGCTCAGCGTTCACATGAATGCGCAACGCTTGAAATGTGCGTGTGGCCGGGTGTGTACGGTCTTTGGCACGCTGTGGCCCGGTGGCGCGCTCAACCGCTTTCACCAAATCCATTGTCGTCATCAAAGGCGCCTCGGTACGCGCTGTTACAATGGCTTTAGCAATGGCACGAGATCGCGGCTCTTCGCCGAAAACAAATATGATTTGCGCCAATTCTTCAGCGGCCAAATGGTTCACATAATCGGCCGCAGATTTGCCCTCCTGCCCCATGCGCATATCAAGCGGCCCTTCGCGCATAAACGAAAAGCCGCGCGCTGCTTCATCAATCTGCATCGATGAAACCCCAATATCCAAAACCACACCTTGAACTTTGCTCAAGCCAAGATCGGCAATAATATTCTGCATTTCGCCAAATGTTCCGCGCACCAATTGCAAGCGCCCAGCTGCGCTCGAAACCAATCCGGCACCATCGGCGATTGCATTTGGGTCACGATCAATCGCAATCACGCGGGTGCCGTTCACGCCCAAAATCCCGCGCGTATAACCTCCAGCCCCAAACGTACCATCAACATAAAAACCTCCATCATGAGGTGCCAAAGCACTCAACACTTCGGGCAACATCACGGGCAAATGGCGGGTGGTGTGATCAGGCGGTGCAATCATAGGGGCTGGCAACACAATGAATAAGAGGTTAACGAAACCCGACAATGCCTCCGTAATTCCTAACAAATCGTTTCAAAAGCGATTCATTACAACCACTTTGAGGGATTAAAGCATGTTCCGGGCAAGTTGCAGACTTGGCCGACAAGAATTCGCGTCCAAGAAGCAGAAAATACCAGTCGGCCTATAAGCCGGGTTTTGTCCCCATGAAGTTGCCTTCACGATGGATGGCCATTCATCTGGAGCATTTGTTGCCAAATGCTTCGCGCAACCAACCCGGGCGGCGAGCCGGAAAAGGCTTTGAAACCGAAGTTTCATGCCACCCCTATTAGGTCTTGCTCCGGGTGGGGTTTGCCATGCCAGTTTTGTTGCCAAAACTGCGGTGGGCTCTTACCCCACCTTTTCACCCTGACCGCAGCGAACTGCGGCGGTTTGTTTTCTGTGGCACTTTCCCTGAAGTCACCTTCGCCGGGCGTTACCCGGCACCCTATTCCCGTGGAGCCCGGACTTTCCTCCCTCGCACCCTTGCGAGCCTAGCGAGAGCGGCCATCCAGCCGACTGGTGGGGCTTGCGTTAGACTTCAAGTGCCGCGTGGTCAATAAAAACAACTTGTAACTGGTAAACCACGTAACCACCTCTGGGCCTGCTTTGAAAGGCAAATGAGATGGCATCGGCTGAAACCTTGAAGAAACTTAATCGGCTGAAATTGCTTGCCCGTTTCATGGATTCTGGCTGGGGCATTCCTTTGACCCGCATTCGCTTTGGCGCGGATGCAGTAGTGGGTTTAGTCCCCGGTTTTGGTGATGTGGCGGCTGGCCTAGTCTCACTCTATATTGTTCTCGAAGCCCGCAAGCTGGGTGCGCCAAACCACCTGATTGTGAAAATGCTGGCCAATGTTGCCATAGACACAGGGCTTGGCGCAATTCCGATCGTCGGTGATATCTTCGACGTGTTTTTCAAGTCAAATCTTAAAAATATCGATTTGCTGCATGATTTCATTCATAAAAATATTGACAGGTAATACTTGGATGATGCCGATCATTTGAACTTAACCATTGGCTTCTGCTCGTGTAAGGTCGAAGCCGAATTTTAAATTGGAACCCGCTCCTTGCGCATAATTTTTGTCCTTATCGCTCTATTGGCGAGCACTCAGATCGTCATGGCCCAAGAGCGGGAATGGACTTTAAATTCTTCAGACAAAGAAGCCTTCTTGGTTTTCGGGGTGCCAGATACAGATGATGTGGGGTTGAGCTTCTGGTGTGAAATCGGCACCAACAAAGTGTCACTCTTCGTCAACAATGGCCCGGCGCAATTGAAAGAAAACCAAATTGTGACCATGGCCGTGGCCGTTGATGACAAGAAGTTTTCAGTAAAAGCCAAGGCAGCAATAGATAAAAACAGCGGCTTGCCGAGCCTCGAAGGCAAAATCTCCATCACCGATCCACTGTTGAAGACAGCACCAACCGGAAACACGCTCAAAGTAACAATCTCGGGCCATATCAACACCTATCCATTGATCGATGCTGATTTCACCGGCCTGTTGCGCACCTGCGCAGGCGACATGGTCAATTAACTTTGCAAAAGCCTATGCAACGTTGAAACGGTTGATTGATCGGCAACACCATCAACGCGGGCTGGCCTAAAATGCCGCTGAAACGCCTCGACCACAATCTTCGTGCGTGAGTCAAACTTGCCATTCACGTCAACTCCATAGCCATAAAGCTTTAGCATGGCTTGCAAAGCCATCACGGCATCACCAGAATCGCCCGCCTGCAAAAACGTTCCACTCTTAATTGGTTCCGGTTTCACCCAATGGCCAATGCCGCAGGCGTGCAAATAAGCCCAATCAAATTTTTCACCCGGATCAATCTTTCGGCCCGGTGCCACATCTGAATGGGCGAGGATATTACGCTGCTTGATATGAAGGCGCTTGATAATGTCATTGCACAAAGCGGCAGCCGCCACCATCTGACGCTCAGGAAAATCGGGATAACCCAGCGTGTGCCCACCGTTCTGAATTTCAACCCCAATGGATGCAGAATTAATATCTTCTTCGCCATGCCAGCTTGAAACACCAGCATGCCAGGCGCGCATGGTCTCATCCACCATCTGCACAATGCCTCCGGCCTCATCAATGAGATAATGTGAAGAAACGGTAGACTCTTCGTTGCACAACCAATCGCAGGCCTTCTGCGCATTGTCCATGCCAGTGTAGTGCAAGATAATCATATCGGGAGTAACACCGCCCACACGTTCACCAAAATTGGGCGAAACTTGAATCCGGTGTGGCAATGCAGTGCCAATCACCTAAGCTAATTCCTTTTCCAACGCGCCATAAGCATCATTGATCCGAGACAGACGATCCGTAGCCAGCTTCACCATTTCAGCCGGAACACCAGCGGCAATTTGCTTGTCAGGGTGCAATTCCCGCACCAGAGATTTGTATTTTTTCTTAATATCAATCAAGCTGGTGCCCGGTTCAACACCCAGCACCTCATAAGGATCATCACGCAAGGAAACATGGCGCGAACGAATGCGTGCAAAATCGCCTTTCATAAATCCAAAAATTTCAGCAACGCGTTCAAGATAAAGAAGTTCATTTTCGTGAACCACACCATCGGCCTTGGCGATGTGGAACAAACCATCCAGAACGCTCTCAAGCACCGATGATTTCAACGTGAAAAGTTTGGCCACTTGGGCTGCATATGTCTCAAACCCAGCCACGTCTTGTTTGGCCAGATTAAACACACGCTCTACTGCGGGTCGGTCTTTTTCTGGGACGTGGAAGACCTGTGCAAAGGCTTGCACCTCATCTTCGGTCACAACCCCATCGGCCTTCGCCATTTTGGCACCCAGCGCAATCATGCCAATGGTAAAGGCCACAGTTTTTTCTGGCACCGTGTGACGCCCCGGCCCCAACCCGATCAAATGAGAAATCGAATCGCCAAGTCCGACAACTGTTTCAGAAATGCGCGCCCAAACCGTCATGGCAACAGATTAGCCTATTCTAAATTTTGGAAAAGCCCGTCAGGCCGCCTTACGAAAATAATGACCGATCTTGAAAATCGGTGTATCCACATCGAGGCCTTGCGCCAAACGTTGTTCAACATGCCAGGCCCGTCCGGCCGTCCAAATCGTGGCCCCTAAAACTGGAATCGCGGCCAACCCGAGCAAAACATAAAGCGCGCTGTCAGGCAGGCCGATCAATTTGGCAATTGCCCAAACCGAAGCCGCCATCGCGGCGCCAACCAAACAAAACGTGAGCAACGTTACTCCTGAAGCCGCCAAAAAACAGCCAAATGGACTGAATGCTTGGGAGCTCACTTTAGGCTGGCCATCGGGCTTAATAATTTCTTGTTCCATGGCGCAAGATATGCCCCGCCGCCCATGTTTTTGCAAGGGCGGCGAAAACGGCCAGTCTGCTTAGTAGTTCACCAGCAAACGCGGCGCTGCGTCCAAACCCAAACCCAGTGATGATGACGGCGCACCCGAACCCTCATGTTCCGCCAACCACAATATGGGTATGAACGAAAATGATGGTGGTGGTAGCCATAGCCAGTGCCGAATGAGAAAAACACTTGGGCTTGGGCTGGCGCGGAAGCCCCCAAACTTAATGCCAACATTGCGGCAGCCGCCAGTCCGATCTTCAATGAATGTTTCATGTTATGTAACCTCTCTTGATCTTGACCTAGACCCGTAAAGCTACGCTTCAATGTCAGTTTCGTCAAACAATCTACGCTGCTTGTTCTTCCGCAGGCGCACCCAAACCAATCATCCGACAAATTGGATAAACCAAATCAGCGCGGTTTAATGTGTAAAAATGAAAAGCGTCAACGCCCTCTCGCTCAAGTTCTTGCACTTGCTCGGCGGCAACCATGGCAGCAACCAAATTTCGCGTTTCAGGGTCCTTATCCAATCCTGCAAAACGCGCCGTCATAGCCGGTGGAATATGGGCTCCGCATTTTGCTGCAAACTCTTGCGCCTTGGCAAAATTGGTAATCGGCAAAATGCCGGGCAGCAGTTTGATGTTTATGCCGCGCGCCGCAATCCGGTCGCGTAACCGCAAGAAAAACCCATTATGAAAAAAGAATTGGCTGATGGCGTGTGTGGCACCATGGTCGGCCTTGTCAGCTAAAAATGCCAGGTCTTCTTCAATGGAAACCGACTCAGGATGTTTTTCAGGATAGGCCGAAACCGATACCTGAAAATCTGCAATCTCTCGAATGCCACGCACCAGATCAGCGGCATTGCGATAACCTTCAGGGTGGGGTGAAAACCGTGTGCCCACACCCGCTGGCGGATCACCCCGAAGGGCCAGGATGTGGCGAACCCCCGCATCCCAAAAATCACGCACGACGGCATTCACTTCTTCCTTGGACGCACCAACACAAGTCAGATGCGCGGCGGGCGATAGGCTTGTGTCTTGGACGATGCGTCGCACAGTGTTTAAGGTTCGATCACGTGTCGTTCCACCCGCGCCATAGGTCACCGAAACAAAATCCGGTTTGATTAATTCAAGCCTGCGCAACGCTTGCCAGAATGCGACTTCGGCTTCCCCTGCCTTGGGTGGAAAAAACTCGAAGGAAACCGAAAGCTTCTTTGTCAAGTTTACGTTCATTATTGATTGATCCCCACACCAATATCTTGTCGTCCAACTGACTGAGCAGCATTGCCGTTTTCCGCAAGCCACAATGAAACCGTAAGCCCCATACCTGCATTGATCCAGGGCGGCGGCAGCACTTCATGCTTGATCAAGTTCAAGCCTGCACGTGCCATCCAACCCGCCATTTGTTCACTGGAAATGCCAAGCCTGCGATGGGCATGTTGATCACGTAATTCTTCAAAATCATGCGGCGCGAAATCAACGATCAACATCTTGGCTTTGGGTGCCAAAATCCGCACTGCTTCAAGAAGCGCTTTCTGCGGATCGTCCAGAAAATGCAAAACTTGATGGATCGTCACTAAATCCGCAAAGCCGTCTGCAAATGGCAGCGCATAAATATCTGCCTGTCGCACTTGGGCGTGGCGCAACTTGTGGGTTTCGAGATTGGCCCGTGCAATGGCCAGCATTTCGCGGCTCATATCAAGTCCAAATAATTGATCGGCGCGATTGCTCAACACCTCAAGAATGCGTCCTGTGCCTGTACCGAGATCAACGCAATTTTGAAATTGGGTATTTTCAAGCAAGTCCAGCATCGCCTGCTCGACATCAGCCTCGCGCACATGAAGCGAACGAAGCTTGGCCCAATCAGCAGCATTGGTGCTGAAATATTCAGCGGCCCGGTCTTGCCGCTGTTGCCGGATTTCCTCTAACCGCAAAAGGTCTCCGGCCAAAAGCTCATCCTTGGCGGGCAGCATCTCAACCAGGGCCCGCGCCAAAGCTCCACTGCGCCCCTGCTCACGCAACCGAAACAAAACCCAATTGCCTTCCTTGTGGCGACTGATCAAACCAGCCTCCGCCATCAATTTCAAATGACGGCTCACGCGCGGCTGGCTTTGCTCTAAAACAAAGGTTAGTTCTGTGACGTTAAGTTCGCCATGCGACAAAGCAAAGAGAATCCGGATGCGGGTTGTCTCCGCCACTGCTTTTAATCCGGCCAGCAATTCTTCCATAAAGCATCCTTTTCTCAATCTATATAAACATATCTTTATATAGATTGCAAATGCATTACGGTTTCTGATAGAAATTGGTCGCAAATCACCATTATCCACCCAACACTTGATTTTTTTCCGACATCTGTCGTATTGCCTTATTTTGGTGAGAGAAGTCGGGCAGTTCGAATCCGGGCTCAATATAACTAGAGGCGTCTATGAAAAACTCCGTATCTCGTCGCATTTTTAATCTGGGTCTTTTGGGCATTGGCAGTTCTGCCTTGGTCGCCACACCTGCCCTGGCAGATTCAGGCGCAGAAGCCTATGTCCATAAACTCGGTCTTGATGTCATCAGCTTGGCCAATGGCGGCAAGCGCGGGGACAAAGGGTTGCAGCGCCGCTTTGCTGCACTTTTCACACGCTATATCAATATCCCAAACGTCGCAAATTTCGCACTCGGCCTGAACCAAAAAGCACTGCCCCCCGGCGACAAAGCCATGTTCTATGATCTAGTGGCGAATTATTCAGCAGCCCTTTTCGTATGGTATGTTGATGATTTTAAAGGTGAAGAATTGAAGGTGATGGGCTCAGACGAACAAGGCAAATTCATCACCGTCGATACCGGCATTGTTGGCAGCGGCATAGGCAGCGAGAAACTGCGCTGGCGTGTGATTAAGCAAGGCGACGGTTACCGCATCTCTGATTTAAATGTAAAAGGCGTTTGGCTGACAATTGCCATGAAAAAACTATTCGCAGACACCTTGAAAGCGTCAAATGGCAATTTCCAAGCCCTCTATTCAAAACTGCGTGAAGCTGAAACTTGGTAGGCTTTGCCAAAAGATATATTTACACATCATTAACCATGTTCGACTGACATGGGTTCTGGTAAACACGAATCATGATCTCTCGTCGCACACTCATTAGCTTGCTCCCCTTCGCATTGGCCAAGCCCGCTTTTGCCGAAGAGCATCCATCTGTGACGTTTATGAACCAGGTCGGCAAGGAATTGTTACATGCCCACCGGCAAGGAACAGTCTCGGCCTTTTTGCGCGTTATCCAACGCTACGCAGATGTGCCAGGCATCGCTGAATATCTGATCGGCGATTTTGAGGTGCCAAAAGGTTCTGAATCCATTTATGAACATGGCGTGGCCAATTTTATATCGCGCTACTTCGCAGAACAATCGCATAAATATCCCATCGCCAAATTTGAAATGGGTGAAGCCACTGTTAGCGAAAACAAGGATATTTTGGTAGGCTCTAAAGTCTATTTAATGTCGGGCCAAGACTATACGGTAACCTGGCATGTATCTTGGGTCGATGGTAGATATAAGGTCGTTGATGCCAAGGTGCTGGGTTTTTCCATGACCTATTGGGAGCGGAATGATTTTTCGCAATTCATTCGCAAGAACAATGGCGATGTTAAGGTTCTGATCGCTGCCCTCAACCGCCAGAATTAATTAACCTTCGCGGTTCAGAATTGTCCCTTGATTGGGAATCAGTTCACCATGCAATTGCGCTTGGATTTTAGCCTCGCCACGGCGCTCACCTTTGCCGCAGCACTCAGTGCGTGTTCAACTGGTATTGAAAAACCCTATTTCCGCACTGCCGGTGTGGCTCCACCGCCGAACTATTGTTCCATTGATCCACGCTCTTTTGGCAAAGCCGAAAGCGTGCCAGATTTCACTGAACCGAGCGGCTGCGGCGCGCGCGATGCCTACCGCGTTTATGAAATCAGCGGCATCGCCTTCAGCCAACCTGCTCTCATCAGATGCGAACTGGCCGACACTTTGGCTGAATGGATCGCCAACACCGTCCAACCCCGCGCCAAAAGCACCTTCGGGCAAAATGTCGTGTCGTTTAAAGTGGCAGCATCATATTCATGTCGCCCGCGCAACAATGTGCGCGGCGCAAAACTGTCTGAACATGGCATGGCCAACGCCATTGATATTGTAGCTTTCACCTTGGCGGATGGTCACGAAATTAACGTGCAGAATGATTGGTATTCTGGGACGGCCCAAAACCGGGCGTTCCTGCGCGCGGTAAGATCAGAAGCCTGCGGCCCCTTCCACACAGTCTTGGGGCCGGGATCAGATGCTGAACATCATGATCATATCCATCTCGATTTACAGAAAGAGCGCAGCGGCGGCCCCTATTGCCATTAAGCCTTGGCAACCTGTGCCTTGCGTCCAAACCAGACACAAACCACAACCAGCGCCGCAAACAACAAGGAACGAAGTGTCAGGGCCTCACCAGTTAATGCCCATGCACCCAGCTGTGTCATAAAACTTTGTAATAGCTGCACTTGCCCCACCCGCGCCACACCGCCCATGGCCAAGCCCTTGTTCCAGGCAAAAAATCCGACAAGCTGGCTCATCAATGAGATGTAACCAAAACACAGCCACGCTGGAGTTGATTCAGCTCCCGTGACATTGCTTGCGAAATGATACGCCAGCGGCAACGTGACGGGCAGAAACAACAGTAAAGCCCAGCAAATCACCTGCCAACCACCGAGCTTGCGCGATAAATGCCCACCAGCCGCGTAACCCATGGAAGCTGCAACAACAGCCAGAACCAGCAGCCCATCTGCCCCATGCAGTTCCATTCCACCATCCCAAAGGGCATAAACAACAACGCATGCCGAGCCCAAAATACTCCACAACCAAAATCGCAAAGACGGTTTTTCACCCGCAAAAATCGTGCTCATAAAAGCCGTGGCTAATGGCAATAGTCCAAGCACCACACTGCCATGCGAGGCGGGTGCGGCCTTCATGGCTAAGGATGATAGAATCGGAAATCCCAATATCACCCCCGCGCCCACAACAAGCAGCAGTTTTAAATCCTGAAATGAAGGCAATGGCTGGCGGGTGATTCCAAGAATGATCGCCCCAACCACGGCCGCCACCACCGTTCGCCCGATGCTGATAAAGAGTGGATCGAATTCCTTCACCGCCACATGGGTGAAAGGTAACGTCAGAGAGAATATCGCAACCCCAATAAAGCCCCACACCAGGCCACGCGCCGCTTCACTCATGAAACAGCATATCGTTTCGCTTCCACATTGGGTTGACTTTTGGTCGCGCGGCAACCAATTCATAATGCCTTTTGATATTTGGATGACGTGCGAACAGGGTTTTCACATCAGGAACCCAACTGACCAGCATCGCAGCATAAATATCGGCGGCACTAATCACCTCTCCTAAAATATAAGGTCCCTTGCCTAATGCTTTGGCAAAAATAGCAAAATCACGATTCATGTCCAGTTTTGCCTGAGCTTTTATGCCATCAGCCGCCCCGTTATCCACCGAATGTCGGGCTGGATAAAAATAGCGCAAATCCGCCATGTAAACTGCTGAGGCAAAATACAAAATCCACCGCAAATAGGTGCCGCGCAAAGGTGAATCCAAAGCTGGTGCCAAACGGGCAGCCGGGTAGAGATCGGCCAGATAGATGATTATGGCCGCACTTTCTGTCATCAAACTGTTGTCAGACAGTCGCAAACTTGGCACTTCTCCGCGTGGGTTGATGTTCAAATAGTCTTTGTGCCCATCACCTTCTCGGGGAATATCAACCACTTGAAACTCAACCCCGCATTCAGCCAACACGGCTTCAACAGCCGCAGATCCGGAGCCCACGCGGGCATAAAGGGTATACATGAACTTCTCCTTTGGGTCGGCCAGAATTAAGTCTATACTTAGCCCAAACCATCAGGCGACGTTAGAACCAAGGATCATATCTGCCATGGTGCAGGCCCCGACAAAGCGCAATGTAAGATTTTCTTATTCGACAGCCGATCAGCCCCTGTTGCAGCGCGCCGTTATCCAGGCCATCGAAAAAATGGGCGGCCAGCGCAAGCTGAAAAAGCTCTATGTCACCCATCAGGAAAATTTGAAACGCGGCGATGGTTTTTTCGATTCCGCAATGCGCCTGCTGCGCATCAACGTGAAATATGAATCTGAAACCTTGGCCCAAGTGCCACAAACCGGCCCCGTGGTATTCATCTCCAACCATCCCTATGGCGTTTTGGATGGCATCACGCTCACATGGCTTGCTTTGCAGGTGCGACCTGATACCAAAGTTCTCGCCAATGATGTTCTTTGCCAGGCGCCAGAAGCATCAGCCAATCTTTTGCCCGTAGCCTTCGCCCCCACGCGTGAGGCCCGCGAAACCAATGTGAATTCAAGGCACGAAGCGCAAAGCTGGTTGAAGCAAGGCCATGCCGTAGGCATTTTTCCGGGTGGCGGCGTTTCAACGTCTGAACAGCCCCATAAAGGCCAAGCCGTTGATTTGGCTTGGGCGCCATTCACCGCGAAACTCATCCGCATGTCAAAAGCCACCGTTGTGCCCGTGTTCTTCACGGGTCAAAACAGCAGGCTGTTCCAGCTCGCCAGCCACATGAGCCTCACGCTGCGCCTTTCACTGGTATTCCGCGAAACCGCGCGCCGCATTGGCACTGATTTGCCGGTGCGTGTTGGAACCCCCATACCGTTCAGCGAGATTGAACATTTGACCGACCGCGATGAAATGATCGCCGAATTGCGCAAGCGCACTTATGCACTGGCCCACCCAAGCGACATTAGGGGCGACCCAAAAGACCTGCATTTGCGTCAAGGTCGTATCAAAGGCTGGAAGCAAACTATACCGGAATAGCGGTTACTGAGTTGCGTGTCCGAATGATTAAATCCGATAGCTTTAGATAGAATGGGAAAATGAAGCAAAATGGACCAGAAGGAAAAACATATATTCTGCACAGCTCTAATCCTGCTCACTCTTGGCATCCCCAACATCGCCAAAGCCAGCACATGCCCAGCGGAAGGTTTCATCCAATCAGCTGGTGAAGCCTTCATGGGTGCATCACGCAGAGGATCAGCTGGGGCATTCAGTTCTGCGGCTTCGCGTTTTGCTGATCTTCATTCCATTGCCCTCTTTGCGCTTGGCATCTATCGCCAGAATTTGCCCAAATCCCGGGAAACCGAATATGTTGCCCGCGCGCGGACCTTCATGGGAAAATTCATGGCGCAATACAGCAGCAAGTTCAGCGGCACCAGCATCGCCATTACCAGCTGCAATGAATCCGGCAGCGGCCTAACCGTGGGCACCAAGCTATCAACCGGCCAGAGCATCACATTCCGCTTGCGCAAATCCGGGGGCAGCTACCGCGTGCAAGATGTGAGTGTGTCTTCAATTTGGCTCGCCCAGACCATGCGCGGCAAGTTCACCAATGTGATGAAAGAAAACAACGGCAATGTCGAAGCATTGATGAGTTATTTAGACAATTGAGCTAGGGCCTGAAAGTTTCTGCCAGGCACTGTCTATCAATTGGCCGGTTTGCCGAATTCCTATGGTGCTTCTATTTGTGGCATATGTCCTACATCCGGCAAGTGCACGAATCCTCCTGAGCCACACTTAAAATCGAGCCCGTATCAAAATAATTTCATTGTCGAATCATCCAGTTATCGATCTTTCCTATATTGGTTTATTAACGACAAATTCTTAACTTCAACCGAAATGATTCGTTTCAAAGAAGTGTGGGCATGGGAAATATAACGCGTCGGAGTTTGATGTTGGGGTCAGGTGCAGCAGCAGGCGCCTTCGCGACCCATTATCTGGAAAGCACAAAAATCCCATTTGGCGATCCATATCCAGCAGCCCTGCCCACTGCTGAGAATCTGTTGAATGATGCCAGCGAACTTTCGCCAACCACCGTCGCCAAACACATCATAATCAAAGATGATCCTTCGGAAGCAGGCCTCGCCAATCTCCGCACCGCGCTGAAAGAGGCTCAATCAG
>JAYVXY010000169.1:0-15081 GCA_043784785.1 Aestuariivirga sp. | reverse complement strand
GGTCAAATCTTCCTGTGAATGGAAAATCCGGCAGGGCGCTTCGATGATGTGGCGATCTTCGGGGATCGACGACGATTTGATAACCGCACGACCCAGTGGGCCTTCGAGCACGTTAAGGCCGCCTGTGGCCTGGAAAGGTTCCTTCACACCGCGCAGCACTGTTGTGTCGCCGGAAGATTTCGCCGCTTCACGCCAGTTCAGGCTGCCATCATCGCTTAGGCCCGGCTCTTGGCAATAGCCCGAAAGGCCGGTACCCATGATGGTGGTGACATCTTCATGTAGCAGACCAGCGCTGAGCAATTCACGGATCATGAAGCCCATGCCGCCTGCCGCATTGAAATGGTTCACGTCAGCCTTGCCATTTGGATAGATGCGGGTGAGCAATGGCACAACTTTGGAAAGTTCAGCCAGATCATCCCATGTGAGCGCAATGCCCGCCGCAGCGGCCATGGCGATGATATGCATGGTGTGGTTGGTGGAGCCGCCAGTGGCCAGCAGGCCTACAACGCCATTCACCACGGCTTTCTCATCATAAATTTTGCCAATCGGCGTATAGCGATTACCAAGTGTGGAAATACTCATTGCCTGTTTGGCAGAGGCCTTGGTGATTTCATCACGCAGCTGCGTGCCCGGATTGACAAAGGTGGAGCCGGGCAAATGCAGACCCATGATTTCCATCAGCATCTGGTTGGAATTGGCGGTGCCATAAAATGTGCAAGTGCCGGGGCCGTGATAGGCTTGGCTTTCAGCTTCCAGTAGCGCATCGCGGCCGACTTTGCCTTGCGCATAAAGCTGGCGGATCTTGCCTTTTTCTTCATTCGGTAAGCCTGAGGTCATCGGCCCTGCGGGAATGAAAACGGCGGGGAGATGGCCAAAGCTCAATGCGCCGATAATCAGGCCCGGTACGATCTTATCGCACACACCAAGATAAACGGACGCATCAAACATCTGATGGCTAAGGGCGACAGCGGTTGAAAGGGCAATCACATCCCGCGAAAACAGCGAAAGTTCCATGCCGGTTTCGCCTTGGGTTACGCCATCACACATGGCGGGAACACCACCTGCCACTTGCGCTGTGCCGCCGGCTTCGCGTGCGGCTTGGCGGATCAGATCAGGGTAAAACTCGAAAGGCTGATGCGCCGAAAGCATGTCATTGTATGAGGTAACAATAGCCAAGTTTGGCCCATTGCCATTGCGCAAGGCGTTTTTGTCATGAACGCCGCAGGCCGCATAGCCGTGAGCGATATTGGCGCAACCCAAGGCCTTGCGCTTGGGCTGGCGATCAATGGCGCGCTCGATTTTTTCGAGATAGTTTTTGCGGCTGGCTTTGCTGCGGCTGATGATCTTTTCGGTTACGGCAGAAATGGTTGTGTGAACTGACATTATGGACACCAATAAACATCAAGAGGTTTGGAGGAATGGAGCACGGCGCGCACCGGCATTGCAAAAACATCTGTGCCGCCAAGTGCTTTTTCGAGAACCTGCATTTTATCTTGGCCCTGAATATGGAGGCAAAGATGGCCGGCGGCAAGCAGGCGTGGCAGCGTGAATGTGAGGCGGGGCTCACCTGCGCCCGGCGCATTCATGGGGATCACGGCTTCCCTGGTTTCGGGATCAATGGCCTTGGCGAGATTATCACCGCCCGGGAAGAATGAAGCTGTGTGGCCATCATTGCCCATGCCCAAAATGGCCACATCAAATGCGGCGATGCGAGCAATTAAAGGATTGAGGTAAAGCGGCACAAATTGCGCAACAGCCGCCTCGTTGCACCAGAGATTATCGCGCACAAGGCGCGCATTGGAACGAGGGTTGTCTTCTGGCACCTGGCGTTCATCAACCAAGGTGATGGTTACTTTTGACCAATCGAGTTTTTGTTTGGAAAGGGCAGCAAAAAATGGCTTAGGTGTTGAACCGCCGGATACGGCTATCACAGCGCTGCCCTGCTTTTCAATTGCCGCTGTCAGCCAGCCCGCCACATCTTCCGCCAAGCCACCTGCTAGTGCTGCTCCCGATTCAAAATTTCGCCGTTGCGCAATCATGCATCGGGACCTTCATACCAGGTTCGACCATCACGTTCGATCAGGGCAATTGCCGAAGTGGGGCCCCAAGTTCCAGACGTATAGGGCTTTGGCGTATCGGATGATTCTCTCCAATAGTCCAAAATCGGATCGATAAATTTCCACGCCGCTGCCACTTCGTCACGGCGCATGAACAGGGTTTGATTGCCGCGTACCACGTCCATGAGCAGGCGTTCATAGGCTTCGGGCTGCCTTGCGCTGAAGGCTTCAGCAAAGCTCATATCCAGCGGCACGTTCTTAAATCTTATGCCACCCGGGCCAGGTTCTTTGACGCTGAGCCAGAGTTTTACGCCCTCATCCGGCTGCAGGCGGATGACCAGCCGATTGGGTTGCAACTGGCCTGCTGATTTTAAAAACACGTTATGCGGCACTGGTTTGAACTCAACCATGATTTCCGAAACGCGTTGCGCCAGCCGCTTGCCGGTGCGCAGATAAAACGGCACGTGGTTCCAGCGCCAAGATGCAATTTCGGCCTTGATGGCCACAAAAGTTTCGGTTTTGGAGTCTGGGTTGCCCAGTTCTTCAAGATAGCCTTTGACAGCCCCTTCTCCTGATGCTCCGGCGCGATACTGGCCGCGCACCACATGGCTTTCAAGCTGTGCAGGACTCAGGTGCTTGAGCGACTTCAAAACCTTTAGCTTTTCATCACGAACAGCATCGGCTTCCATGGAACTTGGCGGCTCCATGGCAACGAGACATAAGAGTTGTAAAATATGATTTTGCACCATATCGCGCAAAGCGCCCGCCGTATCATAATAGCCAGCGCGCCCTTCCACCCCTAAGGTTTCGGCTACGGTTATTTGCACGTGATCAATATGGGCGGCCGTCCATAAGGGTTCGAACAAGGAATTGGCAAATCGGAGCGCCATAAGGTTCTGCACGGTTTCTTTGCCGAGATAGTGGTCGATGCGGTAGATCATCGGTTCGGCAAAAACTTTGCCGATTGAATCATTCAAGGCCTGAGCCGAAGCGCCACTTTTGCCCAAGGGCTTTTCAACCACCACGCGCGAATTTGGGGTGACAATATTGTGATTGCCCAGGCGCTCGCAAATTGGACCAAAAAGATCAGGGCCAACCGCCAGATAAAAAACCCGAATCCGTTCCTTGTTTTGCGACAAGGCCGCTTCAAGCTTTGGCCAGCCATCTTCCTTGCCGGCTTCGGCGGCAATATAGGTGAGGCGATCCAAAAACTTTTTCACAGTTTCAGGCTTGCGCAAACCTTCTTCCACAAAGGCTTCCAACGCGGCAGCGGCAAACACCTTAAATGCATCGTTGCTCATCTCGCGGCGCGACGTGCCAATGATGCGGGCTTCATCAGGCAATTGGCCTTGCTCATCACGGTGAAACAAAGCTGGAATCAATTTGCGTTGGGCCAAATCGCCCGTGGCCCCAAAGACGACGATGTCAAATGGGTCAACGGGAATGATGCGGGTGGTCATGGGGCCTTTGCTCCGATTGAATTGAGGTACGTTACTCAAAATATGAAATCACGCTCTACACTGTGGAAAAGCCCGTGGCAATAAATCATGCCTCGAGAATTATTGCATGATGGTTATGCGTTTGTTATGCAACACAGAGAAGGAAATGTCATGATTTTGTGTTGCGGCGAAGCTTTGATCGATTTTTTACCCCGCCAAGGGGCTGATGGCGCATTTGTGTATCAACCCTTTAACGGTGGCTCGATTTATAATACGGCCATTGCCTTGGGTCGCCTTGATGTTCCAACCGGGTTTCTCGGCGGCCTTTCGGTTGACTTTTTCGGCGATAGTCTTGCCGATGGTTTAATGGCCAGCAAAGTTGACTTGCGCTATGTCAAGCGCAAGGCCCTGCACACAACTTTGGCCTTTGTGAAATTGGTAGATGGCCATGCGCGCTATTCTTTTGTGGATGATGCTTCGGCGGCGCGCAATTTCACTAGGAAGGATTTGCCCAAGCTGCCAAAGTCAGTTGGTGCTTTGCATTTTGGTTCGATCAGCTTAATTCCAGAACCTTGTGGCGGCACTTATGAAGCGCTGCTGAAGCGCGAACATAAATCACGTGTCATTTGCATTGATCCCAATATTCGCGCCAGCCTGATTGATGAGAAGAAAAAACATCTGGAACGGCTGTACAACATGATTGCCAGAGCCGACATTCTCAAAATTTCTGATGAAGATGTTTTGTGGATGAGCAAATCGAAAGACCTTGCCAAATTTGGCAAATCTTGGGTGAAACGCGGCGTTAAGATTGTGGCCATCACCAAAGGCGGCGAGGGTGTGGAGGTTTTCACCCGTGGTTTTTCATTCAGCGCAAATGTGCCGAAGGTAAAGGTTGTTGATACGGTGGGGGCGGGTGACACATTCACAGCCGGTTTTTTGGCCTATCTTGAGATCAACAAAAAGTTGACCAAAAAACATTTGACCACAATTGATGAGGTAACGTTGAAGGCGGCTGCGGAGTTTGCCATGAAGGCAGCGGCGGTGACCGTCTCACGTGCTGGCGCTGATCCACCATGGTCTAAAGAAATGAAATGATATTTCCGGTTGATGATATCATCCCGCAATTGAAGGCCGCGCTCGCTTCGCGGCCTTCAGCTATTTTGGTGGCCGAGCCGGGTGCTGGCAAAACCACACGCGTGCCACTGGCCTTGCTGGATGAGCCTTGGCTTAAGGCTAAAAAAATTGTGATGCTGGAACCAAGGCGCTTGGCGGCGCGGGCTGCTGCATCACGCATGGCGCAGACATTGAATGAAAAGCTGGGTGAGACAGTGGGCTATACCGTGCGGCTGGAACGCAAGGTTTCATCTGCGACGCGCATTGAAGTTGTGACCGAGGGCATATTGCTCAGGCGCTTACAACAAGACCCAGAACTTTCCGACATTGGTCTTGTGATTTTTGACGAGTTTCATGAACGTAATCTGGATGGTGATCTTTCACTTGCCTTGTGCCTCGATGTGCAGCGCGGCTTACGTGATGATCTCAAATTTTTGATCATGTCGGCGACATTGGATACGGAAAAGCTTTCCACCTTTCTGGATGAGGCACCAATCGTGAATGCGAAAGGCCGCATGTTTCCGGTGGTCACAAAACATCTCGACAAGACCACAAGGCAAACTGTGGTTGCTGACGCGGTTAAGGCCATTCATTTGGCCTTACGTGAAGTGAAGGGCAGTTTACTGGTCTTCCTGCCCGGTGAGGGTGAAATCCGCCGTGTTGAGCAAGCCCTTATTGGCGATGTTCCAGCCAATGTTGACGTGCGGCCGCTCTATGGGGCCATGACATTGAGCGATCAGGATGCAGCGATAAAGCCTTGTGAGATAGGTCGGCGCAAAATTGTTTTGGCGACGACGATTGCCGAAACCTCATTGACCATTGATGGGGTGGAGGCAGTGATTGATACAGGCTTTAAGCGCAGCCCCCGATTTGATCCGGCTTCCGGCATGACCGCACTTGAGACGGTGCGCGTTTCCCAAGCTTCGGCTGAACAACGCAAAGGTCGCGCTGGTCGTGTGGGGCCTGGGGTTTGCTACCGCCTGTGGCCTGAATCAGAAATGCGAGCGCTGATTGCGCATGATGATCCTGAAATTCGTATTGCCGATTTAACATCGCTAGTTTTGGAGTTGGCCAATTGGGGCACAGCCGAACGCGACGGATTGCTTTGGCTTGAAGCGCCGCCTGCCGCCGCCTTTGCACAGGCGCAAGATGTGCTTAAACAACTGGGGGCGCTTGATAGCAAAAATCAAATTACCGCCCATGGCCGTGCCATGGCGAAATTGCCCCTGCATCCGCGTTTGGCGCATATGGTGATTGCAGGCCAAGCGCTGGGGGCTGGTCTGGCTGCTGCCGAAATCGCCGCCATGATTTCAGAACGTGATGGATTGCCGCGCGATACTTCGGCTGACATTGAAACTAGGCTGATGCATGTGCGAGGAACAGCCCGTGAGCGCGTGAAGCAAGTGGCGCGGCAAATCAAAGACGCAGCCGCAATTAAAGATGACACAGCCGAGATTTCGCATGGCGTGTTGCTGGCGCTGGCCTATCCCGACCGCATTGCACAGCGGCGCGGCAGTTTGGGACGCTTTCGCATGGCTTCGGGTGCGGGGGCTGTGGTTGCTGAGCATGATCCATTGGCAAAATCTGAATGGATTGCCATTGGCTTGCTTGATGGGACACAGGTTGATGCCAAGGTGCATTTGGCAGCTGTGATCACGCGCCCCGAGATCGAGGCGCATTTCAAAGATCAGATCATCGAAAGTGCTGGCGTGTTTTGGGATGGAAAGGCAAATGCTGTAAGTGCGGCGCGAACTGTCAAGCTCGGTGCGTTGGTTTTGGAAGAGCGGCCCTTGGCAACGCCGGAACCCGAGGCTGTGGCAATTGCAATGGCTGAAGGTGTGAAAGCGATGGGACTTGCCTCATTGCCATGGACGGATGGTGCAAAAATGCTCCGTTCACGGATTAATTTTTTACACCGCATGTTGCCTGAAGATGGCTGGCCCGACTTTTCCGATCAGGCTTTGCTGGATAATCTGCACGATTGGTTGCTGCCTTATCTTTCCGGTATTTCGCGCAAGAGCCATTTGGAGCGTTTGGATATGCTGATGATTTTGCGCGGCATGATTCCGCATGAAAAATTATCGCGGATTGAAAAGCTGGCCCCGGCTCGCATGGAAGTGCCCGGCGGTGGGCATTATCAGATTGACTATGATGTGGAAGGCGATCCCGTCTTGCGGGTGCGATTGCAAGAAATGTTTGGCATGAAATCTGCCCCGCAAATTGCTGATGGCCGCGCGCGCCTGAAAATCGAGCTTTTGTCACCTGGCGGCAAACCTGTGGCGATTACCCAGTCGCTCGAAACCTTTTGGGTGAATGCCTATCCCGATGTGCGCAAGGATTTGCGCGGGCGTTACCCCAAACATCTCTGGCCGGAAGACCCGCTCACCGCGCAAGCCGTCGCGCCACGAAGACTAAGATAGTCTTTTAATCCTCTAATAGGCTTTTAAATGCGTTTAGGGAGCCGTAGGACGTGATTCTTAGGGTGGGTGCTAGGAGAGTAGCGGAGAGGGACAGATTCGCTTCTATGGGGCATTTAAAGCCCTAGGATTAAATTCTAGTTTAAGTTGTGCCTAACTCAACACTCAACCACATTCACGGCCAAGCCGCCGGTTGAGGTTTCCTTATAACGCTCATTCATGTCCAATCCGGTCTGGCGCATGGTTTCAATGCAATTATCCAACGGCACCAAATGTGCACCATCGCCACGCAAAGCCAGCGATGCAGCGGTGACAGCTTTGACTGCGCCAAAGGCGTTGCGCTCGATACATGGCACTTGCACAAGGCCGCCAATGGGATCGCAGGTCATACCCAAATGATGTTCCAGCGCGATTTCAGCGGCATTTTCAACTTGCTCATTGGTGCCACCTAAAGCCGCGCACAGGCCTGCTGCGGCCATGGCCGAGGCCGAGCCTACTTCGCCTTGGCAGCCCACCTCAGCGCCCGAGATCGAAGCATTATGTTTAATGATGCCGCCAATGGCTGAAGCAGCCAGCAGGAATACACGAATGCCATTTTGATCGGCACCCACACAATGATCAAGATAATAGCGAATAACAGCGGGCACTACACCAGCAGCACCATTGGTGGGCGCCGTTACGATTTTGCCGCCCGCGGCATTTTCCTCATTCACCGCCATGCCATAGACCGACAGATAATCCATGATCTGGTGCGGCTGGATTTTGTTATGGCCGTGCTCGGCTTTGAGTTTGGCAAAAATTTCCGCCGCACGGCGTTTCACTTTGAGACCACCGGGCAAAATGCCTTGGGTCTTCAGGCCACGATTCATGCAGGCGTTCATTGTGGCCCAGATATGATCGAGGCCTTCGTCCAGCGACTGATCGCTTTGGCCCAGCGTTTCATTGGCGCGCTTCATGGCGGCAACGGTTAAACCTGCGGCTTTGCCCATTTCCAACATTTGCACCGCTGAGCGGAATGGATAAGGCACTTGCGTTACGGCCTTTGCTTCTGCCCCAGCGGCACGTTCAGCTGCGGTTTGCACAAAGCCGCCCCCAATTGAATAATAGGTTTCTTCCAGAAGGGCTTGGCCTGCCTCATCAAGCAATCTAAAAACCAAACCATTGGCGTGGCCTTTAAGAGCAGGGCCAAAATCAAATATGATGTCTCTGGATTGATTGAATACGATGTCACGATTTTGAATCGTGATGTTATTCATATTTGCCAGAATAGTTTCAACGTGATCAGGATCAATGGCTTGTGGCGTTTGGCCAGCCAGTCCCAAAACAATTGCACGGTCACTGCCATGGCCTTTGCCAGTGAAGGCAAGTGAACCATGAAGCGTGCAGGTCAGACGGGTTGCCGTTTCTACATCGGCTGATTTTGCCAATTCGAGAAAGCGATGCGCCGCCACCATCGGCCCCATAGTGTGCGAAGATGACGGGCCAATGCCGATTTTGAAAAGATCAAAGACTGATAAGAACATGGCGCTAGCTTAACCCAATCGTTTTATTGGGCTAGTCGTTTCTGGCCATGCAGATGTGCAAAAGCGTCATGGTCTATGTTCACTGGCACTGCTAACACAGCTCCTCGGGAGAATTTGATGCTGGCAGTGATGTTTGGACTATTCGCGGCTTTTTGCTGGTCTTTGCATGATCTGGTGGCGCGTACCTATGCCAATGATGTGGGCCCCTACCGCATGGCGATCATAACAATGTTGGCGGGCGGGCTTTTGCTCACCGGCATTGTATTGTGGGATGGCACGATTTTGCATGCGGGCATGCAAACACTGGGCCTGAGCCTGGTGTTGGGTCTTATTTATGGCCTTGCCGTGGGCAGCCTTTTCATGGCGTTCAGCATGGCACCGGTTTCCATTGTTGGGCCGTTTACGGCGGGTTACCCTGCTCTCGTCGTGGTTTGGGGCATCTATAACGGACTATCACCAAGCTTGATGCAAATTGGTGCCGTTATCTTCATTCTGCTTGGTGCTTATGTGGTGGGACGCATGGGCCCGCCGGATGGGGGCCTGGCTCAAGTGGCCAAGGGCAAATTGCTGCCGCTGATTTTGTTCTGCGTGGTGGCAGAAGTATTTTTTGCAACATCAGTGATTTTGGGTCAAAAAATTGCCCTTGGCCTTGGTGAATTTGAAACGACATTTCTGTCACGTTTTCCTGCGGCACTGGTTCTTATTCCATTTGCGATGCGTGAGGCCCCGCTCAAAGCTACGATCAGCCGCAATGCCTGGATTGGCATATTTGCCATGGGCGCCTTTGACGTGGCCGCTGTATCGGGCGTCAATTATATGGGCCGCCTGCCCAATAAGGAATTTGGCACTATGGGCATCAGCGGCTATGGCGCGATTGCAACTTTATTGGCGATGATCATCCTCAAAGAAAAAACTACGGCTTGGCAATGGGTGGGCATTGCCATGATTTGTGCTGGGGTTGCGGTATTAGGCTCTGGCTGAGAGGCACATTCCGGCCAAGGCCGCAATGTGCTTTAATGCGCCTCGTCCCAATTATTGGCGGCGCGGGCATCGACCTGCAATGGCACTGATAGTTTAAGCGCAGGCTCGGGCGCTTTTTCCATGACCGATTTGACAAGCTTGGCCGTAGCTGAAACTTCCGCTTCATCACACTCAAAAATCAGTTCATCATGCACCTGCAGCAACATGCGCGCCTTGAGGTTTGCGTCAGCCAAAGCTGGCATCATGCGCACCATGGCACGGCGGATAATATCAGCAGCCGAACCTTGAATGGGTGCGTTGATTGAGGCGCGTTCCAAAAATGCTTTTTCAGATGGGTTTGGCGAATTGATGCGTGGAAAGTGCATGCGCCTTCCGAAGATGGTTTCAACATAACTGTTTGCGCGGGCAAAAGCCTTGGTGGCCTCCATATAATCTTTAATGCCGGGAAAGCGCTTGAAATAAGTACGGATATATTCGCCTGCTTCTTCGCGGCTGATTGAAAGCTGATTGGCCAAGCCAAAGGCCGAGATGCCATAGATGATGCCGAAGTTGATGGCCTTGGCGCGCCTGCGCACCGAAGACTCCATGCCTTCAATGGGAACGCCAAACATTTCACTGGCTGTCATGGCGTGAATATCCAAACCATCAGCGAAGGCCTTTTTGAGCTGCGGAATATCAGCGACATGGGCCAATACGCGAAGTTCAATTTGCGAATAATCCGCGCTGATCATTTTTTTGCCCTTGGGGGCTACGAAGGCGGTTCGGATACGCCTGCCATCATCAGTGCGCACGGGAATGTTTTGCAAATTTGGATCCGTCGATGACAGGCGACCTGTGGAGGTTGAGGCCATGGCATAGGAGGTGTGCACGCGGCCGGTTTTTGGATTGATGAATTCGGGCAGCGCATCAGTATAGGTCGAACGCAGTTTGGCCAATTGTCGCCAATCTAAAACGCGCTGTGCCAGCACAATGCCTTGAGTGGCCAGATCATCCAGCGCATCTGAGTCCGTGCTCCACGCGCCAGTTGCGGTTTTGCGGCCGCCGGGCAGCTGCATCTTATCGTAGAGAATTTCGCCCAGCTGTTTTGGCGAACCGATATTGAAAGATTGGCCCGCCAGTTTGTGAATCTCAACTTCAACCGCACCCTGCTTATTAGCGAATTCTGATGAGAGTTTGGCCAACACATTGCGATCAACCTCAACGCCTTCAAACTCCATCTGGCAAAGCACGGGCACCAACGGGCGTTCGAGCGTTTCATACACCGTGACCTTGTGCATTTTCAAAAGCCTGGCTTTGAACACCATCCACAGGCGCAGCGTAATATCCGCATCTTCGGCGGCATAGGCGGTGGCTTTATCAATGGCCACACGGTCAAAAGTGATCGATGATTTGCCGCTGCCTGCCACATCTTTAAAAGCGATGGGCTTATGACCCAAATGGCGCTGGGACAATTCATCCATGCCGTGGCCCACATCGCCTGACTCAATCACGTAAGACAACAGCATCGTATCATCGAGGGGGGCCACATTGATGCTGTAATTTTTCAGAAGCAGCATATCATATTTCAAATTCTGGCCGATTTTCAAAATGCTGGGCGCTTCGAACAAAGGTTTCAATTTTGCCAAAGCTTGGTCACGCGGGATTTGGCCCTCATGCAAACCAGCGGCGAATAGGCCGTCGCCTGCGCCTTTATGTTCCAAAGGAATATAACAGGCCTTGCCGGGTGCCAATGCCAGCGACACGCCCACAATATTGGCTTGCATGGCATCCAGCGAATCGGTTTCGGTGTCGATGCAGACAAAGCCTTGATCGAAAGCCTTGGCGATCCATTGATCGAGGGCGGCCATGCTGGTCACGGTTTCATATGCGGCGTGATTGACGGGGATGGCGCGGAGGGTTGTTTCGACATCTTCAATATTGTCGTCATTCCGGCGGACGCCGGAATCCAGGCTTTCAACATTCTCACCCTTTGAAAGTCTGGGTTCCAGCTTTCGCTGGAATGACGGCTGGGAAGAAGAGGTTTCTACGCCACCTTCAGGCGGCCACTGCGTGAATGTTACAGGGATAGGATCAATCGCATCGACATCAGCTTGCAAGGCAGCGCCGATCTTCCTTGTGAAACTGGAAAATTCCAGTGCTTTCAAAAATCCAATCAGATCCGAAGCCCGTGGTGTATCGACGGCAAAATCTCCCACCTGCTCCTTGACGGGCACATCTTCATCCAGCGTCACCAAGCGTTTTGAAATGCGGGCTTGATCAGCAAAAGCGATCAGATTTTCGCGGCGCTTGTTTTGTTTGATCTCGGCGGCCTTTTCCAAAAGGGTTTCGAGATTGCCATATTGATTGATGAGTTCGGCCCCGGTTTTCAGGCCGATGCCGGGAACGCCGGGCACATTGTCAACTGAGTCACCTGCCAGGGCTTGCACCTCAATAACTTTGTCGGGCGTGACGCCAAATTTCTCAAACACTTCCAGATCGGAAATCTCTTTGTCCTTCATGGTATCAAGCAACATCACGCCGGGCTTGACCAGCTGCATCAAATCCTTGTCTGAGGTTACAATGCGCACTGTTGCCCCTGCTGCAACCGCATGTTTGGTATAAGTGGCGATCAGATCGTCAGCCTCGTAATTTTCCATCTCGACGCAAGCGACATTGAAGGCTCTTGTGGCTTGGCGGATCAAGCCAAATTGTGGGCGCAGATCAGCTGGAGCTTCGGGCCGATGCGCCTTATATTCCGGATAGAAATCATTGCGGAAGGTTTTTCCGGAATGATCAAAAATGACGGCTAGGTGCGTTGGCTTTTTATCGCTGCGCGTTTCACTGAGCAGCTTCCAGAGCATGTTGCAAAAACCTTGCACAGCGCCAACGGGCAGGCCGTCGCTCTTGCGTGTAAGGGGTGGCAGGGCGTGATAGGCGCGGAAGATATAGCCCGATCCATCAATCAGATAGACATGATCACCTTGCTTCAGGGTGGGCTTTAATGTGGAGTTGTTTGACATAGTTGGGACTATGCCACCGTGCGACGGGTTTTGCCAGCTTTGCCCAAGCGGGGCGCTTGAATAAAAATGCGAGCTTGGTTTTTCGCGTGGCCCAGAACAACAGTAATGGGCCGATGACACCGACGAACGTGACCAATAGCGCCACGATGCCAATATCAAGCTGCGGCACAAATCGCAGAAGAGATTCGCGCGTGCCTGCCATAAACAGGAAGAAGGCAAGATAGATGACAATGGAGTTTTGGCCGCAATAGCGTAATGCATCTGCCAGTTTGAATTTAGACAGCAGCACACCAGTGGTGATCACCGCACCTGCACCGATGAAACCTAAAGGCAGACTGATACCAGGCATTGGGGCCCAGCCAAAATGCACCAGATCATAATTGGCAAAGCCCCAGATCACCAAACCCGCCAAAATCACCGGGCTTGATTTTGTGTCCACCAGATCGGCGAATTTGAAGACCCGTGCTGCCATCCAAAAGCCCACGAAGAAATAGACATAGCGCGATGCAAATTCATCAATCAAGAGAAAGCCTGTTTGAACATGGGCCGCTTCCAGCAGAGCGGCGGCGGCAAACACCAGAACAGGTGGAACAGTTTGTGCGAGTTTTGTCACCACAAAAAATATGGCCAGCATATAGATAAACCAAAGGGTGCCAAAAGGCTCGACAAAGGCCCACAGGTAAGTGGAGAAAACCGCGTGAAGGCCCTCTTCGTGATAAATCCCAAAGGCTTTGCTCAACAACTGGATTGTCATCCACAAAACATAAAAATAGGCGAAGTGGATGAATTTTGTATCGAGATATTCACGCCATGGCCGGTCAATCCGCGAAGCCAAAAACAGGCCGGAGATCAAGAAAAAATCCGGCATGCGGAACGGTCTGGCCCAATCAATGAAATAATGGACAAAACTTTGCGCGCCTGCGGCTTTCTCCACGCCCAATGTGGAGTGCATCATCACCACGAGGATAATGCAGATGCCCTTGGCATAATCGACCCAATCGATACGCTTCGTTAATGATGTGTTAACCATGACCTGTCCCGATGTATCAGTGCGACACAGGATTGTGGCGCAATAGGCTACAGCGCAAATTCTGCGCCATTTTGCTTTTTGGATGATCCAGGTTTAATTTTGCTATAGTTTCAGCAGCAATTGGCCATAATTGAGGATAGCGAAGTGAAACAAGACAATTTCATCACCCAACGCACCAGCCGCGTGTGGTTAACACCCGAGTCCTGCGACCTTGAGGATTTTAAAGTGCAGATCAATCGGGTTGCCAAAACTTCCGATTATCCATTTGCAGCCAGCATTGAAAAAAATGTGCCGATTTATGATTGCAACAGTTTGCGTCAATTGATCAAGACTGATGAAGACCGCAAGGCGGTGATGGCCGAGTGGGCCGAAATATTTTTATCTGGCCCCGGCATTGTCGTCCTCAAAGGTGCCACCACAGATATGCAGGCCCTCGACATGATGAGCGCCGATTTCAACGCCATTATCGCCGAGCAACATGCACAAGGGAAAAGTGCGGGCGATCATTTTGCCAAGCCCGGCGCCAATGACCGGATTTGGAATGCGTTGGAAAAGCTGGCGCTGCGCAATCCTGCCTGCTTTGCCCGCTATTATGCCAATGACATGATCGCCATGGTTTCGCAGAGCTGGCTGGGGCTTGGCTATCAGATCACCTCGCAAGTCAATGTGGTTAACCCAGGAGGTGAGGCACAGTCGGTGCACCGTGACTATCATATGGGCTTTCAGACCGCAGCACAGATTGCGCAGTTCCCCGCCCATGCACATTTGTTGTCGCCTGCCCTTACCTTGCAAGGGGCCGTGGCGCATTGCGATATGCCGGTCGAAACCGGGCCTACACTCTATCTGCCTTTCAGCCAGAATTTTGCCCCGGGTTATTTCGCCTGGCGCAAGCCCGAATTCAAAGAATTCTTCAATGCCAATTATGTGCAATTGCCTTTGGGCAAGGGCGACATGGCCTTTTTTAATCCAGCACTTTTTCACGCTGCCGGCACCAACCGCACCAAAGACGTGCGGCGCATGGCCAATTTGTTGCAAGTTTCCTCAGCCTATGGCCGCGCCATGGAAGCGATGGACCGGGCGCGCATGAGTGTTTCACTTTATCCGGTGCTTTTGCAGATGAAGGGTGCAGGCCCGCTTGATGCGGCTGGCATCACCAACGCGATTGCAGCCTCGGCCGAGGGTTATTCATTCCCGACCAATCTCGACCTGGATCCGCCAATTGGTGGTTTGGCCCCTGAAAGCCAAGCCGCATTGATGCAGCGCGCGCTTAATGAAGGCTGGCCTTTGGCAAAATTCCAATCTGCTGTGGCAGAACAAGCACATCGAAAATTGACCTGATTGCAGCTTGTGGATTAGTTCGTTATAGAGGCGCCTGTTGCACCCGTAGCTCAGCTGGATCAGAGCGCTGCCCTCCGAAGGCAGAGGTCACAGGTTCGAGTCCTGTAATCGGCACCAGTCTTTTCAATGAGTTAGCACAGGGTGCAATCGGCAGAAATTCTCTCGGGGTTTCATTGAGGTTTGA
>JAYVXY010000168.1:0-4881 GCA_043784785.1 Aestuariivirga sp. | reverse complement strand
GACGTCGAATATCGCGTTGCCTTAACATGGCAATCCTTCATGTGGGTGTCTTGCTGTTTGCTTGTAGGCTGGTGCTAAACAATGGTGCCACCTTTTAGCAAGTTGAATTGTGATCACGCCGTGCAAGTGCCGCATAGGCCGCCACCGTCAAGCCAATCAAAATCATTGGAATCGAAAGGATCATCCCCATGGTTAAGTTGCTTGCGATAAAACCAAGCTGGGGATCGGGTTCACGAAAAAATTCAACCAAAATGCGGGCTATTCCGTAAAGAGTCAAAAAAACACCCCCCGTCAGTCCGGGAAACCGGAGACTGCGGCCACTGAAAATCAGAACCCGCAAGACCATGAAAAGCAAGGCCCCCTCCAATAGCGCTTCGTAGATTTGGCTGGGGTGACGAGGCAATGGCCCGCCATCCGGAAATACCATGGCCCAAGGAACGTTGGACGTGCGGCCATACAATTCGCCATTGATAAAATTGGCTATCCGTCCGAAGAAAAGGCCAATGGGAGCCGCGCTAGAGACAACGTCCAAGAGTGACAATATTGCGATATGTCGTTTGATGGCAAATATTGCGATGGCGACTATAGCTCCGATCATGCCGCCATGGAACGACATGCCGCCGTCCCACAAACGAAAAAATCTCAGAGGGTCGTCGAAGAAATGGCCCGGCTGATAAAATGCAGCATAGCCAGTTCTGCCACCTAGTATAATGCCGACCATGATCCAAGATGGAAGATTATCGATATCCGCAATCGCCATGCGATTACTGGTGCTGCCCCAAAGCAGATCTTTAGCGACCAATTTTCTAGTGTAAAGCCATCCGAAAATCACACCAGCCAAATACGCGATGCCATACCAGCGGACAGCCATTGGGCCAACGTGAAAAGCCACCGGGTCAATTTGAGGGAAAAGCATGAGACGGATCGATCCAAATGAACTGCGCTTGTCTACTCAGCGCAGACTTGTATGCGATAGACCATCTGGAGATTCGGCTCGCATAAACTTTTCTTCACATTGTCGTTGATCTCACCAACTCAACGGTTCACGAATTGGTTTATAATTGGGTCTCAGGTCAATGTGCTTGACTTCCTTTTGGCTAATCGCAAAAACTGCGTTTCAGTGGAAGGCGTCCGCTCGCATGATGGAGGCAAAACCTTGAAACTTAATTTCCTGCTTTTCAGCGTCGCCATGCTTGCAAGCTTGCCATCTCTTGCCGATGATGTGCCATGGGTCGAAGCCGTTGTGGGCAAGAGCTGGACATATGACAAAGCCTTGGCCGCGTCAAAAAGCGATCTGCAAAGCTTACTTGATCACGGCAAACATCTGTTTACCTCCAAGTTTACTGTCCTCGACGGCGCGGGCCGCCCCAAGGCCACCCAAGCCATCGTTCCCACCAAACGCAAGCGTGGCGAAAACCCGCCGTTTCAACGGACAAGCGGGCCGGATTCAGGGGCCTGTTCAAGTTGCCACAACGAACCCATTCCCGGCGGTGCGGGCGATTTTGTGTCCAATGTGTTTGTGTCGGAAGGGTTTGAAAGCGCCAACTTCGATACCATCGATGCGCAATTTTCCAACGAGCGCAACACCATCACCGTAACGGGTGACGGCTTGCTCGAATTGCTGGCCCGCGAAATGACAGCGGATTTGCGCACGCAGCGTTCTGCTGCCCTGAAACAGGCCCACAAAACCAAACAGGATGTCGCGGTCAAGCTCGAAACCAAGGGGGTGAGCTTCGGCACCCTCATTGCCAAGCCCGACGGCGTGGTCGATGTCAGCAAATTGCAGGGCATCGACACCGATCTGGTGCTGCGGCCCTTCAGCAGAAAAGGTGTCTTCACTTCGCTGCGCCAATTCACCATCAATGCCCTCAATGCCCATCATGGGATGCAGGCGACCGAACGCTTTGGGGTGCGCTGGACTGGGACGCATGACTTCGACGAGGATGGCAAACCCGATGAAATCAACGAGGGGGATGTCTCGGCTTTGACCCTCTGGCAGGCCACCCTCGCCCCGCCCTCTGTCCGGGATGATCTGCCTGACAACTGGAAAGCCGCCGCCACGCGCGGTGAAACAAGCTTTGCGGCGCTCGGCTGCAATTCCTGCCACATGCAAAGCCTGCCCCTCAAATCGCTCATCTTCTCGGAACCCGGCCCCTTTGATGCGGCAGGCACATTGCGCGCTGGTGATGTGGCAGAAACCATTAAGGTTGATTTGGCGCAGCGTGACTGGGCATCGAGTCTCAAGCGCAATGACAAGGGCGAATGGCTGGTGCCCTTGTTTGGCGATCTGAAACGCCATGTGATCGTGGATGAAGGTGCCGACAAGCTTGGCAATGAGTTGATGGGCCAGCGCTTTGTCGAGCGTGATGTGTTCAAGACCACCGAACTTTGGGGGGCGGGCTCCACCGCACCCTATGGCCACCGTGGCGATATCACAACGCTTGATAGCGTGATCCGTGCCCATGGCGGTGAGGCCCGCGACGCGCGCGATGCTTATGTCAAGGCATCGGATGAAACGCGCTCAGACATTGTGGCCTTCCTGAAAACACTGGTGATCAAATGATGCGGTGGATCTTCGCACTTCTGCTTTTGTCGTCTCCCGTTTTCGCCGATGATGAACCGCTCAAGCCGACCAACGATATTCCTGTCATGCACGAAGAGCATGAGGCTGCCGGGATCAATCACATTTATGGCGGCCCGTTTGAGTTTTTTGTGGGCGGTGGCGGGGCTGCCTTCGATTGCAATGGCGACCGCAAGCCCGACATGATCCTTGCAGGTGGCAAAAATCCGACCCAGCTCTTTGTCAATGACAGTGTGGTGCGTGGCCCGCTGAAGTTCCACGAGGTCGATCTGGGTCTCGGAAAAGATGGGCTCAATGTTCTTGGAGCCTATCCCATCGATATTGACGGTAATGGCATCATGGACGTGGTGCTGCTGCGCGTGGGTGGCAACATTCTGCTGAAGGGTGGCCCCAACTGCACCTTTACCAAGGCCAATGCGCTGTGGAAGTTTGATGGTGGCCATGAATGGACGACAAGCTTTTCTGCGCGTTGGGAAGAAGGTCAAAAATTTCCGACCTTGGCCTTTGGAAATTATGTGGATCGCACCGCACCAGGCTCGCCCTGGGGCACCTGCTCCGACAATGTCTTGGTCCGCCCCGATGCTGGCGACGTGCCATCCTATTCGCAGCCCATCCTATTGAGCCCCGGCTATTGCTCACTCTCGATGCTGTTCACCGACTGGAACAAATCCGGCGAACCATCGCTGCGCATTACCAATGACCGGCAGTATTACCGGGGCGGCGAGGAACAATTGTGGAAGGTGCCGCCCGGCAAGCCACCCGCAGCCTATAGCAAGGCCGATGGCTGGAACCATGTGGTGATCTGGGGCATGGGCATTGCCGAAGGCGATCTCGACGGCAGTGGTGTTCCCAGCTATGCGCTGAGTTCGATGGGAGACACCAAGCTGCAAAAGCTCGACGAAGAGGCCGATCCCGGCAGTCCCATTTATCGCGATATCGCACTTGAGCGTGGAGCCACCGCGCATCGACCCTATGCTGGCGGTGATCTCAAACCTTCGACTGGCTGGCACACGGAATTTGCCGATTTCAACAATGATTCATTGCTCGACCTGTTCATCGCCAAAGGCAATGTCGAAGCCATGGGGGATTTTGCAAGCTACGATCCCGACAATCTGCTACTCGGCCAGTGGGACGGTCGGTTCGCCGAAGCCGGAGATCAAGCTGGAATAGCGTTGAACACCAAGGGGCGCGGCGCACTTCTGGCTGATTTCAACCTCGATGGAATGCTCGACCTTGTGGTGATCAACCGTGAAGGCCCCACGTCCGTATTCCGCAATCAGGGGGCCAAGACTGAAACAGGCGCCCGCCCGATGGGCAATTTTCTGGAGATTGAATTGAAGCAGCCGGGTGGAAACATCAATGCCGTAGGAGCCATGGTGAATATCAAGATCGGCACACGCAGCATGAACCGCTGGATATCCGTGGGTGGCGGCCACGCCTCCGGTCACACAGGATTCCTGCATGTCGGGCTTGGCAATTCCGAGCGCGCTGAAATCCGCGTGAAATGGCCCGATGGTGAAATGAGCCATCCTTACCGGGTGTTTGCCAACCAGTTTGTGATTATCGACCGTTCAAAGCCAATTGCAGGGTATTGGTATCCGGAGTGACCTTGCCCTGCAGTTTGATATGCATAGTGAGGGTCAGAAACTGTCCCTGATTGTGACCTGAGAACCGATTACGACCCAGTTCTAAGTAGAATATCTGCCTCATTGCTCCGGTATAACAAATGCGATCATTTAGGCTGCTGAGTGGAACAGCAAGTTAAGATGCGGGCTGACCGCCGCAATTGCCCTAAACTGCGCTACAGTATCATATAGGTCGACCGTCCCAACTGGGCGGCTACTTCTCGACCGCAAGTTCTGATTTGAGCAGGCTCCTGATTTGTACTGCCGCCAACGTTTCGCTGAAATACTACACTTCTGCCGAACGCACGAATTTTCCGGTTTGGTTGCTGGAGCCTGATTTGAACTTACGAATTTCGAGAGTGGTGTCAATGGCGGAGACAAATTGTGCCAGGTGGCGGCGTAAAAGTGTACCAGTCTGGTTGATTAAAAAGGGCGGTTATGCCCTTGGTTCGGTTTTCTTGGTTTAGGTTGAGCGCTATGAGCCACGTGGAGCGGAGCGGAACGTGGTTTATAGCGCGGGCTTTTGGTCTTGTTCAGTATTGACCATTTGACCTCCTTGGATGTTTTGGTTGCGGGTTTGCTTGATGATCTTTTTGCTGGTGGCCAGTCTGAAGCTTTCGCCGTTCATCTCGAGGATGTGAACATGGTGGGTGAGCCGGTCGAGCAAAGCGCCGG
>JAYVXY010000167.1:0-4892 GCA_043784785.1 Aestuariivirga sp. | reverse complement strand
TGCGCTTGATCGGGATTAATTCAGTGACCACACCAAAGCCGCGGCGGATGGCGGCATGGGCGCGGCTGGCACGGGATTTGGACATGGCGAAGCTGCATGCGTTGACGACGACCGTAAAGCTTGATGATGTGCCAAGGATTGCTGCCGATATTGTGGCCGGCAAAGTGCGCGGGCGCGTGGTGGTGGAGTTAGGTTAGCGCTTGATCATTTATTACTGATCCAAAATCCCAAAGCTCCGTCATTCCGTGCAAGGGCCCTGCCCTTCGCGGCGCTTGGGCCGAGAAGGGTTTGCCCGCGACACGGAATCCCGCTTTGGGCGCTACGTACTGGTGCAAAGAAAGCTGGATTCCGGATAAAGGGCTATCATTTTGCTTCGCAAAATACGCCCTTTTCCGGAATGACGGAGGTCTGGGGGTTGGTGTCGATGAAAAATGAACACGCTCTACCCCTCTATCTTTGAAAAATCCGCAACCTCGGCCGTTGCTTCGCGGATGCGGTTGAGCAGTCGCAGGCGGTTGTCGCGGTAATCGCGGTTGGTATCGTTCACGATCACATGCTCGAAGAAGGCATCGACGGGGGCGCGCAATTTAGCCACGGCTTTCATCGCACCTTCGAAATCTTCAGCGTCAATGGCTTTATGCGCCAGTGATGCGGCGGCGTTGATGGCTGTGTTAAGCTCACGCTCCTCGGCCTTCATCAACAAATTGGAATCGACGCGGCCTTTGAAGGATGCGCCATCTTTCTTTTCTTCAATGCGCAAAATGTTGGAGGCGCGCTTGACGCCGCTGAGCAAATTCTTGCCATCTTCGGTGTCAAGGAATTTCGACAGCGCTTCAACGCGGCGCGTGACCATCAGCAAATCATCCTGCCCGCCGAGCGAGAACACGGCGTCCAGCAAATCATGCCTAATGCCTCTGTCGCGAAGCGAAACTTTTAGACGATCAGCGAAAAACCTAAGTAGATCGCGTTTCACATATATCTCGATGTGTTCATCGAGATCTTGAGCTGCCTTTTCCTTGAGTTGCTCGAAAGTTGGTGCCGACTTGCTCGAGGTGGTCGAGCTACCGACATTGAAGTTGTTGTAGAAGATATTGAACGTGACTAGGAAGTCATCGGCTCGAGCAGTCGCATCTGAGTTTATTGTAAATCTTGGTTTTGCTGCGCGATCGATTAGTAACCCTAGCGGCAGTTTCAATGCTCCATCAATTGCAATGTTTGCAATCCCAATAGTGCTGCGCCTCAATGCGAAAGGATCATTTGATCCCGTCGGCTTTTCAGACATCGACCAAAATTGCACCAGCGTATCCAGCTTATCCGCCAATGCCACGGCCATTCCCACTTTCGAAACCGGTATTGAATCGCTTGGCCCTTGCGGCTTGTAGTGGTCGCGGATGGCGTCGGCCACTTCGCCGTCTACGCCTTGCTCTAATGCAATATAACGCCCCATCAGGCCTTGCAGTTCAGGGAATTCGCCGACCATGCCGGTGACAAGATCGGCCTTGGCCAGACGTGCTGCTTGTTTGGATTTTTCAACATCTGCGCCAATGGTTTTGGCGATTTCTCCGGCCAATGCCTCGATACGTTTGACGCGCTCGCCTTGACTGCCCAGCTTGGCGTGGAAGGTGATGGTGTCGAGTTTTGGTAATAAATCAGCCAGCAGAATTTTGCGGTCTTGATCCCAGAAGAATTTGGCATCGCTTAACCGTGCGGCAATCACTTTGTTATTGCCGTGGATGATGGTCTTGCCGCCATCGCTGGCCACAGTGTTGGCCACCAGCAGATAGTGATGCGAAAGCTTGCCCGCCTTATCGCGCAGACAGAAACATTTCTGATTGTTCTTGATGGTGGTGATGATGACTTCAGGCGGCACGCTCAAGAAGTTTTTATCAAACGAACCCATCAACACCACGGGCCATTCCACTAACCCTGCCACTTCCTTCAGCAGCGCTTCATCCTCGATCATCTCAAGGCCTTGGGCGAAGGCCAGGTTCTTGGCATCGGCGCGGATCATTTCCATGCGGGCATTGGCATCAACGATCACATGGGCCTTGTGGAGTGCACCTGCATAATCATCAAAGCGGCGGGCCTCGATGTCGCCGCTGCTCAAGAAGCGATGGCCACGCGTGGTGCTGCCGCTTTTCAAGCCATCAACATCAAAGGAAACCACTTCGCCATCAAAGGTGCAGAGAATGCTTTGCAATGGGCGCACCCAACGCAGTGTGCCAGACCCCCAGCGCATGGATTTTGGCCACGGGAAATTGCGGATCATATGGGGCACAATTTCGGCAATCACATCGGTTGCGGCGCGGCCCGATTTTTTGATCACTGCGATATAGGATTTGCCCTTCTTGTCGTCCTGAATGGTCAGTTGATCAAGGCGCAAACCTGTCGATTTCAAAAAGCCATCAATGGCTGGCTGAGGCGCATCAACACGGGGCCCCTTACGTTCTTCGCGCGTGTCGGCGGCTTTGGCGTTAAGGCCTTCGACGGAAAGAACCAAGCGGCGTGGCGTGGCGTGAACTTGTGCACCCTCATAGGTGAGGCCTGCATCAACCAGCGCATTGGTGATCATCGCCTTCAAATCATCAGCGGCTTTGGCCTGCATGCGGGCGGGAATTTCTTCTGAGAAAAGTTCAAGGAGAAGTTCAGCCATGTTATGCGCTCCCGCCCGCTGTGTTGCTCCATGCGACGCAGCAGGCCTTGGCCAATTCGCGCACGCGGCCAATATAGGCTTGGCGCTCGGTTGTTGAGATCACGCCACGCGCATCAAGCAGATTAAACGTGTGCGAGGCTTTGATGCATTGATCATAGGCTGGCAACGCCAGTGTGGGTTTATTGCCATCGATGTTTCTGGACAGCAGCGCCTGACATTCTTTTTCATATTCGGCAAAGCGCGTGAACAGAGCTGCCGTGTCTGCCTCTTCGAAATTATAGCGCGAGAATTCCTGCTCGGCTTGCAGGAACACATCGCCATAGGTGATGCGGCCAACGCCTTCAAGGCCGTTAAAATTCAGATCGTAAACATTATCCACATCTTGCACATACATGGCCAGGCGTTCGAGGCCGTAAGTCAGCTCGCCCGAAACCGGATTGCAATCCATGCCGCCCATTTGCTGAAAATAAGTGAATTGCGAAACTTCCATGCCATCGCACCAGACTTCCCAGCCGAGGCCCCATGCGCCCAAAGTTGGGCTTTCCCAATCATCTTCGGCAAAGCGAATGTCATGCAGCGCGCTATCAATGCCGATGGCTTTGAGCGAGCCTAAATACAGCTCCTGAAAATTGGGCGGTGATGGCTTCATGATCACTTGATATTGATAATAATGCTGCAAGCGATTTGGGTTTTCGCCATAGCGGCCATCCTTGGGCCGGCGCGATGGTTGCACATAAGCAGCGGCCCAAGGCTTTGGCCCAACCGAGCGCAAAGTTGTGGCCGGGTGAAATGTGCCAGCGCCCACTTCCATGTCATAAGGCTGCAAAATCACACAGCCTTGTGCGGCCCAATAATTATGGAGGGTGAGGATCAAGTCTTGGAAGGATTTGGTGGGGTTCAGGGGCATGGGTGCGATCTGCGTTATGTTGAGCGCTGCTTAGAACATTATGGATGGGGGGTGAAGGGGATTATTTGCGCCCGGCCCCCTCCTGTCTGCTGCGCAGACTGTCCTCCCCTGAAGCAGGGGAGGAATGGGACATGGCGCAATTATCTCTCCCCTGCTTCAGGGGAGGGCAGACGCGGAACGCGGCGGGAGGGGTTAGAGCTTGCGATAAACATGCGCCCTTGTTGTGAAACCACTTTCGGTTTTGGACAATGGCATGGGATGGTAGATTGGGGTGAGTTCGGCTTTTGCGACGAGGCCAGATTTTTCGAGTTCGTCGAGTTTGGTTTTAAAACCCGCCTCTTCCCATACAATAGTACCCACCGTGAAAATCAAATGCCCGCCCGGTTTGGTGATGCGGGTCAATTCATCAAAAGCTGATGCAGGTGCATGGCCTGTGGTGAAGGTTCCGGTAGAGACGATGCAATCAATCGATGCGGTTTTGAAATCAAGCGGCTCGCCCAGAACGCCCTTGCGCAAATCAGTGTAGATGTTGCGGGCGCGGGCTTTTGCCAACATGCCTTCGGACATATCGATGCCGAGCAAATTTGTGTAGCCAAGAATGCCAAGCAATTGGCCGATGGTGCCTGTGCCAACACCTGCATCGAGAATGGCGGCGGCGGGGTCTTTCACATAACGCGAAACAAGGCCTGCCATGATGGCAGGATGGATGTAACCAATGCCCTGCATATCGGCATCATAATTGGCGGCCCAATCATCATAGGTTTTGGCCAACGCCTCACGCGAATCCGCGTGATAGACCGTCTCTAAGCGCTGATCGATGGAAGGCTTCACGCCTCGGGAACGTAAACGCCGGTGATGGGATCAAGCTTCAGGCGCGGCATGTCTTTGGTTTGCTTCTGCGGCGTGACCTTGGCCTTCACCTGTTGCGCTTCAAGATTAGCCATGGCTCGCTTTAATGTCTTGATTGCAATCCAACCCACAATCATCAAAGCCACAGTTCTGAAAAAACCCATAATTACCACCTCATCGAGATTTAGAATTGTATCATAAACCGAAGCGTTGCCACAATGCCCGCGTCTCAAGACTGTTAAGAATTGCTTCGGGCATTTCTGTGGCAGCCGAAAAGCCTAGTCTTTTCAAGCCCCAACCCTTAGGTGCTTCAATTTCGACAAGCTCAATTGTGTCGCCAAACTTGTGTTTCAGGACTTCATTCAAATGGCCAATGCCGTCAATCAATCCAAAACCCAGTGATTTGCGCCCGGTCCAATAGGCACCGGAAAACAGCTCATTGGTTTCCTTCAATTTGTCTTTGCGGCGGGCGCGCACTTCGGT
>JAYVXY010000166.1:0-15160 GCA_043784785.1 Aestuariivirga sp. | reverse complement strand
GGCATGTTGGTGGGGGCACTTGATGGCTTATGGAAGCAATGTGCTTTGCACCGAGCTGTGGCTTAAGCCAGTAAAGTCTGGCTGGGGGACAAGGATTTGAACCCCAATAACGTTATCCCATACATTTCAATAGCTTAAAAGAAGCCAGTTTTGAATTTTGCTGTTCATATCGTAGCAGTCCGTTGTAGCAACTGAACAGTCAATTTTGTCTATCTGAAGGGCTATGGAGTTAGACAAGCAATTCATACAGAATCTGCGAACTAGGTCTGCTAATTCCCGACACGAGATCGAATTGGATGTCCGGAACATCTTTCGAGCTTTTCGTGGCAAGCTCAAGAACAAATGAGCGATATTTCACGGACTCCTTGCCGCCTTTCCCTATCCGAACTCCATCCTGCACCAAGAGCATGTAAAGCAGATCGAAGAGTTTCCGCAGTCCTCGGTCTCCGAGCCAATTCAAGTATTTTGCTTTTGGTGGCAGGGTCGCCATTCATAAGCCGCGACAGGACTTGACCCGCAACTCTCCATACTTGTTCATGTTCACCTGCCAGCGCACGCAATAAGTGAGCCTCACATGCGGGATGCATTTCAGGTTTCCACTTGAGCATTGAAACAAAGACTTGGGCACGGCCGTATTCGATTCGAGCTGGAAACCACTCCTGAAGTTTTTGAAGATATCGTCGACCAAGGGACTGCGAAAAGAGACCGTTACAAACGGAAACCAAGAGGTGCCGCTCTCTTCCCCCCCCAGGCAAATAGCTCCGTCTCAGAAAAAAACCTGCTCAGAGATGCGCCGAACCGTGGGCAGGTGGTGGGCAAATCCATGCTGAGTAGAATAGTCTGAGTTGTTTGCGGATGTCTTGAAAATCGAAATTAGATAGCCTTCCGGAGAACGATCCAGCTATGTCAGCGCCGCAGACTGCAGCTACCCACTCCCGCCCGAAAAAGTCATCTATAATTTCAGGCTGATTTCGAAGCTGATCACCAAGTTCTAAGTCACTAAGGACTTTGAACTCTATTCCTTTAGTGGCGAACATTTGGGTGGCTTTTGCGATCTCGTCGACGGCCTTTGGGTCAGAGAGATCGCATGCGACAGCCAAGATAAACCGTTTGGCTTTGTCTGCCCATTTGTGCTTCGAAAAATGTTCAAGAGCTGATGAGATTGCCTTGGCACTAAATTTCTTATGCCGTTTGCTTTGCCAAGTTTCGTATTCCCCATCTTTGCGAAGAACCAATATATCGATACCCAATTGTTTGTAACCTTGACTGCCGTAGCACCACGCTTGCTCCACTTTCCCTGAAGTTTGCGCGAGTCGTCGGCATAGACGCTCGAAATCTTCCCACGGGATGCCGAGTAGAGGCAATTTATGATCCTTGGTTTTTACGGGGGGAGGGACGCGAATCCCTCCAGGTGGTGAAGCTGACCAATTCGGGTTTTCCTCAATCATTGGAGAAGGTGGCTTCCGGGGTCTCGGTTCTGAGTTCTTCTTTGCCATTCAAAATTCCAGCTATTATCGTATTTGCTCAAGAGTAGTAGAGTTGGGCTAGGGTTGGCAAATCACTGAACCTACTGCTCCTACTTCAGAACACGCTGAAAAGAATGATTGGAGCAACCAATATAGTTGAACGAATGAAGGTTCCGGATTCGCTCCGTTCTTGAGATCGGCAAGCACTTGTTGGATATCTTGTTTTCTCAAAGACGATGTCACAATTGTTGCGCGTCGAACCAAATCCGGGGCGCTTCGCAAATGCGATATTGCAACGTCTATCCCGGCGAACGGTTGTCGAATGATGCGATTTATCCCAGTCCTAGCGCCCTGGTTATTGTAAGTTTTTGTCCAGCCATCGATTTTCGCACCCATTCTGTCCGCTGGAAACAGCATGTTCCCAAGATTTTTCATGGCTTGGCTAACTGAGATGTGAAATTGACCAGCACCGAGACCAACGCTATCGTGCTTCGCATGGTAAAACGTTATCTGCGTCAGGCCATTTTCACTTCTAATTCCGATAAAATCTGCCCACTCATCGAGCAGATCATCACAAATTAGTGTTGTATCATTCAGCGCGATCGCATTTACAACCACCCCAAATGTAGATGTTGGATTTTATCGTGTGAACTACCGCATGCTGAGTTTGAAGCTAAGGCGTCACCAGTGAACGCGATTCAATCTTCAGTGATCGACCTGTGTTTGCTTAATTGTTGTTGGAGCTTTTCTTGCTTGGCCATCAACTGATTTTCGCGCTCCTTAATTCCTTCAAGGTTGCAATCAGGCGACATGAGCTCGCTTTCAAACTGGGCGATTTCCCTGGCGATAGTCCGGAGCTCGTTTTCGCATTGCTCAATTTTGGATTGGTTAGTTGTCATTGGCTTGTCCTCTTCCAATCGTGGCCGGGCATGCTTAATCAGTGCAATCCTAGCAGATGAGGTTAAGCCATCCCACCAACAAAGCCGCTGGTATCGCCGGACCGCAACTTGGCTAGGCGAACATGACCGCGGCATCCCCGCGCCTTGCACAACGTCTCGGCTTCAAGCTCGTCAATGTGGAGGAAGCCCCGGTCTTGACCTTGCCGAATGATCTGCGCTGCGGTGAAGGTGTGAACGTGGCCGCAATCCTTGCACGTTGCTTCAAGCCTCTGGTCAGGTGGCAGGTCACGCACTTGGTGATGGGCCTTCCAGTTCAAAGGAAGTCCTCCTACGATGGAATGCGGGTAAAACTGATCTTGCCACCCACATTGCCTCCCTCGGGCGGGTTCCATGGGCCAATGCTTACGGCAGTCTTTGCATAGCGATGATTGATTGTATCCATCGCGGAGGTCATGTGTTGGGGCTGGACCGCGAGAAGCCCCGGCGTATCCACAACAAGCTGCTGACTGTTGGGGATATGAAATGTTAGTAGTAGGATTTTTGTTTCTGCGAGAGTCCATCGAGCATTGCCATCGTCTTACCGATGTGAGGTCGATTCCAATTTGTTCTAAATCTATTGCCACGGTTTGGCGACACCGGCTCCTTTGACCCCTCAATCTCATTAGCTCATCCAGTTGCCGCCATCGACATTGAGAGTTTGTCCGACGATGTAGTCGCTTTCGCTGCTCGCGAGGAAAATGGCGGCACCCGTGATGTCTTCCGGCACGCCCATGCGGCCGAAAGGCACGGCTTCGCCAACAAGGCGCTTTTTCTCTCCCAGCGGACGGTTCTCATACTTCGCAAACAAGGCATCGACTTGGTCCCACATGGGCGTGTCGATGACGCCGGGCGCGATGGCATTGACGTTGATGCGGTCCTTGATGAGCTCATGGGCCATGCTCTGGGTTATGCTGATGACCGCCGCTTTGGTCGCGCAATAAACCGCCACGCGGGCTTCGCCGCGACGCCCGGCCTGGCTTGAAAAATTGATGACCTTCCCCCCTTTGCCTGCAGCGACCATGTGTTTGGCGATCGCTTGCGTGGTGAAAAGAAGACCCCTGACATTGATATCAAACTGTCTGTCGAAATGGTCTTCTGAAATCTCCGAAAGTGGAGCCATGTTGAAAATCGCCGCCCCATTTACCAAGATATTTGGAGGCCCAGCCTTTTCCGAGATCGTGCGCGCCATGCTCTCAATCGAACTCACCTTGCTCACATCAACAGCCACGGCCAACGTGCCATGCCCGATTTCCGCGGCTGTCTGCTTTGCTTCGTCGAAAAGGAAATCTGCAATAACAACGCGGGCACCTTCGTTCACGTATGCTTCGGCGATGCCGCGGCCGATGCCGCGTGCCCCACCCGTTATCACTGCTGTCTTTCCTTGAAGCCTCATCTCGTCCTCCCACTATATTGACAGCCTATGCCGTCCTGTGCATAGCTATGCATAGGTCAGGGCGGCTCGTCAACGTGTCGCAACATCAAAATCAAATGAATGAAGATGCGGAGACCTAAGCATCTCAAATGGGAGAAACAATAAAATGGTCAAGAAAATCATTGCGAGTGGAGTCACTCGACCGATTATGCGCCGTAGTTTTCTCAAAGGAGCTGCGGCATTCAGCTTTGCCGGCGCTTTCCCAGCAATATTGACCCGCGGCGCCAACGCTGCTGGCACACCAACCGTCGTCAATTCAATTCGCTCACTCTCAAATCCCTATCATGCAACATGGAACAAGGGCGGAGCCGCCTTTGCCAAGTCCGTTGCTGCTGAATACGTGACGCTTGTCACCGAAGGCAACAGCGAGAAGGGCATTGCCGATATCAAGGCGATCCTGGCCAAGACCGGCGGCAACTGCGTTATCAACATCGACCCCAATGACAGTCCCGATGCGCGTCCTATTGTTGAGGCCTGCAAGGCCGCTGGCGCCTATGTGGTCACGCAATGGAACAAGCCTGCCGATCTTCACCCCTGGGATTTTAATCCAAACTATGTGGCCCATATTTCGTTCAGCGGCGTGCCTTATGGCAAAGCCATGGCTAATGCCCTGATCAAGTCGATGGGCGGGAAGGGTGGCATCGTGGCGCTGGGAGGCATTGAATCAAACGTGCCTGCCATCGAACGCAAGGCTGGCTTAATGCAAGCGCTGAAAGAAAATCCTGGCGTGAAACTGCTTGACATGCAGGTGGCCAATTGGTCGGGCAAGGAAGCTTTGGAAAAAACCAATGCCTGGCTCACCCAGTTTGGCGAAAAGATTGGGGGCATCTGGGCTGCCAATGATGACATGGCACTGGGCGCTGTCGAAGCGCTGAGAGCCGATGGCCGCGCTGGCAAGGTTCCGGTGACGGGCATTGACGGCATTCAGCTTGCTGTTGAAGCCGTGCTCAAGGGTGAAATGGCGGGCACTGTGGCTTGGGATCCCTATTGGCAGGGTGGCATGGGTCTCGCCATTGGGTTTGCTGCCAAGACGGGCAAATTCGATCCGTCGAAGGAGCCCAAGGAACACCGCGAGTTCTATGGCACGGGTGTCACCATCACCAGCGAGAATGCCCAGAAGTTCTATGATGCCAACATCAAGGCTGAGCCGAAACTCGACTGGAATGACATCTGGGGCCGCGCCAGCGGACAAATCCAGTATAATTAATCATGGAATGGCGGAGCGCGCCTAAGTGCGCGCTCCATCACGTTCGTAAGCAAGGTGCAGCGATTGCTCGCGGTGCCCTGCCTGCGACCCCCTCGTCGCGCTAAAATTTGAGAACCAAAGAGCATGACCACTCCGTCAGAAGAGATCACCACGCGGCAGCCGCGGTCCCGGCGCATAGGGCGCTGGCGTGTGGCCACCTGGGCGCCGCTCATGGTTCTGGTGCTCCTCTGCCTTATCGTTACCTTCATCAATCCCAATTTTCTTAGCTTTGGCAATCTGGTGCGGATCACCCAGTCGGCAATGATCCCCTTGGTCCTCGGTATCGGCGCCACATTTATCGTGCTCATGGGATCCATAGATCTTTCAGTGGAGGGTGTTGTCACCCTGGCTGCGGTTATTCTGTCAATGCTCGTTCTCAATGGCGCGAACGACAATAACCTGGGCGTGCTTGCAGTCCCGATCGTGTTATTCACTGGCGCGGCAGTGGGCTTCATCAATGGTATGGTGCATGTCCGCCTCAAAGTGCCATCTTTCATGACAACGCTTGGAACCTGGTTTATCGCCGTGGGTGCGGCCAATGCCCTGCTCGGCGGCATGTCAACGCGGATCAATGATCCTTTCATCCGGGGCCTGGCTGTGGTTCGCTTTATGGGCTTTCCATGGGGAGTCTGGCTCGCCCTGTTCTGCCTTCTGTTGGCGCTGATCATCCAGAATTACACGCGGCTCGGGCGTTATATCTATGCGCTGGGTGGTGGAGAAGATCTTGCAGCCCTTTCGGGAATTTCCACAATCCGCGTGCGCATCGCGACTTTCACCTTGGCCGGGGCTTTTTATGCCGTGGGCGGTATCCTCGCCGCGGCACAGCTTGGGCTTGGCAATGCGCAGATTGGCACGGGCTGGCTTTTCACAACAATCACCGCCGTCGTGGTTGGCGGAACGTCTTTGGCCGGCGGGCAGGGCGGCGTTTTACAAACTCTCGTCGGCGTTTTGATCGTGGGCGTCCTTTCAAACGGAATGGTTTTGATGGGCGTGCCACCCAGCGTCCAAATTGGCGTTCAAGGCTTGATGATTATTGCAGCCGTGGCCTTGTCGATTGACCGCAAACTGAATCGGATTGTGAAATGAGCGCTGCTAGCCCTGAGTCAGTTCTTTCCCTTGTCAATGTGCACAAGCGCTTCCCGGGCGTTCATGCGCTCAAAGACGTTTCGATTGAAGTGCGGCGTGGCGAAGTCACTGGCCTTGTTGGCGAGAATGGTGCTGGCAAATCAACGCTCATGAAAATCCTGAGCGGTGTTTATCAACCTGACGAGGGCAGGATTGAGATTGCAGGGAAAGAAACACAGCTCGAAAGTGCAGCCGATGCCAATCGCAAGGGCATTGGCATGGTGTTCCAGGAGCAATCGCTCCTGACCAATCTCACGGTCGGCGAAAACATCTATCTCGGCAATGAAGCGCAATTCACCCGGTTTGGGATTGTTAATTGGAAAGCCCTTTATGCCGCCGCTTCGCGTCAACTTGAAAAAGTTCAGGTCGATGTTGATCCCAGTGTCCGCGCCGATGATCTTGATTTCGCGACGCGCCAAATGGTTGAGCTTGCCAAGGCACTCACGCTTGAAGAACATGCCAGCGACCATCTAGTTATTCTTCTTGACGAGCCCACTTCGGTGCTGGAACAGGCCGAGATCGATGTGCTCTTTGCCCGGGTGAGGTCTCTCAAATCGCGTGCCTCTTTCATCTTCGTGTCGCACCGTCTCGATGAGGTTCTCGAGCTTTCAGACCGAATTTACGTCATGAAAGATGGCGCCGTGGTTGCCGATCTTGTGGCAGCGGATGCCGACGTCAACACCCTCCATCACCTCATGGTCGGTCGCAGCCTCCAGTCTGATTATTATCGCGAACCGCTGCAGAAGCCTTATCGAGACGAGGTTGTTCTCGAAGTTGACGGGCTTTCATTGGGCCATGCCTACAAGAATATCAGTTTCAAACTTCATGCCGGAGAAATTCTCGGCATCGCCGGAGTGATCGGCTCAGGCCGCGAGGAACTCGCGAGAACGTTGGTCGGGTTCGCACCCCACAGCAGCGGCAGCTTGCGCGTATCCAACCGGGAGGTTCATCTCATGTCTCCGGCTGAAGCTGTCGATATGGGCATTGGCTATATTCCGCGTGAGCGGCGCGTAGAAGGCCTCGTGCTGTTTTTGCCCGTCGCCGCCAATATCACTTTGGCGGGTCTCGAAAAACTGACGCATTATGGCTTGATTGACGCGCGCGAAGAACGCCGCCTTGCAACAAGTTGGGTGGAGCGCCTTCGCATCCGAACGCCCAGCATCAATACCCTGTGCCTCAATCTCTCCGGCGGCAATCAGCAGAAGGTGGTTCTAGCGAAATGGCTTAATGCCAATGTGCGGATTCTCATTCTCGATCACCCCACGCGGGGCCTCGATGTTGGCGCCAAGGAAGAAGTGTATGAGCTGGTGCGCGCCGTCACCAGCGAGGGTGTTGCCGTCATTCTCACATCCGACACGCTGGAAGAAACTATTGGGCTCAGCCACTCGCTGTTGGTGATGCGCGATGGTGAAATCACCCATCGCGCTGACTCTCAACCAGGCCACAAGCCCAGCCAAATCGATATCATCGGGCACATGGTGTAGGAGCCGAAATGCGAAGCACTCTTGCCAAGATTGGTTTTGATAAAATGCGCCAGTGGCTTCCGCTCGCCACGCTCTTGATACTCGTCTGTATCGTCGGTGTCATGCAGCCGGTGTTCCTGCAACCTTCAACTCTTCTGCAACTTGCCAGCGATACTGCCGTTCTCTTCATTCTCGCCACAGGGGTGACCTTCGTCATTATGCTGGGCGGCATTGATCTTTCAATCCAGTCCATGGCCTCTTTCGCCAGCGTGATCGTGGCATTGACGGTGTCGCGCCTGGGCTATGGTGCCTTTGTCCTTGCCGTTGCAATCGGGGCCATTGTCGGCCTGTTGTCGGGGCTCGCTCATGTAAAATTGAAGGTCCCATCTTTCATCGCGACACTGGCGACGGGCGGCGTTTTGTTTAGTGCTGCACTCGTAACCTCCAAGGAACGGTCAATTACTCTTGGCGATGTTGACCGCAGCTATCAAACTTGGATAACCGGTCAGGTTTTTGGTGTGCCCAATGTCATCTGGGTTGGCATTGTGGTCTTGGCCATCGCCCACATCCTGCAAGCCCATACGCGCTTTGGGTGCTATAGCGCTGCCATCGGGGCGGGAGAGCCCGCTGCCTATGCATCAGGCGTCAAAGTCGATCGTCAGAAGGTCTTTGCCTATGTCTTGTCAGCAGGCTTTGCTGCTCTTGCCGGTGTTATTCTTGCCGGCCGCCTGGCCAGCGGCTCACCCACTTTGGCAGCCGAGCTGCTTCTGCCGTCTATTGCTGCGGTTGTCGTTGGTGGCACGGCCATCACCGGAGGTGTTGGGAGCATCTGGCGCACGCTCGTTGGTGCACTGATCATCTCCGTTGTTCGCATCGGGATGACCTTTCTGGGCGTCAATATTTTTGCGCAGAACATCGTTTTTGGGGCCGTCCTGATCGGGGCGGTGGCGATCACCATTGATCGTTCGAAGATCCCGATCGTCAAATAAAGTGAGGTATTGACCATGGATTTGGGTTTGAAAAGCAAGGTTGCAGTAATCACGGGTGGCAGCATCGGCATTGGCCTTGCCGTCGCCAAGGGTTTTGCTGCAGAGGGTGCTGATGTCGTTATTACGGCGCGCAATTCTGAGCGGCTGGAAACAGCTCGCCAAGACATCCTCAGCGCAGGTGCTGAACGGGTGTTGGCGGTCTCTTGTGATCTGGCCACGGCAGAAGGCGCTGCCGCTGTCATCACTGCCGTCGAGCGGGAATTTGGCGGCGCTGACATATTGCTGAACAATGCCGGCACCGGCAGCAATGAAACCATCATGGATGCCCCCGACGACAAATGGCAATATTATTGGGATCTCCATGTGATGGCCGCCATTCGCCTGGCGCGCGGGCTGGTGCCATCCATGCGGCGGCGAGGCGGCGGTGTCATTCTCAACAACGCCTCGATCTGTGCAGCACAGCCCTTGTGGTATGAGCCCATCTACAATGTGACAAAGGCGGCACTTGTGATGGCCTCCAAGAATATGGCAAATGAATTCATAAAGGACAATATCAGGGTCAACGCCATAAATCCTGGATTTGTCCTGACTCCGGACTGGATCAAAACCGCAAAGCAATTGACGGCAGATTCCGGCGGGGACTGGAAGGGTTATATTGACAATTTGGCCAAGGAAAATGCACCCATCGCACGCTTTGCTTCGCCTGAAGAAGTGGCGGATTTCTTCGTTTTCTTGTGCTCTGCGCGGGCCAGCTATTCGGTCGGCTCAACCTATTTTGTTGATGGCGGAATGTTGAAAACCATTTAGCCATGCGCCTCTACCCCTCATCATGAAGCAAACCCGGAGATATTATTCATCGACTGACGTCGCCAAGCTAGCAGGTGTTTCGCAATCCGCCGTGTCGCGGGCATTTTCGGGAGGTAAAAGCATTTCCGAAGAAACCAGCCGCAAGGTTTTTGAAGCCGCCAAAAAGCTGGGTTACAGTCCCAATTTTCTCCCGCGCATTCTTCTCAAGCATCGCTCCGGCCTGATCGCGGTGGTGATCAGCGGGACTGGCAATCCCTTCTACGCGATGGCTGTTGAAGAATTCACCAAAGCACTGCAGAAAATGGGCCAGCAGGTTTTGCTCATCCACATCGACAGTGACCATTCGCTCGATGGCTTGGTGCCAAGGCTGGAGAGCTACCGCGTTGACGGCATTGTGAGTGCCTTGCCGGTTCTCTCTTCAGTGGCGGCAGTGGCCTTCACGCGCATCAAAATTCCGACGATCTCCTTCAATACACCTATAAACAATGACTGGGTTACATCTGTGTGTTCCGACAGCGTTGGCGGGGCTGCTGCCATTGCCGACCTGTTTGTGAAACGTGGCGCGAAGTCCTTTGGTTTCATTACCGGCTCAGAAGGCAGTTTTGCCAGCAAGGAGCGCCTACGCGGATTCAAGGCCAGGCTTCGCAAGCACGGGTTCTCTAACATTATCATTGAGAAGGGCAACTATCTCTACACCGGCGGGTTCAACGCCATCCTGGAGCTGAAGAAGCGCGGCCCACTGCCACAAGCCATTTTCTGCGCCAATGATCTCATGGCACTGGGGGCCCTTGATGCCTTGAAGCATTCTTTGGGCATGCGGGTTCCCGATGATGTGCTTGTCGCCGGTTTTGATGATATACCCGAGGCTTCTTGGAGTTCCTATGACCTCACGACGGTCATTCAGGACGGACGGCAGATGGTTGCAGACGCCATGACAATTCTAGAGTCCATGATGTCGTCTAGCGGCTCGGCAGGCGGAGCGGTTCACGTTGTCCCAGCCCGTTTGGTCGAACGCTCGACAACACTGAAATTGAAATCACGGTTGAACAATCTAGCTTGAATCCGATGCATCCAAAATTCTTTCTTAGTCTATAAGCCGATCGAAAAAGTTGCCGAATTGCATCACACACTTTGATGTAGCAGCTTGTTACTTTAAACGTTTGGGCACTCCTGCGTTGTCTGGAGTTAGGTAAATTAGGCAATGTGAATTCTTGAAGTCTGCTCCTGTCCCTGAGCCGACGATCCGTATTCATTGCTCCAAGTCTGCATATGACCAATATCAGATAGCGCTGCAACCTATCCGTCTACGTCAACGTTAGATCATTGCACGTGTCGGGCTGACATGCCCAGTTCGGTCTCAAGGCCACAAAGCATCCCGTCTATGATAAATCATTGTCGCCGTATCCATGGCCTATCTGTGGGAATTTGGATGGTTTTTTGCTCCAATGCATAAATTTATAAATCTGTTTGACTACTGAAGGACAACATCTTACGTTGCATGTAAGCGCTTACAAAGTGAGGCCACAATTTGTCCCTTGGGAATTACAGTTTGGCTCCCCATCCGCCCAAGTGGTCTCGGACTGCATGCTATGCTTCATTTTGGATACGCAGCGTCCGAAGCTTCGCGACCCGGCGCCGAGGCCCAGTTTAATGTTTGGCGATCTCAAACCGGGGATGGAACACACAATCAGAAAAACGATTTCTGAAAGCGATGTCTATTTGTTCGCGGGGATTGTCGGCGACTTCCACCCGAACCACGTCGACGCTGTCTATGCCAAAAAACATCTCGGCGGCCGCGTCGCCCATGGTGCCTTGCTGCCCGGATTTATCTCGCGTTGCGCTGTTGAACTCATTGGAGCGCGACTGGATGCGACCGGTTATGCCGCTCAGCAATTTACCCTCAAATGCCTCGCACCCGTATTTATAGGTGACACGATCTCTGTGCGGGTTGTTATCCGAGAACTTAACACAGAGCGACGCAAAGTGGAACTTGATGCCGAGATCCACCGGCAAGACGGAGTGCTTTGTGCGATTGGAAGTAAGACCATCAAGGTCCTTCGCGCGCGGAATGAACAGCCGTGAGCCACAGAAGGACAAGAACAGTTTCGAACGCAAGTCAGAGGCTCCATGAAGAAAATTGATGTTATGACCGCGCAAGAGGCCGCCACTCTTGTGAGCAATGGCGATACGCTGCTGATCTGCGGCTGCGAAAATGTTCTTTTGCCAAATACGCTCCTTCGCGCCCTTGGCGACCGCTATAAGGCGACGGGTTCGCCGCGCGACATTACCGAGATTCATCCGATCATTGTCGGCATGGGCGAGGGTATGGGATTAGAAAATCTTGCCCACCATGGGCTGGTCAAGCGCGCCATTGGTAGCGGATACAGCTATCTCAAGACGTCGCGATACACAGAGCTTCTGAAGGACAATGCTTTCGAAGCACACGTCTTGCCAATGGGAACTCTGTTCCAGATCATTAGAGACACGGCTGCGGGCAAGAAATTCACACTCACAACTGTGGGACTTGAAACATTCGTCGATCCAGACAGAGACGGCGGAAAGCTGAACGCGAGTGCGGAGACATCCCTTGCCTCGCGCGTTCAGATCGGCGACGAGACCTATCTTAAATATGACGCCATTCCAGCTCAAATCGCCTTTCTGCGCGGCACCACCGCTGATGAATTTGGCAATATCAGCCTTGAAGGCGAGCCAGTTTCCCTTGGCGTGCGGACACTGGCCATGGCGGTTAAAAACTCCGGCGGCAAAGTGATTGTGCAGGTCGAGCGCATGACACGAGGCAATTTTCTTGCGCCGCGCATGGTCGAAATTCCCGGAATATTAGTCGATGCCGTTGTGGTCGACGCGGAACAGCCACCGTCGGGCGGCGCCCTCAATCCAGCCCTTACAGGCGAAATTCGCTTGCCCCGAACGAGCATGCAGCCACTGCCCCAGGGGATCGACCGCATCGTGGCCAGCCGGGCTGCCGCAGAGGTGAAGAGCCAAGACATCGTCAATATCGGTGTGGGCATGCCCATTGGTGTTCCTCGCATCGTTGCCGAACGAGGGATGGCTGATGAGGTGACGTTCTTCCCCGAACACGGCTCAGTAGGAGGCATCCCCGCTGACCGTTCAGTTTTCGGCGCCAATATCAATCCTGCCGCAATTATTGACTCAACGAACGTCTTTGATTTCTTCTGCGGTGGAGGTCTCAATATTTCCTTTTTGGGAATTGGCCAGATAGACAAATTCGGGAACGTCAATGTTAGCAAGTTCAACGGCATCGTTCCGGGTTGCGGCGGCTTCATCGATATCACACACAAAACCAGGCGCATCGTGTTCTGTGGAAGCTTCAGTGCGGGCGGTCTCGATGTCGAATTTGTGGGGGGCCAACTCAAAATCAAAACTGAGGGTCGCAATTCCAAGTTTGTGAAGGACGTGGAGCAGATCACCTTCAATGGCCATCAGGGGGTATTCAAAGAGCAGAAAGTCATCTACGTCACAGAAAGGGCTGTCTTCTCTCTTCAGCCGCATGGACTTCTTCTAGAAGAGCATGCGCCCGGTGTCGACATCAGAAAACACATTCTCGACCTGATCCCTTTTGACGTTGCAGTGTCTGACACATTGAAGCACATGGATCAGCGGCATTTCATATGATCGACGGAGCCCAGTGAGATGAAGTCGGAAATCAAAGAGATCAAAACCGGAGTTCTCGTTGTGGGTTCAGGCGCTGCTGCGTTGCGGGCGATCTTGGAGGCCAGTGACACAGGTGCTGAGGTTCTGGTTGCGATCAAAGGTGAATTCAAGAAAAGCGGAGCAACATTTCACAGCCTAGCTGAAGTGGGCGCGTTCAATGTTCCCGATGATGCCGGAAAAGAAGGCGATAACCCGGATGTTTTCTTGGCAGACATCCTGACCGCTGCCCAGTGCATGTCTGACCCGAAGCTTGGCCAGATTCTTGCCAGCGAAGCGAAGAGCGCCCTCGAATATCTTGAGCGTTATGGGGTGCATTTCGAACGCAGCCCCAGAGGCGGCTATCTTGTCTACAAGGCCTGTTTTTCGTCACGGCCGCGTTCGCATGTCATTCAGGACCACTTCAAGCCAATCGTGAGGGCTCTTGGTGGCGAGGCTTCACGCCGCGGCATCAAAGTCATCGACAATCTCATGATTGTCGACCTCATTACGGAAAATGGCGAATGCACGGGCGCATGGGGACTTGATGGCGAGGGAAATCCCGTCGTCATTCGCGCGGCGTCCACGATTTTGACCACGGGCGGTGCGAGCCATCTGTTCGCTACCAATCTTTATCCCAGTGACATCACAGGCGATGGTTATGCCATGGCACATCGCGCCGGCGCGCAACTAGCCAATATGGAATTCATGCAGGCGGGGATCAGTCTCATTCATCCCTTCGTCAATCTTTTCGGCAATTACATGTGGGATGGCCGTCCCAATCTGACCGACAAGGATGGCAAGGCATTCCTTCCAGATTATCTGCCACCGGGTCTCATCCAAGAAGAGGTGATCCACGAAAAGCAGCGCCACTTCCCGTTCAGCTCCAGCGATATTTCGCGTTACATCGAAATCTCTGTGCAGAAAGCAATCAACGAAGGCCGCGGCTCTCCTGAAGGGGGCGTCTGGCTTGATTTCCTTGATACTGATTTCAACGTCATGTTGGCGCAAGAGGACCGCAGTTTCGCGCGCATGTGGAAAATGACGCATGAATGGTATCTGAAACGTGGCGTGGACCTCTACAAGGAAAAGGTTCAGATTGCCTGCTCAGCCCACGCCATCAATGGCGGCATCCTGATTGACGGCAATGCCCAATCAAGTTTGCCCGGTCTCTATGCCGCGGGTGAAGTGGCGGCTGGTCCCCATGGGGCCGACCGCCTCGGTGGCAACATGTCTGTCACCTGCCAGGTATTTGGTGCGCGCGCGGGTCGCCATGCCGGCGCACGTGCCCTTGGAATTGGACATGCATCATCAGTAAACATAACTCAGGAGATTTATGATGCCGTTGGCAAATGGTCTAAGCGTGGCCAATCGACCACCGGTGACATCAAGCAAGCCATACAGCGAGCTGCCAACCGAAGCCTGTTGGTTATTCGCACAGCCAATGGTCTTGCTCATATGGCTGAAGAATGTTCAGACCTGCGCAAACGGCTTCAAGAGGATGTGCCCGTAGCCAATGCCCCTGATCTGCGGGCCGGCATTGAACTCGACAATATGCTGGATGTGAGTTCGATGATTACCAAGGCCGCCAGCCTACGCGCTGAAAGCCGGGGCAGCCATTATCGAGAAGATTTTCCGGAAAAGAACAAGGCACTGGAAAAAAGCATCATCCTCGACCGCACCCTGCCAGATGGATTTCTGTGGCGTTCCCTGGCTGATCGATGAAACGAGAACGCAAACACCGCGATGGAGGTAGGCCATGACTGATTACATTATCGTGGGAGCCGGGTCAGCGGGCTGTGTCTTGGCGAACCGCCTGAGTGCTGACCCAAAGACGCAAGTTGTTCTGCTGGAGGCGGGCGGACCAGACTCTAACCCCTATATCAGAGCCCCGGGCGGACACCGCAATCTCATGATGTCCGGGCACTATGACTGGGGATATCATACCGTTGCCCAGCTGGAATGCGAAAATCGCGAGTTCTATTGGCCGCGAGGCAAAGTCTTGGGCGGATCCAGTTCAATCAA
>JAYVXY010000165.1:0-4910 GCA_043784785.1 Aestuariivirga sp. | reverse complement strand
TGCGTGATGGCCTTCACCATCGTCACCACAGCCAACACTGCCAAAATCGCCAACACATATTTACGGAACTTCTCTGGGTCAGTTCCCTTAAAACTCCGTGCCCCCACCCAAACGCCAGCCAGCAGGGCGGGCAAATAGACCACTGCGCGGATCGCGGTCTCCCTGGTTATTAATCCGTGTACAGATTGATTGGCGAGGCCAATCAAGTCAGTCGCCAGGAAGAAGGTCACGAGCGAGGCGCGCCCCGCCAAGTTTCCAGCCGGCGAAGCGAAATAGAACAACACGACAGGTGGCCCGCCGATTCCGAACGCGCCATTGGCAAGCCCCGAAGCAGCGCCTGCCATTGTCGATGCCACAGGCCCCGGCATGGTTTTCAAAGCAAAGCCGCGCCACATCAGATAAGCAGCCCCCAACACAAATATGCTCATGGCGATTTGCATGGGGGCAGGGGCGATATTGGCCAGCGCCCATACGCCGATGGGCGTGGCGATCAGGCATCCAAGCGTAAGGGGGCCTAATGATTTCCAATGAATGTCTTTCCAGATCGAGGGCAGCAGATTGAGGCTGGCTGCCAGTTCCAGCATGAAGATCGAAGGGATGATTTGCGCAGGTGGATAAATCAGCGACAGCGCCGTGATCGTCAACAGCGAAAACCCAAACCCCGAAAACCCGCGCACAATGGCGGCAAGGAAGATGATAAGGCAGGCGAGGGCGAGGAACATGGGGATATAACGTAGATACTGCTCGGCCATGGCGCTAGTGCCAATTCTTCTCGAGTGTCACTACCATTCTTGTGCTCCCATCCTAAAGGTGCTCAGCGCAGTTGAGCCCCGAAGGGCCTGCACCATGGTCGGGGCAGTCCTTCGAGGCTCACTTCGTTCGCACCTCAGGATGAGGCAGCGATTGGGTGGTTATTAATGCGTCACAGCCAGCGCATGAGCGTGATCTGGCTCGATCAGCCCGATCAGTGCGCCCGTGGCATCGGTGACCACGGCGAGTTTGCCCACGCCTGGAATGCGCACCGGAGAGCGCATCACTTCGCCGCCCGCATTGGAGGTGTTTTGTTCGGCCTTGATCATGTCGGCTACCGAGAGATAGGTCATCCAATGCGATGGGATGCCGTCATATTCGGGTGCGGTGAGTTCGAAGATTCCGCCCACAGGCTTGCCGTCTTTGCGGGCAATCCAATAGGCTGCGCCATCAGGTAATGGTGAAGGCTCAAACTCCCACCCCAAGGTACGGCCATAAAAAGCCAAGGCGACCTCAGGTTCCCAGGTGTTGAGTTCGTGCCACCAGTGTCGTTGCGGCATGGTCATCGTGATATTCTCCCCTCTTGTGTTTGGGTTATCGATGTTTCATGTCGCCGTCCGAGTCGGAATGTGGGTGAGGGATGTGGCGCGAGGGTGGCCCAATTACGGCAAGAAAGGGGAGCGTCTGATTCCAAGAATTTAGGTGGAATTGCAGCGAGGAATGCAAAAATGACATGACGGTTTGAAGGGGAATTGATATGTGTTGCATCCGCTTCCGGTTATTTTGCACTGCAATATGTCGGTTTTGGCTTTAAGGGGCAAGGAAAGGTTAAATCGTCATGATTATTTCGCAAATTCGGGGTTGACGGGCGGCGACTCTGCCCCTATGAAACGCCCACTTCCGAAAGGCAGGCCGTTGAGATCATGTGTCTCAAAACGCTGACACGGACGTAAAATGAAATGAATTCAAGGTCATGCTCTTCGCCAACCTGGCCGGTTGTGTTGAGCCTCTGGTTTTGGCGCTATGGCGGGTCCGGACTGGATCGTTGTAGTGCTCAATTGTGTTTGATCCGGTCCAACAGATTTTAAAGGGTGATGGGCCGAATGCCTACTATCAACCAGTTGATCCGCAAGCCTCGACTTGCGCCAACCTACCGGAACAAGGTTCCGGCGATGCAAGCTTGCCCGCAAAAGCGTGGTGTTTGCACACGTGTTTATACCACAACACCAAAGAAGCCGAACTCTGCTCTCCGCAAGGTGGCCAAGGTTCGTCTGACCAATGGTTTCGAAGTGGTGAGCTATATTCCAGGTGAAGGCCACAATCTTCAAGAGCACAGTGTTGTCATGATCCGTGGCGGCCGTGTGAAGGATTTGCCAGGCGTTCGTTATCACATCATCCGCGGTGTTTTGGATACCCAAGGCCTGCCAAAGCGTCGTCAGCGTCGTTCGCTTTACGGCGCGAAGCGTCCAAAGTAAGGGGATCAAGATATGTCACGTCGCCATCGCGCCGAAAAACGCGTTATCAATCCCGATCCTAAGTTCGGTGATCTCATTTTGTCGAAGTTCATGAACAACCTCATGACCCAAGGCAAAAAATCAGTTGCTGAAGGCATTGTTTATGGTGCTTTCGATTTGGTGATTGCCAAGTCTAAGGCTGATCCAATTCAGTTGTTCCATCAGGCGCTCGACAATGTGGCTCCGGCCATTGAAGTTCGTTCGCGCCGCGTTGGTGGTGCAACATACCAAGTTCCAGTTGAAGTTCGTGCTGAACGCCGTCAGGCCTTGGCCATTCGCTGGATCATTACCGCGGCTCGTGGCCGCAATGAAAAAACCATGGTTGAACGTCTTTCGGCTGAGTTGCTGGATGCTGGCAACAATCGTGGCACTGCTGTCAAAAAGCGCGAAGACACCCACAAGATGGCCGAAGCGAACCGCGCATTCAGCCATTACCGCTGGTAAGAGATTATTATGGCACGCACTCACGAACTTCAGAACTATCGTAACTTCGGCATCATGGCACACATTGATGCTGGCAAGACGACTGCAACTGAGCGGATTTTGTATTATTCCGGCAAGACCCACAAGATTGGCGAAGTGCATGACGGCGCAGCGACCATGGATTTCATGGAGCAAGAGCAAGAGCGCGGCATTACCATTACCTCGGCTGCGACGACGACCGTTTGGAACGGCATGCGCCTCAATATCATTGACACTCCTGGCCACGTTGATTTCACCATTGAAGTTGAACGTTCGCTGCGTGTGCTTGATGGTGCTGTGTGTGTGCTCGATTCAAACCAGGGCGTTGAACCACAAACCGAAACCGTTTGGCGCCAAGGCGACAAATATGCGGTTCCGCGCATCGTGTTCTGCAACAAGATGGACAAGACTGGTGCTTCATTTGAGCAGTGCCTGAAGGATATACGTGAACGTTTGGGCGCACGCCCTGTTCCTATTCAGTTGCCTATTGGTGCCGAAGCTGAATTTAAGGGTATCGTTGATCTGGTTCGCATGAAGGCTGTTATCTGGGACAATGAAGAGCTCGGTGCCTCCTTTCATGACGAAGAAATTCCAGCTGACATGTTGGATGCCGCCAAGCAGGCCCGCGCTGATATGATTGAAGCCTGCGCTGAGCTTGATGACAAGGCGATGGAAGATTATCTCAACGGTGTTGAGATGGATAACCCCACAATTAAGCGTCTTCTGCGCAAGGCTGTTTTGAACGCTTCGTTCTTCCCAGTGCTTTGTGGGTCAGCTTTCAAGAACAAGGGTGTTCAACCTTTGCTTGACGCTGTTTGCGATTATCTGCCTTCACCTTTGGATCGTCCTGCCATTAAGGGCATTGATGTGAAGACCGGTGGCGAAACCACACGTCCATCGTCTGATACTGAGCCACTGGCTCTTCTCGCATTCAAGTTGATGGATGACCAATATGGCGTTCTTACATTCTGCCGCATTTATTCCGGCGTGTTGGGCAAGGGCACTTCGCTTTTGAATTCAACCCGCGACAAGACGGAGCGCGTCGGCCGCATGGTTCTCATGCACGCCAACAACCGCGAAGAAATTGCTGAAGCCCACGCTGGCGACATCGTTGCTCTCGTAGGCTTAAAAGATACCCGCACTGGCGACACGCTGTGCGATCCAGCCAAGCCAGTGATCCTCGAAAAGATGGAATTCCCTGAGCCAGTTATCGAAATGAAGGTTGAGCCTAAGACCAAAGTTGACCAAGAAAAGATGGCCGTGGCCTTGTATAAGCTTGCTGCTGAAGATCCTTCTTTCCGCGTTTCAACTGACTCTGAGTCTGGTGAAACCATCATCAAGGGCATGGGCGAACTTCACCTCGACATTAAGGTCGATATTTTGAAGCGTACCCACAAGGTTGAAGTTACCGTTGGTGCGCCGCAGGTTGCTTACCGCGAAGCGATCACCCGCAAGATCACCAAGGATTACACCCACAAGAAGCAGACCGGCGGTACAGGCCAATACGCGCGCGTTATTCTTGAAATCGAACCTGCGGAAAAAGGTGCTGGCAACTCGTTTGAATCACGTGTGGTCGGCGGCTCGGTTCCGAAGGAATATATCCCCGGCGTTGAAAAAGGCTTGAACTCGGTTCTGTCTTCTGGCCCTGTGATCGGCTTTCCGGTTGTTGACATGAAGGTTGCTCTGATCGACGGCGCATACCATGACGTTGACTCCTCTGCGATTGCCTTCGAAATCGCAACCCGCGCGGCAATGCGCGAAGCTTTCGAACAAGCTGGTGCGGTTTTGCTGGAACCTATCATGAAGGTTGAGTGCACTTCGCCTGAAGAATATCTGGGTGGCGTGATTGGCGATTTGAACTCACGTCGTGGTCAGATCATGGGCACAACGACACGCGGCAACGCGCAGATCGTGAACGCTATGGTGCCGCTGGCCAATATGTTTGGTTACATTAACAATCTGCGCTCGATGAGCCAGGGTCGTGCTTCATACACGATGCAGTTTGATCACTACGAGCAAGTTCCACGGAACGAAGCTGACGAAGTTAAAAAGAAATACGCTTAAAGTTATTTAGGATTGATGGAGTAAGCCATGGCCAAAGAGAAATTCAACCGCGACAAGCCACATTGCAACATAGGCACGATTGGCCACGTTGACCATGGCAAGACATCGCTGACGGCAGCG
>JAYVXY010000164.1:0-81045 GCA_043784785.1 Aestuariivirga sp. | reverse complement strand
CCTTGGCCGAAATTGGCAGGCGTGGCCACTTCATAGGAAAGTTCGCCCGAGAAGCTGATGCGGTAAACCCGCACCGGATAGCCACCAATATGGCCTTGCTTAAACGACATATGCGGAAACGCTTCATTCGAGATGTCAAAGTCCGGATCAAGCTTCGCCAACACATCGCGCGCACGGGGGCCAGCCACCGCAAACTGTGCCCATTGCTCCGTCACAGGCGTTACGAAAACTTTGTATTGCGTCCATTCGGTTTGCAACCATTCCTCAAGCCATGCGGCGATGCGGTCAGCGCCACCTGATGTGGTGTGCATGAGGAAATGATCTTCGCCCAAACGCACCGTCACACCATCATCAGTGAGGAAACCCAACTCATTCATCATCAAGCCATAACGGCAGCGACCAACTTTAAGGGTAGAGTAGGTGTTGGTGTACATGCGGTCGAGGAACTCGGCTGCATCGGGCCCTTTGATTTCAATCTTGCCAAGGGTCGAGGCATCGAGCATCCCCACTTTGTTCCGTACACAGAGGATTTCGCGATTGATTGAAGCATGCTTATCTTCGCCGACCTGAGTATAAGTGTAAGCGCGCCGCCATTGGCCCACGGGTTCAAAAGTTGCGCCATGTTGCTTGTGCCAGTTGAACATCGGTGTGCGGCGGATAGGCAGGAACAATGAACCGGTATGCGCACCTGCAATGGAACCAAATGAATAGGGCGTATAGGGTGGGCGGAATGTCGTGGTGCCGATTTCCGGGATGGTTTTGCCCGTGGCTTCTGAAAGCACACCTAAACCATTGAGGTTCGAGGTCTTACCTTGATCGGTTGCCATGCCAAATGTGGTGTAGCGCTTGGTGTGCTCGACCGACTCATAGCCTTCACGTTGCGCCAGTTCCAAATCAGCCGCCGTCACGTCATTCTGGAAATCGATGAAGTGCTTGTTGCCTTCATTATAGTTGCCGGTGGCTGGCGCAAACCAAAGTGACTCCAATGCGCCGCGTGTTGGTTCTTCGATTTTAAGCTTTGAGGCTTTTACGGTCTTGGCTTTCTTGAGAACGGATTTCGCAGCTGTTTCACCGGCGACTTGCGCTTCGGCCAAAGTATCGGCCACACTCATCGTGCCGTTTGCAGCCCCAATCGCCGTTATCGCATCGGTGTGCGAAAGCGGACGGAAACTTTGCAATGTGTCGTCAAACTTAATCTTGCCACCATTATGGCACCACAGATGTAGCGCAGGGTTCCACCCGCCTGACATGGCGATGAAATCACATTCCACGCGCTTTTCGGTGATCACGCGGCCTTGGCCTTTGCGATAAGCGGCGATCTTCACAGCTTTAACTTCCAATGTGCCTTCAACGGCCGAGATCACCGAGCCCAGTGAAACATCAATGCCCTCAGCAATCGCGCGCTTCACGAGATCGCCATCGGAACGCGAACGTGAATCGACTACGAGGGCATTTACACCAGCTTTTTTGAGTGCAAAGGCTGTCAGATAGGCATCGTCATTATTGGTGAACACAATGCCAGTGTTACCTGGCGTTACTGCAAAGCGACTGACCATGCCGCGAACAGTGGAGGCGAGCATGATGTTGGGCCGATCATTATTGGCAAATGCAATCGGGCGTTCGAGTGCTCCCGTCGCAATGATCACATGAGAGCTCCGAATTTTCCAAAAGCGATGCTTTGGTGCGCCTGATGCAAGAATTTCAGGGTCGTGATCGCCCACACGCTCAAACGCCATCAAATAGTTTTGATGGAAATGGCCAACCACTGTGGTGCGTGAAAGAATATGCACATTGGGTAATGTGGAAAGGCGCGCAGCTGCAGCCTTTGCATAATCCGCTACACCTACACCATCAATCTTGCCTGCTGTCAGATCAGCAATGCCACCGAGAACCGGGTTTTCATCACACAGCAAAACCTTGGCACCTGCGGCCGCCGCAGCTTCCGCGGCAACGAGACCAGCAATGCCAGCGCCAATTACAATCACATCAACATGAACATGCATATGTTCATAAGCGTCTGTGTCGCGGCCTTCCGGCGCTTTGCCTAAGCCTGCTGATTTGCGGATAAATGGCTCATACACATGTTTCCAAAATGAGCGCGGCCACATGAATGTTTTGTAGTAAAAACCGCCGGGCAAGAAGCGCGAGAACTTGCTATTAATAGCACCTATGTCATATTTCAGCGATGGCCAGCGGTTCTGGCTTGTCGCGGTTAGCCCATCAAAAATTTCAATCTGTGTGGCGCGCAAATTGGGCTCGTACTTGTGGCCAACACCCACACCAATCAGCGCGTTCATTTCTTCTGAGCCCAAGCCCACCAGTCCGCGTGGACGATGATATTTAAAGCTGCGGCCAAAGATCTTCTGGCCCGATGCCAGCACGGCGGAAGCCAATGTATCACCGGCAAAACCTGAAACATCTTTGCCATCAAAGCTGAAAACAACTTTGCGCGTGCGATCAATGCTGCTGCCGCCTTGCGATAAACGATAAGGTTTGCTGGCCATTATTTCTTTGCCTTCGCAACTGATTTAAAATAATCCGCCCACGGACCTTTGGCCTCAGCCATGATCTCAGCAGGTGGCAGTTCGGTAATGCCGTAATAGGCTTTGAAATCCAGCGTCACCGTATCACGCGCCGCATGGAACCACTTTCCGCAACCGCGATCACAGCGCCAGCGTTCGAAATGCAAACCTTTTGGATTGTGACGAATGAATAAATAATCGCGCTGTTCTTCATCCGTGATGTTTACTGCATCGGTCGTGGCAGGCCTGCGCACATGCGCCTGACCACCATAATGAAAATCAGTCTCATCGCCTTCAGCGCCACACACAGGGCAGTTTACAATGATCATCGCGTAACTCCCTTAATGCGCCACAGCGGCGGCCACGCTCTCATCAATGAGGCGGCCTTCTTTGAAACGATTTAAGCTGAATGGTGCCGCAATCGGATGCGGGCGATCATTGGCCATTGTATCTGCAAACACCAAGCCCGAACCCGGAATGGCTTTAAAACCACCAGTACCCCAACCGCAATTCACATAAAGCCCATCAATATCAGTCTTTGAGAGAATCGGTGAACGGTCCCCCGTCATATCGACAATGCCGCCCCATTGGCGAAGCATCCTGAGGCGCGAGATGATCGGAAAGGTTTCAACCAGTGCAGTGACAGTATGCTCAAGTGCTGTGAATGATCCACGCTGCGAATAATTATTGTAAGGATCAGTGCCGCCACCAATGACAAGCTCACCCTTGTCAGATTGGCTCATATAGCCATGCACGGTATTGGCCATCACCACACAATCCAGCACCGGCTTGATCGGTTCGGAAACCAGCGCTTGCAAGCACATGCTTTCAATCGGCATGCGCACGCCCGCCATATCCATGATGGTGGAAACATGACCCGCAGTGACCACGCCAATCTTCTTGGTTTTGATTTCACCCTTGGATGTGGAAAGCCCCGTCACCTTGCCGCCTTCGCGCCAAATGCCGGTGACTTCGCAGTTCTGGATAATATCCACACCCATGGCATCAGCGCCGCGCGCATAGCCCCAAGCCACAGCATCATGCCGGCCGGTGCCGCCGCGGGGTTGATAATAGGCACCCAAAATCGGATAGCGGCATTCAGCATCAGTGTTAATGATTGGTGCAATTGCTTTCACTTCGGAAGGCGAGATCATGCGGCAGTCAAGCCCGGCCAGACGATTGGCGTGAGACGTGCGCTTCATGGCGCGGAATTCATGCTCCGTCTGGCACAGCATCATCAAGCCACGCGGACTGAACATCATATTATAATTCAGTTCTTGAGACAGGCCCTCATAAAGCGAACGCGCCAATTCATAAATGGCAATCGATGCATCCTGCAAATAATTCGAGCGGATGATGGTGGTGTTGCGGCCCGTATTGCCGCCGCCCAGCCAGCCTTTTTCGACAACGGCGATGTTGGTAAGCCCATGGTTTTTGGCGAGATAATAGGCCGTGGCCAAGCCGTGCCCGCCAGCACCAACGATCACGGCATCATATTCGGCCTTTGGGTTTGGCGAACGCCAGGCGCGTTCCCAATCCTTGTGATAGTTCATGGCATTGCGGGCCAGCGAAAATATGGAATAACGAGGCTTCATGTGGTGTATCCCGTGAATGGCCCTATCTAACAGATTGAACCTAGCCTCTCCAATGCTTTCCGACACCAACTGAACCCCATGCGACAATGCAACATCCCGCAACTCACCCCAAAATGATTAGATAAGCCCATGACCCGCAAACAAAAACGATTGGCAATGATCTTGAGTGCATTGGCGCTTTTGAGCTTGGCTGTGTTTCTCGTCGCCAGTGCCATGAAAGACTCGATCGTATTTTTTTATACGCCAAGTGAGCTGGCCGAGAAAGCAGTTAAGCCCGGCCAGCGCATTAGACTGGGTGGCATGGTGGCGGCGGGAAGCTGGAACAAGGGTGACGGCATTCATCAGGAATTCGTGCTGACGGATACGATCAAGACCTTGAAAGTTGTTTATTCTGGTGCCGTGCCGGATTTGTTCAGGGAAGGCCAGGGTGCCGTGGCCGAGGGCACGATGCAATCTGACGGCACTTTTCTTGCCGACTCAGTGCTGGCCAAGCATGATGAAAACTATATGCCCAAAGAATTGGCAGAGAGCTTGAAAGCCAAAGGCGTTAAACTGGGCAAGGGCGCCAATCAATAAACCGTGATCCCACCCGAAAATCGCCACAGTTCAAAGCCTTGGCCATCAATCCGCCGCAAGACTTACGAAACATTCACAGCGGAGTAAGAACCGCGTAATTCATGCGGTCGTATATCTCCATCATCGACTTAATGGAGATTGAAACATGCCTTCAACTTTTGCTCTCACCAAAAAAACAATTCTTGGACTTTTCACAGCAGGCCTGCTGGGCGCCACTGTTCTAACGTCATCGCTGATCGCTTTGCCACCAACCATGGTTCATGCCGAACAGGTTTTGTCTTTTGATCCGCATCTAAGCCTTGCGCCGCTGGTTGAAAAAGTGATGCCGTCAGTGGTGAGTGTTGAGGTGAAGTTCACCAATGCCGCTGTTGTAGCCCAAGGTGGTGATGGCGAGGGCGCTGACCAGCTTCCCCCCGGACTTAAAGATTTCTTCGACCAATTCCCACAGTTTAAGCATCGCATGCCGCAAGCCCCACAGGGTGGTGGCATGGCATTGGGTTCTGGCTTTGTGATCACCTCCGATGGCTATGTTGTCACCAACAACCATGTGGTTGAACATGCTGATGAAGTGAAGGTTTCCTTCCAGAATGGCGATAAGTTCGATGCAACCGTCATTGGCACCGATCCCAAGACAGATTTGGCACTTCTCAAAATCAAATCGGACAAGACTTTTCCGCATGTTGATTTCACCAAAACCGAAGCCAAAGTGGGCGATTGGGTGATGGCTGTGGGCAATCCATTCGGTTTGGGCGGCACGGTTACGTCAGGCATCGTCTCAGCAAGGGGCCGCGATATTGGCTCTGGCCCCTATGATGATTTCCTGCAGATTGATGCCTCGATCAACAAAGGCAATTCCGGCGGCCCGACGTTTAACTTGAGTGGCGAAGTTGTCGGCATCAACACCGCAATCTTCTCACCATCGGGTGGTTCGGTTGGCATTGGTTTTGCCATTCCCGCTTCAACTGCAACAAGCGTGATTGAAAGCCTGAAAACCAACCATAAAGTAACGCGCGGCTGGCTCGGTGTGCAAATTCAACCGGTGACAGCTGATATTGCCGAAAGCCTGGGTCTTGAAAATGCCAAAGGCGCTATTATCTCTGAGTTAACCCAGGGTTCGCCAGCATTGAAGGCAGGCCTGAAAGCGGGTGATACGATATTGAAAGTAGATGGCACCGATATTTCCGATGCCCGCGACTTGGCCAAGGATATTGCCCATGTGGCCCCTGGCAAAGTGGTGCAGCTATCGATCATTCGTGACCATAAACCGCAGACTGTTTCGGTGACTTTGGCCACTATGCCAAGCGATCCGCAAATGGCTTCGGCAAAGGTGGAAGAAACGAAAACCGGCGCACTTTCGACCTATGGTTTGGAAGTGGCAACGGCAGATGACGGTGCAGGTGTTAAGGTCACCAAGGTTGACCCGAATTCGCCTGCGGCAGAACGTGGATTGAAGGAAGGCGATATTATCGTCGAAGTGGCCGGAACCCAAGTGAATGATCCGGCAGCGGTGGCCACTGCGTTAAAAGGCGCAGATGGCAAAAAGGTACTGATGCTGGTGCGCAATGCCGATGGCCAGCGTTTTGTGGCCTTGCCGCACGCAAAAGGTTGATTGGCCCGTGAACAGGAATAGCGGCCAATCTGTAGAGAACAGGTGCTTGGCCGCTGTCCCCGCTAGCAGGCCTGCACTTGATAAGCGCGGAGACTGGTCGCCATCCCCCCGGCGTTCCCCCGATGAACTAGTCTCCGCGCCCCTTTTTCCCAATCACAAGAGAGCAACATCATGCAACCGGCAGAATTGACAAGTCATGCCCTTCCGGGCACAGAATTTCCCATGCGTATATTGGTGATTGAAGATGATCGCGATGCCGCTTCCTGGCTGGTAAAAGGCCTCAAGGAAAGCGGCCATATTGTTGATTTGGCGGCAGAAGGCCTGCAGGGGCTTAATCTTGCGCTTGAAGGCGTTCACGATGTTTGCATCATCGACCGCATGTTGCCGCTGATGGATGGTTTGACCATTATTCAGCGTATGCGCGCCGCAGATCTCAAAACCCCCGTCCTGATTCTGAGCGCCCTTAGCGATGTTGATGAGCGGGTGAAAGGTTTGCGCGCCGGCGGCGATGATTATCTGGCCAAACCCTATGCCTTTGCCGAACTCCTGGCCCGCGTAGAGGGCCTCGGCAGCCGAAAACTGCTCGATCCAAAAGAAGCCAAACTCAAAGCCTTGGATTTGGAAATTGATCTGATGAGCCGCACCGTAACCCGCGGCGGCAAACCCATTGTGTTGCAGCCACGGGAATTTAAATTGCTCGAATATCTGGTGCGTAATGCCGGTCACATCGTTACGCGCACGATGTTGCTGGAAAATGTGTGGGACTATCACTTTGATCCGCAAACCAACGTGATTGATGTGCATGTTTCGCGGTTGCGTGCAAAACTCGACAAGGGCTTTGCCGAACCTTTGCTGCAAACAGTGCGCGGGGCAGGCTATATGATCCGTGCCCGCTGAAGCCAATATATTCCAAACCTCGACCTTTAGACTGGCAGCCATTTATCTGCTGGTCTTTGTCTTTTCAGCCGCTGCCCTGTTGGCCTATATCTATTACAATACGGTGGGTTTGCTTGAACGCCAAACCGAAGCCACAATAACCGCCGAAGTGCTGGGCTTGGCCGAGCAATATCGTGAGCGTGGACTGCCGGGCCTTGTGGAAACTGTTGAGCGGCGAAGCCGCGATAGTGACAGCACAATCTATTTGCTTACGGATTCAAAACATGAACATGTCGCAGGTGATGACATCACTATGCCGGCTTCAAACCTGAAAGATCAGAGCTGGGTCGATTTTCCTGTCGCATTAGGCAAAGGGGAAAATAAAGTTCTGCATCTTGTGCATGCCTATCATGTGGAACTGATCGGCGACTATGAGCTGTTAGTCGGCAATGACGTTCACGAACTGCGTCAGTTTCGAGACTTGATCAGTCAATCATTATACTGGGCCGTTGGGCTATCTCTTATTTTAGGTCTGGGCGGTGGTTATCTGATGAGTCGCAATTTTTTAAAGAGGGTTGATGCCATTACCGACGCGAGCCAAATGATCATGACCGGCGATCTTTCACAGCGAATGCCGGTTTCGGGATCAAACGATGAGCTTGACCGATTGGCCGGATCGCTCAATGAAATGCTTTCTCAAATTGAACGATTGATGACGGGCATGAAAGAAGTTTCGAGCAATGTGGCTCATGACCTTAAAACGCCGCTCACCAGAATGCGCGCCCGCGTAGAGGCAGCCTTACGCCAGAATAACAAACCCGAATATGAAGCAGCCCTCAATCAAACGATTGAAGAATGCGACAAGCTTTTGCGCACTTTCAATGCGCTTCTTTCAATTGCTCAGGCGGAATCGGGTCAAATGCGTCAAGGCCTGCAAGCGCTTGATTTCAATGACACTTTAACAGATGTTGTGGAGCTTTATGAACCGTTGGTCGAAGAAGCTGGTGGATCGTTGAAACTGGAATCAACCCCCGGCTTGCGTGTGCGTGGTGATCGGCAACTTTTGGCTCAGGCCCTCAATAACTTGATCGATAATGCCATGAAATATGGCAGCGGTGGAGCTGAGAAAAGTGCCGAAATCACTGTGCGTGGCCGTGTTGAAGATCAAACAGTTGTCGTCGAGGTGTCTGATAGTGGTGTTGGCATCCCAGAAATAGATCGCGAACGCGTGCTCGACCGCTTTGTGCGCCTGGATGAAAGCCGCTCAAAGCCAGGCAATGGTTTGGGCTTAAGCCTTGTGGCCAGCGTGATGACGCTGCACAGCGGCCAACTTCAATTAGCCGATAATAATCCGGGCCTACGCGCCATTCTGCGGCTTCCCCTTTACAACCAGCCGTCCTAAAACAACGTTGTGGACAAAAATAGTTTTATCGCGCGCATGAACTTTGCGCATGTGCAAAGCGTCGACGCGCAAGCAAGCGCCAATTTTTGGCATGATTGTGATGCCACCGCGATGCAAACTTTGCAGCCAGTCAAAGAACTGGTCGAAGCCGCCATTTGTGGTTCGCCCTATCTCACAAAATTGATTTTGCAACAAAGTGCTTTCGTTGCAGCTCTGATTAATGCCGAGCCAGAAAAACGATTGAACGACATCTATATTGAAGTTTTGGAGTTAAGCCGGCTTCAGTCCAAAGACGAAATCGCTTCTGGTTTAAGGCTGAAAAAGCAACAGGCCGCGCTTTTGATCGCTTTGGCAGATTTGGGTGGCGTTTGGGATGTCATTCAAGTGACACAAGCGCTCACCCAGTTTGCCGATGCCTGCCTGAATGCAGCAATCAATTTTCTGTTGCTGGATTATGCTCGCAAAGGGAAACTCAAACTTCGTGATTTGGATCATCCATCGCTGAATTGTGGCTATGTCGTTCTTGCCATGGGCAAACATGGTGCATTTGAACTCAATTATTCCAGCGATATTGATTTGATCATACTTTATGATCCTGAAACCACGCCCTTGGCAGAAGGCTTGGAACCATCAATCTTCTTCGTGCGCTTCACACGCGAATTAGTGAGCCTGCTGCAGGACATCACCGAAGATGGCTATGTTTTCCGCGTTGATCTGCGTTTGCGGCCCGACCCCCGCGCCACGCAAGTGGCCATCGCACTTGAAGCAGCAGCAATCTATTACGAAAACCAGGGCCAGAACTGGGAACGCGCTGCCATGATTAAAGCGCGGCCAGCGGCAGGAGACATCACACTCGGCGAAGAATTCCTGAAACGTCTGACATCCTACATCTGGCGCAAATATCTTGATTATGCGGCGATTGCCGATGTGCAATCCTTGAAGCGCCAAATCCACGCCGTGAAAGGCCATGGCGAAATTGCTGTAAAGGGCCACAATTTGAAATTGGGCCGTGGCGGCATTCGAGAGATTGAATTCTTTGTGCAAACCCAGCAACTGATTGCGGGTGGGCGAAACCCAAAACTGCGTGGCCGTTCGACTTTGGCAATGCTTGATGCCTTGGCCGAAGCAAAATGGATTGAGGTGCAAACCGCAAGCGAACTCAAAGGCGCTTATTGCTTTTTGCGCATGTTGGAACACCGCGTGCAAATGGTGGATGATCAGCAAAGTCATATCGTGCCATCAGAACCAAACGCCTTTGAAAGTTTCGCACGCTTCAGCGGGTTCAAGGATGGCGATGAACTTTCAATGAAATTGCGTGCCACACTGGAGACAGTGCAACACCATTATGCGGCGCTGTTTGAAGATGCTGGCACGCTCGGCGGTGAAAGTGGGAGTTTGGTTTTCACAGGCGGTGAAGATGATCCCGCCACCATTGAAACTTTAGAGCGCATGGGCTTTCATGAAGCCTCTGAAGTTTCGGCCACGATCAGGGGCTGGCATTTTGGCCGTTATCCCGCCACCAGAACCGCCCGGGCCCGTGAAATTCTCACTGAATTAATGCCAGCACTTCTCAAAACACTGGCCCAACGTGGCGACCCCGATCAGGCATTTATCGCGTTTGATCAATTCCTCAAGGGCCTGCCTTCTGGTGTACAACTTTTTTCGATGTTGAAAGCCAATCCCGATTTGCTCGAGTTGATTGCCCAGATTTTGGGCCAAGCGCCAAGGCTGGCTGAACAACTGAGTAAACAGCCGCGTACCCTTGAAGCCGTGGTTGGCCCCGATTTTGTAAGGCCGCTGCCTGATGCAAAGCAACTCTCGCATGAATTTGACCTTCTAATCCCGGATTCGCTGTCGCGGGATGAAGCGATGGATCGTTCGCGTGTTTTGGTGCGCGAGCATCAATTCAGAGTGGGTGTGCGTTTGCTGGCTGAAACCATCAGCGGAGACGAGGCGGGGCTAGGATTCTCGCGCATTGCCGATGAGGCCCTCAGAAAACTTCTGGCTATTTCAGTTTCGGAAATGCGCCTCAACCACGGTGAGATCGACCAAGGCCAATGCGCAATCGTCGCCTTGGGGAAACTCGGCGGCAAAGAAATGACCGCCGGTTCGGATTTGGATTTGATGCTGATTTATGATCATGCGTCAAATGCCGAGCTATCCTCTGGCTCCAAACCGCTCAGCCCCAATCAATATTATGCCAGGCTGACGCAGCGACTGATTTCAGCATTGTCGGCCCCCACCGCCGAGGGCACACTCTATGAAGTGGATTTGCGGTTGCGACCATCGGGCAGCAAAGGCCCCGTCGCCGTCAGTTTTTCAAGTTTTATATCTTATCAAGCCGATGAAGCATGGACCTGGGAAAAACTTGCACTGACGCGAGCGCGTGTTGTGGCAGGCGATCAACAGCTGAGCAGCAAACTTCAAGCATCAATTCGAACCACGCTGCTTGAGCCCCGTGACAAAGATAGGACCCGCAAAGATGTTTCCGACATGCGGAACTTAATGTTGAATGAGCATGCAAAACAGGGGCCTTGGGACATTAAGCGTGCCAAGGGCGGGTTGGTTGAGGTTGAGTTTATCGCGCAATATCTACAGTTGATTGCAGGCAAGGCGGAAATTCTCAATACCAATACTCAGCAAGCTCTTTTAAACGCCACGCAAGAGAGGTTGCTATCAACAGCACAGTCCACTGATTTGTTAACCGCCTGTCAGCTTTACCAGCGATTAACCCAATTGCTGCGCCTCTGCGTTGCCCAACAATATAGCCCTGAAATGAGCCCCAAAAGCCTGAATGAGGCGGTGGCACGCGCGGCCGCAATGCCAGACGTGGCGGCGGCAGAAGCGCTGCTAATCGAAACGCAGGCTCGCATTGCGGCCCTTTTTGAAGACATAATTGGGCGCTAAAAATAACGGCGAAAACGCAAACGACGGATTTTCAAATGTGCGGCGTCTTAAGATTGAAACAACGGGCATGGGCGCAAGGCGTTGGAAGCAGTCTTAATGGCAGATAGGCAAATTATGCCGAGCACCAGGAATTGGCAAAATGCCAGTGATGCGGAGCTTTTGGCAGCCTCGGCCCAGCGCAACCAACAAGCCTTTGCTGTGCTTGTGGGGCGTTATCATGCACAAGTTTACCGCGTTGCGTGGCGGCTGAATGGCGGCCACGCGGATACAGACGACATCGCGCAGGAGACATTTTTAAAACTATGGAACAACCCCGGCCAATTGCGCGAAGCCGGGGCATTGAAAGGCTGGCTTATGCGTGTGGCATCAAATCTGGTTATGGACCGTTATCGGCGTAAGCCAATGCTGGATCTTGACCATGCCAGCGAGATTGCTGACACAACTATTTCTGCGCCGATGGCAATGGATCAATCCTATGTTGCGAAAGTGATCGATAGCGCCATTGCCAGCTTGCCGGATCGTCAGAAATTGGCGCTGGCACTGGTTCATTTTGAACATATGAGCAACATCGCCGCTGCCTCAGCCATGGAAATCAGTGTGGATGCGCTTGAGTCGCTTCTGGCGCGGGCGCGGCGTGGATTAAAAGAAAAACTGGGGGCCAATGGCCGATTATTGCTGGCCAACTTGGCATCTCATGGGGACTGATGATGAGTAAAAATGAAACTGTCGAACTGAGCGACTTTGAACTTGACCAATTGCTGTCCTATGCCAGCCATCCTATTCCGGCGGCGGATTTTCAGAACCGTCTGTTTGAAAAGTTGGAAAATTTTGTGCTGCCCAGCAATGTGATTGCATTTCCGCGCGCGCGCAAAACCTCGCTGTGGCTGGCGGGCGTGCCGTTGGCGGCCTCGCTGATGCTTGGGCTGTGGCTGGGGTCGAATGAGGCGGTTGCCGACTATTTACCTTTTTCAACCGATACACTCACCCAAAGCGTTTCTGTTTTAATCTCCCCCATTAGCAATGATGATGTGGTTGATCTGACCGAGGATAATCTATCATGACCGAACCTACACTTGTTCCTCCAGCCCCAAAGCGCCGATTTATGCCCGAACTGCGCTCGCCTTGGTGGGCCGCACTTTTGGTATTATCGCTCATGGCCAACCTCTTGGTCGGCGGGGCGGCAGTTGGGGCCAAGATCAAAGGGGGCGGTTGGCAACGCGCCATGATGGAAGGGCGCGCCCAGCTTCTGCCGCGTAAATTTTTTGCCGAGTTGTCACATGAAAGGCGACATGAATTGATGGCAGTGTTTAAGGCAAAGCAAGGCGATCTTGAAAAGAGTCGCGACGCTTCGGATGCCACTGCTTTGAAATTTGCTGATGTTATAGAACAGCCGGAATTTGACTCCATAAAAGCAAAGGCCGCTGTTGATGATTTCACCTCAGGCAGCAACAGCCTTGCCTCTCAAGGCGAAGCGCTCATTCTTGATGTGGTCGGAAAACTAACACCCGATGAACGCAAGAAATTGGCAGCAGACATCAGAGACCGAGCAGCACACAAGCCCAATAAGCAGGGCTAGGCCGAAAGGACGATCGCAATAGCGATGGCCGGAAGTTCAACATGGACTGTGGTTCCGCTGCCCACCTTGCTGGTGATTTTCAAACTGCCGCCATGCAAATCGACCAATGATTTTGAAATCGCTAGTCCAAGACCCGAGCCGCCCTTGCTCTTGGTAAACTGGTTTTCAACCTGTTCAAATGGCCGTCCCAATTTCTGAATGTCGCGTTGGGGAATGCCAATGCCTGTATCAATAATCTGTACACTGACGGTTTCAGCGGCAGAGCTAACCTTGATCGTCACAGCACCGCCCTCTGGCGTAAATTTGATGGCGTTTGAAATCAGATTGATAAACACCTGTTTCAGCGCGCGGCGATCAGCTTGAATGGGCGCCCCATTTGTCATATCGAGGCTGAGATTGATTTTGCCTTCTGCAGCGCGTGGCGCTACCAGGCGCAACACATCCTCCAACACAACGTGAAGATCAACCTCCGATGGCTCCAACTCCACACGGCCTGCTTCAATTTTCGACATATCAAGAATATCATTGATCACATCAAGAAGAAATTGCCCGCTCTTGCGGATATCCGAAGCATATTCGCCATATTTGGGCGCGCCCAAGGGGCCAAACATTTGCTGCGACATGATTTCACTAAAGCCGATGACGGCGTTCAGTGGGGTGCGCAGTTCATGGCTCATATTGGCAAGGAATTCTGATTTTGAACGGTTTGCCGCCTCAGCCCGGGTTTTTTCGCTGGCATATTTGTCGGCAAGCTCGGCCAGTCTTTGCGATTGTTCTTCAGCGAGTTGACGTTCCTTCTGCAAGTCACGCACCGTCATCATCAGATTACGCTCGGAATGAAGCAAGCGCTCCTCTTGCTGTTTTAGTGCCGTAATATCGGTACCCACCGAAACGAAACCGCCATCCTTGGTGCGGCGCTCGTTGATTTGCAGCCAGCGCCCATCGGCCAGTTGAACTTCCATCGAGCGAGCCCCTGAATTGTCATTGGCTTGCCCGGGCACAAATTGCCGAACCACGGGCTCTTTCGAAGCCGCCGCAACATCCCCATAAGGTGTGCCCGGTTGGCAGACGGCAGATGGCAGTGAATGAAACTGTTGATATTTTGAATTACACAGCACCAGCTTACTTTCCGTATCCCACAGCACGAAAGCTTCCGAAATATTTTCAACCGCATCCTTCAACCGCACTTCGGCATCGCGGTTCATCTTGTCGAGTTTCTTTTGCCGCGAAATATCAAACACAATGCCCACCAGATGCGGTTCGCTTTCACCATGGCCGGGGGCCAAAGCAGCGCGCGCTCTCAGCCAAACCCAATTGCCTTTTTCGTGGCGCATTCTAAATTCTTGGTCAAACACTTTGCGCTGGCCGCTGAGCAGGTCCTCAATCAAATGATCAAGCTTGGCATCGTCAGGATGAATGCGCTCGGCCACTTCGCCAAAGCTTAAAAACTCGCCCTTTGGCGCCAAACCCAAAATCTCAAACATCGATTTTGACCAGAAAATATGGCCCTCAGCCAAATTCCAATCCCACAAACCGCATTCACCACCATCGAGTGCCTTGTCAAGGCGCGTGGTTGCTATGGTCAGCATCTCATCGGCATCGGAAGCTTTAGCGGCCTGCCAATGAAATGCGCCCGAAAGCATCATCAGCACCAGAAAAGTAACGGCAAACAAAACTGAAAGCTCCATCACGCCATTGCGCCATGCAGAAAGCACGTCAGCCTTTTTTTGAAACGCCAACAGGCTTCCGGGGAAGGGGGCCAGATCGCGCGATGCAATCAACACATCGTCACCATTGGCGAGTTTTGAAGGAATCATGCTCGGCGCGTTGACGGCAGCATCCAAAACGAAGCCAGCGCCCATCACCTTATCGACACTGCTTCCTAAATAGGTTGGATTGGCCGGAACACTGCCCACAATGCGCCCATCGCTGCCGAGCAATAGATAAACGCGGTTATAGCCCATGGCATCGGCGGGCACAGCCTCTTCGAGAATGGACTGTGAAAGACCACTAATGGTTTTTGCCGAAGCGGCATCACCCAATAATTTCAGCTTGATGTTCTGGGCAACACGGTCGGTTTGGAGCAGTGAAACCTGGCCCTCATCGGCCATGTGCTGCGCGCGGCTCAACATCAGTTGCGAAATTAAGGCTGCTGCAAGTGTCAATAAAAACAGCGTAGTGAGAATTGTGATCAGCCTGCGCATCGTGCGTTCAGAAACCGAAAGTCCGGCATGGCCCGGCCAAGGCATGGGCAAATGCAATGTGCGGTCGCGGAAAAACAGTTCCTTGATATGTGCGTTAGCCAATATGCGTCCAGTTCAATTGTGAAGTCAGTGCCGGACTTTAAAAAATGCAACGCCGTTTACAAACGAATCAGCCGCGGCTCTCTGAGAGCAACGATTACTTCCACTGAATCTGATTTGCCAAGCAAAAGCTATAACTTATGTGCTCAAGCCTTCAGTGTTCTTGATATGATCTCAAATACATCGTTTGAAAGCTGCTTGGTGGCAAGAATGCGCTGCATCTCACGCTGTGCATGATTGCGCCGATGCACATCATAAAGCCGCCAGCTGCGATAGGCCGTGGCAATGCGGGCCGCCACTTGTGGGTTAATGGCATTGAGCGCGATGATCACATCTGCCACCACGCGGTATCCCTCGCCATTGGCAGCGTTAAATCCTGTGGCATTGCCATTGGCAAAATTGGCCACCAGCGCATAGACGCGGTTCGGTGTCGTCAATTTAAAGTCTGGATGTTTTAGCAGCCCTTCGATGCGCCGCGCGGCATCAGCGCCGGGGATCGTTGCATTGAGCATGAACCATTTATCGATCAGCAAATGATCATCATGATGTCGGTTCAAGAAATCTGCCAACATCTGCTCACGCTCTGGCCGGGCCAAAGTGAGCACGGCAACCAGCGCACCCATCTCCGCCGTCATGTTATGAGCATGGTTGAGTTCATCATGAGCCAACTTAACGGCGGTGTCGGCATCGGCAGCGGCAATCATGCTGAGCAGCGTATAGCGCAGGGAGCGCCGCGCTGTTCCATCAGTGTCAGGTTTGAAGGCGCCTGACTCAGCTGTTTTATCAAAAGCCGATTTCAACTCATCCAATAATTGCTTGGCTATTCCCGAGCGAACTGCCTCGCGCGCTTGGTAAACCAAGTCACTATCAACCTCCTTGCCGATAGCAGCACTAATGTCTGCATCGCTCGGCAAAACCAGCATCAGTGCCTTAAACGCATCATCAAGCTTGGGGCTGGCCAAACATTTCCCCAACGCTTCGGCAAAGGCTGCAAAAGGTGGCAATTTGCGCCCCGAAACCAAAGCCCTCACGGTTTTGATAATCAGTGATTTGCCCACTGTTTGCGCGGCTTCCCAGCGATTAAAACTATCCGAATCATGCCCAATCAAAAACAACTGCTCATCGGCCGTCACATTGCTTTTCAACACCACAGGAGCAGAGAACCCGCGATTGATGGATAACACAGGTTGTTCATTAACGTCCTTGAATTTGAACGTCTGTTTGGCTTCGGTTATTTCGAGAACACCGGTTTTGAGCTTACCCTGACCCTTCAAAACCAAGGGCATATCCTTTCCCTTAGGCCCGACTAAGCCGATGCCCAGCGGCATTTGCAATGGCAGCTTGCGCGGCTGACCTTTCAGAATTGGCGTCGATTGTGTGACGATCAATTCATAAGTTTTCTTCTTCTTGTTATATGCCCCGCGCACGGAAACCTTCGGGGTGCCCGCCTGTTCATACCAGCGGAAGAATTGTTTCATGTCACGACCGGAAGCATCCGCCATGCACTTTACGAAGTCTTCGACGGTTGCCGCCTCGCCGTCATGTCTCTTGAAATAGAGCTTCATCGCTTTGGCAAAAGCCTTGGCGCCGATCAAAGCCTTCATCATGCGGCAAAGTTCAGCGCCTTTTTCATAAACTGTGGGTGTATAAAAATTGTTGATCTCAATGTATGATGATGGCCGCACCGGATGCGACAGCGGCCCTTGATCTTCCGGAAACTGCCGGGCACGCAACGTCTTCACGTCCTGAATCCGTTTCACAGCACGCGAACGCATATCCGATGTAAATTCTTGATCGCGGAATACGGTCAATCCTTCTTTCAAACACAGTTGAAACCAATCGCGGCAAGTGATGCGATTGCCGGTCCAGTTATGGAAATATTCATGCGCGATAATCGCTTCAATCAAAACATAATCAGTATCGGTTGCAGTTTCAGGCAGGGCCAAAATATATTTGTCATTGAATACATTAAGGCCCTTGTTTTCCATGGCACCCATGTTGAAATCTGAAACCGCAACGATATTGAAAACATCCAAATCATATTCGCAGCCAAAGACTTTCTCATCCCAGCGCATTGAGGCCTTCAACGCTTCCATGGCCCAGCCGCAGCGGCCCTCTTTGCCTTTTTCAACATAGATGCCGAGCGAAACGTTCCGCCCATTTATCGTTTTAAAGTCATCGGCCACATTGGCCAAATCACCCGCCACCAAAGCAAACAGATAACTGGGCTTGGGATGCGGATCATCCCACACCGCAAAATGCCCGTCAGTTCCAATCTTGCCGCTCTCACCAGGATTGCCATTTGACAGCAGAACCGGCAGAGATGTCGGTGCTTCGATCCGTATCTTATAGACCGCCATCACATCTGGCCGATCATAGAAATAGGTAATGCGCCTGAAGCCTTGCGCCTCGCATTGTGTGCAATACATGCCGTTCGACATGTAAAGGCCCGATAGCGCCGTGTTCCCCAGAGTATCACACTCGGTTACGACCGAAAGTTTGAATGGCGCTTGCGGCACTTTTGCAATGATCAAACGTGCTTCCGAAACCGCATACTCAGTTGCAGCCAAAACCCGGCCATCAATGGTTATTGAAATCAGCTTCAGCTTTTCGCCATCAAAAACCAGCGGTGCGGATTTTTCTTTACTGAGTGGGTTGGGTTGCATCGTGATGCGTGATGTCACTCGCGTTGCATGAGGCGCCAAAGTGAAATCCAACTCAACCGCATCAATGCGGTAAGGCACCACTTTGTAATCTTGGAGTCTGATGGTCGGTGGTGTATCTGCGCGCATGATGGGGTTCCGTTCGTTTTCTAAAATCGATCAACGCGAAATGCGTTCAAATCCTGGTTGCTGGGTTTGGCACTGACGAGTTCTGAAATGATACGACCCGTCGTCGGCCCCCAAGTCAATCCCATATGGCCATGGCCAAAGCCATACCAGACATTGTCAAATGTCTTAGAGGGCCCGATCACGGGAAGTGAATCTGGGGTGCCCGGCCTATGCCCCATCCAGCGTGTTGCACGTTCATCGGGCTTATTGAGTTGCGGAAAGATGTTTTTGAAAACATGATATAGCGCCTCGGCCCGCCGCCAGTTCGGAGCAGCTTCCAAACCTGCAAATTCATCGGTGCCTGCCAAACGCAGCCCCATATCCATGGGTGTCGCTGCACTAGGTGTTCGCGCATAAGTAATGGAGCGTGAAATCGAAACCCCAGGTTCAGGCAGCACGATATGATAACCACGCTCAGCTTCAAGAAGAACATGCTCGCCCAATTGCTTGGCCAATAAATGCGAGTAAGCGCCCGCACAAATCACCAATCTGTCGAGCGCCAGCCGTCCCGCCGCTTTAAGCTGCAGCGAAACTGCCTTACCACCTTCGGTCTCAATCCGGACGACATCATCAAGCAGGATTTTGCCCCCGCCGCGTATAAATTCAGCGGCCAAACCTTTAACTACTTTCTCCGGGTTCTTCACGAAATACCAACCGCCGTGAAAAGCGCCATGTTTAATATGTGGCGAAACAGCAGGCTCCATCTCGCGCACTTCATCGCCGTTGAAGGTTTCGCACGCAAAGCCCAGCTCCGCCTTGATGCGCCGCTCTTCCGCTTCCGCTTCAAATTGGGCATCATTTTCAAACACGCGCAAAGTCTCGCGCTTGACCAAAAGATCAGAACAACCTGCAGCCTTCAGAAGAGCGTCAAAATCACTTAACACGCGCATGCCAAGGGCCGCGCGCGCTTCCGTAATGGCATTGATGCGCTTTGGCGTTGTGTTGCGCGCCGCCGCCATGAACCATGGCAAAGCGCGCGGCAAGTAATTCCAGCGGATCGTCAACGGACCCAATGGATCAAGCAACCAGCCCGGAATTTTACGAAATATTTTAGGGTGGATGGTGGGCATGATCTCGCCAAATGCGATGCCGCCTGCGTTGCCGAACGAACAGCCTTCGCCCGGTGGCAACCGGTCAACCACAGTCACATCAAAACCTTCCCGCTGCAGAAATGATGCGGTTGCAATCCCGATGATTCCGGCTCCGATCACTGTGGCTTGGCGGCTCATGATGGTTTCGATAATTCCTTAAAATGGGCGGCGCAGAATTTTTCAAATGCCTGCGCAGCGCGTGTTTTACGCATTTGCCGCAAACTGGCAATGGCAACAACGCCGCGCTCAACGGCTCCTACAATTTCACAAACGGCTAATTTCTCGCCATCATAGGATTGATCCCCGGCAGGCCGTGTCACTAATAGTGAATAGCCTAAACCGCGCCCAACCATGCCGCGCACCAATTCCAAAGAAGCGGAGGCAAAGCCGATTTTTGGCGTGATGCCCTGGGCCTCCAAAATACGCAAGAAATAGGTTCGGCTCGGCTGAATATCGAGCAGGATCAAGTTTTCTGTTGCCAGCGAAGAAAGCGAAATTCTTTTAATGCTCGCCAGCCTGTGCTTTGAAGGCAAAAGCACATAGGGCTTTAGCGAGGTGACTTCCTGCGCCTGAATATCTGCTGGCAAGTCCACATCATACATCAAAGCAAGATCATGTCGCCCTGATCTCAATCCACCCAGCAAATCTTCCTGTACCCCTTCTTCCAGAAGAATCTCAACATCTGGATATAACGCTTTGAATTTACTGATAATCATGGGCACATAAACGGGTGTTAAAGTCATAAAACTGCCAATGTGCAAACGGCCCCGCAGCGGCCCACCCCGATCTGTGTGCTGACGTTCCAGTTCCTGAGCCTGATTCAACAGGCGCCGTGCATCAGTCAGAAATTCTGCACCTTGCGGCGTGGGAAAAACCCCCTGGGCATGTTGGCGAATGAAAATCTGTAAGCCAATCTGTTCTTCGAGTTTTTTGATCGCCACTGAAATCGAAGGTTGGGCCACGCCCAACATGGAGGCCGCCGCTGCAACCGAGCCTTGCTCTGCCACCAAAACCGCATATTCTAGCTGACGCAGCGTGTATCTGATCATAGTTTTAAACTACTCAAAGATGAGTTATTATCTATTTTTCCTAATCAATGAATCATGCGAAGTAAAGGGCCATGAACATGCCAATTCTTTCAAACCCATCCGCCGCAGAAACGGCCGCAAGATTTGTTGAGGCCATGGGCGCCGTTGCAACAGGCGTCAGTGTTGTCACGACTGTTGGCGAAAGTGGCAAATTTGGCCTGACAGTCAGCGCAATATCATCTGTTTCCGCCGAACCACCGATGCTCTTGGCTTGCCTCAATCGTAAGAGCCCTGCAGTTGCCGCGATTGACCAGAACCGTCGTTTTGCCGTTAATATTCTGGGTTCAGATAGCAAAGATATCGCCCAGATTTTTTCGGGCCGCCCGACCGATGGCAAGGCCTATGATTTTGATCGGCATCAATGGGCAGAAGGCCCGGCGCTGAAAATGCCACTGCTAATGATGGCCGCATCAAGTTTTGAATGTGAAGTTGAAGGTGTGACCGATGCAGGAACCCACCGCATATTTGTGGGCCGCGTGCTTTCCGCATTGCGCAACCATGCTGATCCATTGATTTACTGTAACCGAAGCTTCGGTCGCATGACCAGAATATGAGGAACCAACATGATTAGAACAGGTGAACAATACCGTGAGTCTTTGCGCGATGGCCGCGAAGTCTGGATCAATGGTGAGCGCGTGAAAGATGTGTCGCGTCATCCGTTGTTTAAGCCAGCCGTTGATGTGCGCGCCCGCATCTATGACATGCAGCACGAAAAAGCGACGCAAGACATCATGACCTATGAGGAGGGCGGTGAACGCTTTGCCATTGGCAACAAATTGCCGCGTGAGCAGAAGGATTGGCACGACAAGCGCCGCGCCGTTGATACCGTTCTCAATGATATTGGGGGTGTCGTCACCCGTGTGGGTGATGAAACTATCGGCGAGATGTGGTCGCTCTGGGATGGCAAGGATATTCTCAATGAAATTGACCCGCGCTTTGCCAACAACATTGAACGCCATATCAAAAAGGTTCTGCATGATGACCCGTTCCATGTGTCCGCCAACACGGATCCGAAGGGTGATCGTTCCAAGCCACCACAGGACCAGGATCCAGATATGCTGGTGCATGTGGTCAAGGAAACCGACGCTGGCATCATCATTCGTGGTGCCAAATATGAAACTGCCGCAGCCTATGCCAATCAGGCCTTCTTGAAACCCACCATTGCCAATTGGGGCGACAGCAAGCTTTCGAACTATGCGCTGGGCTGCATCGTCAACATGAATGCCGAGGGCGTGAAACACATCTGCCGCACCGGTTTTGCCAATCGAGCACCAGCCCGCGATTATCCACTGTCAAATAAGTTCGATGAAGTCGATACCATCGTCATTCTGGATAATGTGTTGATCCCGTGGGAGGATGTGTTGTTCTATCAACACACCAAGGCCGCCGCCTTCATCCGCCAAACCTTGCATCGCTATTCAGCATTTCCATTCGTGCATCGCACCATGTCTTACGCTGATCTGATCATTGGCGCAGCGTTGTGGAACGCCAAACAAACCGGCCTTGATAAACAACAAGCTGTGCAGGAGAAATTGTCTGAACTTGCTGTCTGGCGCGAAGGCATCAACGCCCATCTCACTGCCTCGATCTATATGGGCGAAATAAGCCCCAATGGCTTGCTGATGCCGAATCAGTCCTTATTGATGACAGGCCGTTGCCATGCGCTCAATAATCTCCCGCGCATGATGCATATTGCCCGTGAACTTTGTGGCGGCCAAATTTGTGTCACACCAGATGCAGCCGTATTTGATCATCCCGAAACCAAGAAATGGATGGACAAATATTACACCGTCAATGATCAATGGCTGGCCGAGGATCGTCGTAAACTTCTTGCCTTGGCGCGTGACTTGTTGAACTCGGACTATGCGGGCCACCGCCTCACATTCCAGCTCTTTGCTCAAGCTCCACCCTTTGCTCAATCGGCCGCGGTTTACCGCAGCTTTGATTGGAACCAAACCCTTCAATTTGCCCAGAAAGCCGGCGGCATGTCGGATCGCATCTGGGGCGAAACCAAGAAAGCAGCAGAATAATCATGACAGCTCACAAACGTATCCGCCCCTTCAATACCAAGGAAACCTACCCCGAGCAGAAGCTCGATAATGATCTTTGCCAAGCGGTCGTTGCGCGTGGCACCATGGTGTTTGTGCGCGGGCAAGTATCCCAGGATTTGGACTCGCGTGAATCGCTTCATGTTGGTGATGCTTCGGCCCAAACCGCCAAGACCATGGCCAACATTAAAATGTTGATGGAAGAATCCGGCGGCCACATGGATCACATCTGCCGTATCGTGGTCTATCTCACTGACGTGCGTTACCGTCAGGATGTTTACCGCGAGATGGGCAAATGGCTGAAAGGCGTGTTTCCCTGTTCAACCGGCTTGGTGATCACGGCATTGGCAAGACCAGAATGGCTTGTCGAAATCGAAGTCACCGCTGTGATCCCGGATTCGAAATGACATTTTCAATCGCAGGCCGCTGCGCCAAATCCGGAGCCTTCGGTGTGGCCATCACCACGTCCTCAATTGCCGTTGGCGCGCGTTGCCCTCATGCAAGATCAGGTGTGGGAGCAGTGGCCACACAGAATATAACCGATCCTGAGTTGGGCCCAAAACTGCTTGACCTAATGTCTCAGGGATTAAGCGCAAGAGATTCAATTGATTCAATAATCCGTAACAATCCGTATGCTGACTATCGCCAATTGACTGCAGTTGACAGGAATGGAAACTCGGCCTCATGGTCAGGTAAAAATATACTTGGCACTCACGGCGTTTCCGAACAGCCCGACTGCGTTGCAGCGGGCAATCTTTTGAAAAGCGCAATGCTACCAAAACTTATGACGGACAGCTTTGCGCAAAATTCGTCCGAGCATCTGGCCGAGCGATTACTGCGCGCGCTTGAAGCTGGATTGGCATCAGGCGGCGAAGAAGGCCCAGTGCATTCGGCAGCCTTGATCGTCTATCACCAAAACAGCTTTCCGCTGGTCAGTTTGCGTGTCGATTGGGATGATGAAAATCCGATCACAAAATTGCGCAAACTCTGGAGCGACTACAAACCGCAAATGGGTGCTTATCTGCAACGCGCGGTCGATCCTACCCAAGCGCCCAGCTATGGCGTGCCGGGCGATCCTTGATCTAAATCATTCCAGTTGGCGGGCTCCAGTTCTAGAAATAGAAACATGCCCATGCCCTTCAACTATCGAACTGCTTCACGGGATTGCGAGAAATTCATTGAGGATTTGCGCCAGCTTTCGCTGCTGCAAACGTCGAACCAAAGTTATACTGAAGCGCGCTCTGTGTTTCACGTGTTTCGGAACCATGTTGCGGTTCAGGTGGCGCTGGATTTTGCCAATGCCCTGCCAGCCGTGTTGCGCGCCATTTTTATCGAGGATTGGGATATTTCACGACCGATCAAGGAATTTCCGCCAACTGATCAATTACTGAATGAGGTCTTCGCGATAAGGCGTGATCATAATGTGTCGGCAGAGACAGCAATTACCGATGTGGCATTGGCTCTGCGCATGAACATGAACCCTGTCGACTTTGAGCAAATGCTAGCAACGCTTCCGCCACAGGCCGCTGCGTTTTGGCGGCCTGCAAACTAAGCCGAAAGCCGCTCCACCAGTTTTGCCAACATCGCATCGCAAAGCGTCAACTGTTCTTCGCTCACATATTCATCAGGCTTATGCGCAACAGCAATATTGCCCGGCCCACACACCACAGCGGGAATGCCGAGCTCTTTCTGAAACAGCCCGCCTTCCGTACCAAACGTAATTTTACCGATGGAATTGCCACCCGTCAGCGCGCGCACGAAATTCACCACTTCACTATCCACAGGTGTGTCCAAAGCGGGATAGCTTTGCAAGTCAGCAAAATGAAACCGCGCATCTGCATAAACCCCGCGATAGCGCTTGGCCACGTCTTCCGCCGCCTGTTTGATGCGTGCCACAATTGCGTGCTGATCATCCTGCGGCAGATAGCGGATTTCAAAATCAAAGCTGGCATGATTAGGCACAATGTTCATCACCTCGCCACCCGCCATTTTGCCCACATGCAAAGTAGTATAGGCCACCTCGTAGTCGCCATCACGCGCGCCGTTGAGTGCAAGGTCTTCCTGAATGCGGCGGATTTCCGCAATCAAATCACACACCATATAAATTGCGTTCACACCAATCGGTGCCAAGCTTGAATGCGCCTCCAAACCATGCGCTGTCACACGAAATCCCAACTTGCCCTTATGCGCGGTCACCACTTGCAGCATGGTGGGTTCCCCCACAATGCAGAAGCGCGGTGTAAATGGCAGGCTCTTCATCATATCAATCAGTCGCCGCACGCCAATGCAGCCAATTTCCTCATCATATGAAAAGGCAAAGTGAATCGGTGTTTTCAATTTCTTCTGGTCAATTTTCGCTGCCATCGCCAAACAACAGGCGATAAAGCCCTTCATGTCAGCAGAGCCGCGCCCATAAAGATTTCCGTCGCGCCGAACCAACTCAAATGGATCGCTGCTCCAATTTTGCCCTGCCACCGGCACAACATCAGTATGCGCCGACAAAGCAACGCCCCCCATGTCGGAAGGCCCAATCGTCGCCCAAAGATTAGCTTTGGTGTGTTCGGCATTATGCACAAGCTGCGAAGCAATATTAAGATCACCAAGAATCTCTTGCACATAGGCAATCAGTTCAAGATTACTGTCACGGCTGACGGTTGGGAATGCGATGAGTTTTTCGAGATATGAGATTGCGTTGGCCATGCCTTCCATTGTCAAAATTTTGCAATCAAGTACAGTGCCAGAATGCAAAAATCTGAAAAGCAAATTCAATTAGTGAAGGCGATGTTCAACGCAGCGGTGCAACAAGCCCTGCCGTTGAACACTATGCCAGCCCATATGCCAAAGCCGCCAAGGGGCCGAACCATCGTGGTTGGTGCTGGCAAGGCATCTGCAGCCATGGCGCAAGTGTTTGAGCAAAATTGGCAAGCCCCGCTTGAAGGCTTAATCGTCACGCGTTATGGCCATGGCGTGCCCTGCACAAAAATAGAGATTGTTGAGGCATCCCACCCCGTACCAGATGATGCAGGCACCAAAGCCGCCGCGCGCATGTTGCAAATGGTTCAGGGGCTTAGCTCTGATGATCTGGTGGTGGCCCTCATCTCTGGCGGAGGTTCTGCCTTGCTCAGTTTGCCGGTAGATGGCGTGAGCGCAGAGGACAAGCGCGCCGTCAATCGCGGTCTTCTCAAATCAGGCGCACCCATTTCTGAAATGAATTGTGTTCGCAAACATCTATCAAAGATAAAAGGCGGGCGCTTGGCTGCGGCGGCATTTCCAGCCCAAGTCTTGACTTTGGTAATCTCCGATGTGCCAGGTGATGATTTGACGGCCGTGGCCTCAGGCCCAACCTTGGCAGACCCCACAACATTTGCCGAAGCGCGCGCCATAATCGAGAAATATCAAATTGACGTGCCGCCTTCGGTATCCGCGCATTTGGCGGCCGCCAAGGATGAAACTCCAAAACCCAATGATCCGCGCTTTGCAAACGCCAAAGCCATTTGCATCGCCTCACCGCAAAAATCATTGGAGGCGGCAGCTGCTATCGCCAAGAACGCTGGTTATGCCCCGATCATCTTGGGCGATGCCATAGAAGGTGAGGCCCGTGAACTCGGCATCATAATGGCTGGCATTGCACTGCAAGCAAAACGGTTTAGCCAACCCATCAGGCCGCCTTGTGCCATCATCTCAGGTGGCGAAACCACAGTCACGGTGAAGGGCACTGGAGCAGGGGGCCGCAATGTCGAGTTTCTGCTTTCACTCGCATTAAAGCTCAATGGCGTTCAAGGAATTCATGCTTTAGCCGGCGATACCGATGGCATTGATGGTGCGCGTGAAGTGGCAGGTGCGTTCATTACACCAGAAACTTTGAGCGATGCGCGCAAGTTCAGCATCGATCCTTGGGCCTCGCTGGCCAACAATGATGCGCATAATTTCTTTGCCAATGTGCAATCACAAGTGATCACCGGCCCAACATTAACCAACGTCAACGACTTCCGGGTTATTCTCGTCGACTAACATGATCTTCGGTGTTTTCACTCTTGGTAAAGTTGTTCTGCCCTTGTCTTATGTCCACTAAAGTGCAACTTTATGAACTGGCAGGAAACAATAAGCCTGAATGGGAAAGTGCCAATATGTCGGACAAGAAGAACAAAAAGCCAGAATTTCAGAATCCCCATCGCAACAACACGGCAGAAAATCGCTTTCTCGAAGAAGCCATTGGCCGTGAGGTCAAGCGCTATCGTGAAAAGCTGGGCCTGACCATTTCTGAATTGGCAAAAGCGGCTGATATGTCGGCTGGCATGTTGTCAAAAATCGAAAATGGTGCCACCTCGCCGTCGCTCACGTCGCTTCAAGCCTTGAGCAAAACCTTGGCCGTGCCCTTCACTGCTTTCTTCAAAACCTATGAAGAAATCAGGGATGCAACTTTCGTCAAATCCGGTCAGGGCCTCACCATTGAAAGGCGCGGCACCAGGGCTGGCCACCAATATCAGCTGCTCGGCCATTCCACCCATGGCCCCGTGATGGTCGAACCCTATCTCATCACATTGCAAAGTGAGTCCGATGTATTTCCATCCTTCCAGCATCCGGGCATGGAGTTTCTCTTTATGCTGGAGGGTAACGTGGTTTACCGCCATGGTGAAAAAACCTATGACATGCACCCCGGCGATGCCCTGTTTTTTGATGCCGAAGCCCCTCATGGCCCCGAAGAAATGCGCAAACTCCCGGCCCGCTATCTCTCCATCATCAGCTATCGCCGCGAAGAATAGTCATTCCCCTTGTGAAAAAATAGTTCCTGGTAGTTGAAATTCTCTAAAACCACTGCTAGGCTGCAGTCAAGAAAGAGGTGATGCTCATGTGCGGTATTGTCGGTCTATATCTAAAAAACCCAAAATTGAAATCAAAGCTGGGCGCAATGTTCAAGCCCATGTTGATCGAAATGACCAATCGCGGGCCCGATTCGGCAGGTGTTGCTGTCTATCGCAATCCGACGAAGAAGAACGAGACCAAATTCTCGCTGGCCCATGACGACGCCAATTATGATTGGAAAAAGATTGATGTGGGGCTCGAGCGCGCGTTGAAATGCGATTGCACGGTCAAGAAAATCGGCAATCACTGCATCCTCGTGACCAACGCCAAAGAACCAGCCGTGGTCAAATGGTTGCGTGAACATCACCCTGAAGTGCGCGTTGTCGGCACCGGCCACACCATCGAGATTTTCAAAGAGACTGGCCTTCCCGCCAATGTCTATGAAAAATTCCATCTTGATGATGCCCATGGCACCCACATCATCGGCCACACCCGCATGGCCACGGAAAGCGCTGTGACCACCGCTGGTTCGCATCCCTTCGCCACGGGTGCTGATCTTTGCCTGGTACACAACGGTTCGCTCTCCAACCATAATCGCCTGCGCGAAACCTTGCGCAAGGAAGGCATGGAATTCCAGACCGAGAACGACACCGAAGTGGCCGCCGCTTACATGACGCATAAGCTGCGCACGGGATCGACATTGAAGGAAGCACTCGAAGCAGGCCTCACCGATCTCGATGGCTTCTTCACATTCCTGGTTGGCACACATGATGGTTTTGCCGTGGTGCGTGATCCTATTGCCTGCAAACACGCCGTGATGGCTGAAACCGACGACTGGGTCGCCATGGCCACAGAATATCGTGCCATCGCCCATTTGCCGGGCGCTGACCAAGCCAAAATCTGGGAACCTGAACCCTCAAAAGTTTATAGCTGGGGCGGACACGCATGAACGAGCTTGATCTCAAAAAAGACGGCATTCGGAGCATTAATTCGAAGCTGCAAACCCTGCCAAAAAATACCAATGAAAAACATTGGGTGATCACCAATCCCATGGGCCAGCATTCAATCGCGGTCGGTTTGGATGGTCCGCTGCAAATCGAAATCAAAGGTCATGTCGGCTTTTATTGTGGTGGCATGAACAAGGAATCCGAAATCACCATTCATGGCCATGCTGGTGTGGGTACGGCCGAAAACATGATGTCTGGTCTTGTTTGGGTCAAAGGCAATTCATCTGAATCAGCAGGAGCCACAGGCAATGGCGGTCTTCTCGTCATCGACGGTGATGCCTCTTCGCGTTGCGGCATTTCCATGAAAGGGATCGATATTGTTGTGGGCGGCTCGGTTGGCCACATGTCGGCCTTTATGGCGCAACGCGGCAATCTTGTTGTCTGTGGTGATGCTGGTGATGCCTTGGGCGATTCGATTTATGAAGCCCGCCTTTATGTAAAAGGCAAAGTGGCAAGCCTCGGAGCTGACTGCATCGAAAAAGAAATGCGCGCCGAACACATCGCAGATCTCGAACGATTACTCAAAGCCGCCAAGCGCAAAGAAAAGCCATCCGATTTCAAGCGCTATGGCTCGGCCCGCAAGCTTTATAATTTCAGCGTCGACAACGCCGACGCATATTGAGGTAAAAATGGATCCGAATGTTCCACGCACTGTGCCACGCAAATCGGCGACTTTCGATGATGTGACACTTTCAGAAATCCGCCGCGCCGCCACCACGGGCATTTATGATATCAGAGGCGGCGGGGCCAAGCGCAAGCTGCCGCATTTTGATGATCTGTTGTTCTTAGGTGCATCAATCTCGCGCTATCCGCTTGAAGGCTACCGCGAAAAATGTGGCACTGATGTAGTGCTGGGCACACGCTTCGCCAAGAAGCCAATCCACCTTAAAATTCCAATCACTATTGCAGGCATGAGCTTTGGCTCGCTCTCCGCCAACGCCAAGGAAGCTTTGGGCCGTGGCGCATCAGCCGCTGGCACATCCACCACCACAGGCGATGGTGGCATGACGCCGGAAGAACGCGGCCAATCCAAATACCTTGTTTATCAATATCTGCCTTCGCGTTACGGCATGAACCCTGATGATTTGCGCAAAGCTGATGCCATTGAAGTGGTCATCGGCCAAGGTGCCAAACCCGGCGGCGGCGGCATGTTGCTCGGTCAAAAGATTTCGGATCGTGTAGCCGCCATGCGCTGCTTGCCCAAAGGCATTGATCAACGCTCTGCCTGCCGCCACCCAGATTGGACGGGGCCGGATGATCTTGAAATCAAGATTCAAGAACTGCGTGAAATCACCAATTGGGAAAAACCGATCTATGTCAAAATCGGTGGCGCGCGGCCCTATTATGATGTCGCCCTTGCTGTGAAGGCGGGTGCTGATGTTGTGGTGGTGGATGGCATGCAAGGCGGCACTGCTGCAACCCAGGAAGTGTTCATCGAACATGTGGGCCAGCCGACATTGGCCTGCATCCGCCCAGCCGTTCGCGCGTTGCAAGAACTCAACATGCACCGCAAAGTGCAACTCATTGTGTCTGGCGGTATTCGCAATGGCGCTGATGTGGCCAAGGCCTTGGCACTGGGCGCTGATGCGGTGTCCATAGGCACCGCAGCACTTGTGGCCTTGGGTGATAATGATCCGCATTATGAGGAAGAATATCGCAAGCTCGGCACCACAGCGGGCGCTTATGATGATTGGCATGAAGGTCGCGACCCCGCAGGCATCACCACGCAAGACCCCGAATTGGCAAAGCGTCTTGATCCGGTGAAAGCAGGTCGCAGGCTTTATAATTATTTGAAGGTGCTGACCCTCGAAACCCAAACCATCGCGCGCGCCAATGGCAAATCGCATGTGCATAATCTGGAACCTGAAGATCTGTGCGCCTTAACAATCGAAGCCGCCGCCATGGCGCAAGTGCCATTGGCGGGAACCGACTGGATTCCCGGCAAGGTGAGATTCTAAATTCAAGCCAGAACACTGGCATTAAAAAATCGAGGAGACGACAAGATGGCAATGGATCTGGTGGCTTATGCCAAAAAGAATAAAGTAAAATACTTTCTGTTCAACTATACCGATTTGTTCGGCACCCAGCGCGCCAAACTCGTGCCCGCCGAAGCTGGCAATAAAATGCAAAAGGCGGGCGCTGGTTTTGCAGGCTTTGCAACGTGGCTCGATCAAACGCCAGCCCACCCAGACGTGCTGGTTTATCCCGACACCAGCACCTTAATTCAATTGCCATGGCGGCCAGAAATCGCGTGGATGGCGGGTGACCCTTGGATGAGCGGCAAGCCCCTCGAACAAGCACCACGCCTTGCTCTCAAACGCGGCATGGAACGCGCCGCCAAGCAAAACATGAAATTGATGGCGGGCTGCGAGCCTGAGTTTCATTTGATCAATTCGGATGGTTCAGCCCCATCAGATGCCAAGGACCATCAAGAAAAACCTTGCTACGATCAATCCGCCATCATGCGCCGCCTCGATGTGATCACCGAGATTTGCGACATCATGACCAAGCTGGGTTGGGGGCCATATCAAAACGATCACGAAGACGCCAATGGCCAGTTCGAAATCAATTGGAATTTCAGTGATGCACTGACCACGGCTGATCAACTGGCCTTCTTCAAATTCATGGTCAAGGCGATTGCCGAAAAACACGGCATGCGCGCCACCTTCATGCCAAAGCCTTTCATCAATCTCTCCGGCAATGGCTGTCATGCCCATCTTTCCGTGTGGGACAGTGCTGCTAAGAAAAACCTGTTTGAAAGCAGCACCGATGAAATGGGCCTTTCACCTCTGGCCTATAATTTCATCGGCGGCTTGATCGAACATGCAGATGCACTCGTGGCCATCACCAATCCAACCGTGAACTCCTATAAGCGCATCAATGCGCCGCGCACCATTTCGGGTGCCACTTGGTCGCCAAACACTGTCAGCTTCGGCGGCAACAACCGCACCCATATGGTGCGCATTCCCGATGCTGGCCGCTGTGAATTCCGCCTGCCTGATCCATCCGCCAATCCCTATCTTATGCTCGCAGCCATTCTCGCCGCAGGCATGGATGGCATCGAGCGCAAGATTAACCCTGGCAAGCGCCTCGACATCGACATGTACACGCAAAGCCACACGGTGAAGGATTTGAAAAAGCTTCCGCTGAACCTGCTGGATGCTTTGCGCAATCTGGAAAAGAACAAGCTGCTTTGTGCCGCACTGGGCGATGAGCTTTCGGCGGGCTATCTTAAACTCAAACACAATGAGTGGAACCAATACAGCCGCCATCTTACCCAATGGGAACGTGATACCACTTTGGACTGCTAATGAAATATTCCGTCTTCTCCCTCCTCAAGAACGCGTTAACGGGCCATAAAAACTGGCAACCCGCATGGCGCGATCCTGAGCCGAAACCAGAGTATGATATCATCATAGTGGGCGGCGGCGGCCATGGTTTGGCCACGGCCTATTATCTGGCCAAGGAACATGGCCTCAAAAATATCGCCGTGCTGGAAAAATCCTGGCTCGGCTCTGGCAATATTGGCCGCAACACCACCATCATTCGCTCAAACTATCTGCTGCCGGGCAACAACCCCTTCTATGAACTTTCGATGAAACTGTGGGAAGGGCTCGAGCAGGATTTTAACTTCAACGCCATGGTATCCCAGCGCGGTGTTTTGAATCTGTGTCACACCGATGCGCAGCGTGATGCGTTTGCAAGGCGCGGCAATGGCATGCGCATTAATGGCGTGGATGCTGAACTTCTTGATGCCCACGCCGTGCGTGAAATGTATCCTTACTTTGATTATGAAAATCCGCGCTTCCCCATCAAGGGCGGCTTGCTGCAACGGCGCGGTGGCACCGTGCGCCATGATGCTGTGGCCTGGGGCTATGCCCGCGGTGCTGACCAGCATGGTGTTGATGTCATCCAGCATTGCGAAGTGCAGGGCATCAATATTGAAAATGGCAAAGTGGTGGGTGTCCAAACTTCGCGTGGCGCTATCAAGTGCAGAAAGCTCGCTCTCTGTGCAGCTGGCCATTCATCTGAAGTGGCTGCCATGGCAGGTCTCAAATTGCCAATTGAAAGTCATGTGTTGCAAGCCTTTGTATCTGAAGGGTTGAAACCTTTTATCGACGGCGTTGTCACCTTTGGTGCCGGACATTTCTATGTCTCGCAATCTGATAAGGGCGGCCTTGTGTTCGGCGGTGATTTGGATGGCTACAACTCCTACGCAAGGCGCGGCAATTTGCCGATGGTTGAGCATGTGGTCGAGGCGGGTGTCGCGATGATCCCCGCCATCTCGCGTATCCGCACGCTGCGCTCATGGGGCGGTGTGATGGACATGTCGATGGACGGTTCACCGATCATCGATAAAACCTCTGTACACGGATTATATTTGAATGCCGGCTGGTGCTATGGCGGATTTAAAGCCACGCCCGCTTCTGGCTTCTGCTATGCGCATCTGATCGCCAAAGACGAACCTCATAAAGTGGCCACAGCTTACCGCCTAGATCGTTTCCGTCGCGGTTACATGATTGACGAAAAAGGGCAGGGCGCAACGCCCAATTTGCATTGATGGAAAAACCATGCTGATCCCTTGCCCCCATTGCGGAACCAGACCCGTCGAAGAATTTACCTTCCTCGGTGATGCTACAGTCACGCGGCCCACCAGCTTGGAGCCATCGTCAATGGACGCATGGATCGATTATGTTTACCTGCGCGACAACCCGCGTGGAATATATACTGAATATGTGCAGCACTCATCGGGCTGCCGCGCTTGGTTGGTGGTCAGCCGCAACACGGATACTCATGAGGTGCACAGCGCAATCGCCGCCAAAACCATGAAGGCTAAATCATGAGCGGCTTTCGCATATCAACAGGCGGCCTGATTGACCGCAACACGAACTTGAATTTCAAATTTGATGGCAAGTCATTCACGGGCCACCAAGGTGATACACTCGCGTCAGCCTTGATCGCCAATGGCGTGCATCTCATGGGGCGCTCGTTCAAATATCATCGACCACGCGGCGTGATTTCAGCAGGCGCATCAGAACCGAACGCACTTGTCGAGCTGCGCGAAGGCGGACGCAAAGAAGCCAACACCCGCGCCACCATGATTGAACTTTATGATGGCCTTATTGCCAAAAGCCAAAACCGCTGGCCTTCGCTGGAAAATGATTTCCTGGCGATCAATTCGCTAGCGTCGTCCATCTTCGTCGCAGGTTTTTACTATAAAACCTTCATGTGGCCCAAGAGCTTTTGGGAAAAAATCTATGAGCCATTGATCCGCAAGGCCGCAGGTCTCGGCACCGCTTCAAAACAGGCCGACCCTGACACCTACGAAAAATCATACGCCCATTGTGATCTATTGGTCATTGGCTCTGGCCCATCAGGCTTGATGGCCGCGAGAACAGCAGCAAGATCAGGCGCACGCGTGATTTTGGCCGATGAAGGTTCGGCGCTCGGTGGCTCACTGCTGTTCGAAAGCGAAGAAATCGATGGCATGAGTGGATTGGCATTCGCGCAAAGCATCATCGCAGAGCTCAGCGCCATGCCAAACGTCACGCTCGTGCCCCGAACCACCATCTTCGGCTGGTTTGACGGTAACATTTTTGGTGGGCTCGAGCGCGTGAATGATCACCGCGCTGTGCCAGCCCCATACGAGCCGCGCCAACGCTACCTCCGCATTCACGCCAAAAAAGCCGTGTTGGCTGCTGGTGCAGAAGAGCGCCCGCTCGTGTTCGGCGGCAATGACGTGCCCGGCGTGATGTTAGCATCCGCCATGCGCCACTATGCCAATCGCTATGCGGCAGCAGCAGGCAAATCCATAGCGATCTTTACCAATAATGATTCCACGCATCGCACGGCGCGCGACATGAAAGCCCGCGGTGTAAACATCGCTGCTGTTATTGACACGCGGAAAAATGGCAAGATCATCAATGTCAAAGGCGGCAAAAGTGTAAAATCCATTGATCTCGCTGACGGTACACATTTTAATTGCGATGCTGTGGCCATGTCCGGCGGCTGGTCACCCATCGTCAATCTCATGTGCCATCGCGGTGCTAAGCCCATCTGGAATGAAAACATCGCTGCGTTTGTGCCACCCGATGTTGGCTCGCAATTCGTGAGCGTCGGCAGTGCGTCAGGAAAAATGCTGCTGTCCGAATGTCTTGCATCAGGCAACGCTGCTGGAACCCTCAAAGGCAAAACCCCAGCCACCCCAAAATGCAAAGACGAAGTCTTCGCCATTCAGCCATTCTGGTGGGTGAAGGAATCAACCGGCAAAGCCTTCATCGATTATCAGAATGATGCAACGGCCAAGGATTTGCCGCTCGCATCCCGCGAAGGCTACGGCCATGTCGAACTGGCCAAGCGCTACACCACAACAGGCATGGCCACTGATCAAGGCAAGCTTGGCAACGTCAACGCCATTGCCATTCTCGCTGAAGCCTCCGGCAAATCGATCGCAGACATGGGCATAACCACATTCCGCCCCATGTACACGCCGGTTTCCTTCGGCGCATTTGCAGGCCCGTTCACTGGCCATCATTTCCAGCCCGTGCGCAAAACTCCGCTGCATGATTGGGCCACAGAACAAGGTGCCGTATTCGTTGAAACTGGCCTCTGGATGCGCTCAAGCTGGTTTCCAAAACCGGGCGAAGATTGGCTGGCGTCGGCCTCGCGCGAAGTCAAAACCACGCGCGGCGCAGTTGGTTTGTGTGATGTGTCGACCCTGGGCAAGATCGATATTCAAGGCAAGGATGCGGGCGCCTTCTTGGACAGGCTCTATTGCAACACTTTCTCCACATTAGCGGTGGGCAAAGCCCGCTATGGTCTAATGCTGCGCGAAGATGGCATCGTGTTTGATGATGGCACCACATCTAGGCTCGCCGATGATCATTATGTGATGACCACAACAACGGCAAACGCCGCCCGGGTGATGAGCCACATCGAGTTCTGCCACCAGGCCTTATGGCCAGAGCTTGACGTGCAATATGTTTCCGTTACCGAGCAATGGGCGCAAATCGCCATCGCTGGCCCTAAATCCCGCCCTACGTTGCAAAAGATTGTTGATGGCTTCACGCTGAATGATGAGACCACACCCTATCTCTCGGCCAAAGAAATCACCATTCTCGGCGGCCTGAATGCGCGCCTGTTCCGCATCTCATTCTCCGGTGAACATGCCTATGAATTGGCGGTTCCTGCTGATCATGGCAACATGGTCGCGCGCGCCATCATGCAGGCGGGCGCAGAATTCGGCATCACGCCTTATGGCGTTGAAGCCCTGTCGATCATGCGCATTGAAAAAGGCCATGTTGCAGGCGGCGAGTTGAACGGCACCACCACGGCGGGTGATCTGGGCCTCGGCAAGATGATGTCCGCCAAGAAAGATTATATCGGCCGCATGATGGCGACGCGCGAAGGCATGGTCGATCCAGCGCGAGCTTGCGTGGTGGGCATCAAGCCACTGGATAGAACCGACAAGATCAGATCAGGCGCACATCTCCTAAAACAAGGAGATGCGCCGAGCATGGCTAATGATCAAGGCTACATCTGTTCCGTCGCTTGGTCGCCCATGCTCAACATGTGGTTGGGGCTGGCACTGCTTTCAAATGGTCGCGCCAGACATGGCGAAATCGTGAAAGTGTTTGATGGTCTGCGCAACCATCACTATCTCGCGAAAGTTTGTGATCCCGTGCATTTTGATCCTGAAAACCGGAGGCTTCATGTCTAACGCCTTCACCAGAACATCGGCCCTTGCCGATCGAGCATTGTCAGGCCGTTTTGGAGCCGATAAAGGTGCCCCCGGAGTAATTCTCTGCGTCATTCACTCCTTGTCGATTGCCACAGTGATTGCCCGCAACGGCAAATCCAAAGCTGTGAAAGATGCTTTGGCGACGTTGAAATCTGTTGATGTTCTATGGGCCGGCCCAGACCAGTATTTTGTTCAAGCCAGCGGCAAAGCGGAAGGTGCACTTTATGCCGATCTGAAAAAGAAATTGAATGGCATTGCCTCTGTTTCTGATCAAAGTCATGGCCGTGTGGCGCTAACAGTTTCAGGCCCAAAAGCCCGCGCAGTTTTAGCCAAAGGCACGCCGATTGATCTCTACAAAGATGAATTCCCCATCGGCAAATCCGCCCTCACGCAAATGGCTCATGTGGGCGTACATCTAACGCGCACAGGCCAAGATGAATTCTCGCTTTCAGTCTTCCGCGGATTCTCAGAAAGCTTCTGGGAATGGCTTACCCAACAGTCGGCTGAATTCGGCTATCAGGTGCGTTAGTTAAAACTGGCGCCACATGAAACAGTGTGTCGGGCTTTGAATCAAATGCATTGATATAGAATTTCTGCTGTGCTTCCAAGGCCGTCAAAGTATTGCGCATCAGAATCGCAACCGTCACTGGCCCAACACCGCCCGGCACTGGTGTGATCCACCCAGCAATCTCGGCACAGGATTGATAGTCAACATCGCCCACAGTCACGAACGAACCATTTTCTTCAATCTGATTGATGCCAATATCGATAATCGCTGCACCTGGCTTGATCATGTTTGCCGTTATAAAACGCGGCTTGCCCACCGCCACAAACACCGCATCAGCCGAACGCGAATGCACAGCAAGATTGCGCGTCATGTGATGGCACACTGTTACTGTGGCACCTTCCGCCATGAGCAAAAATGCAATCGGCTTGCCCACAATTTCAGAATGGCCAATCACCACAACTTCAAGGCCTTCAAGCTGCAAACCTGTGCGCTTGAGAAGTTCAACCGAAGCTGCGGCCGTGCAGGGGGCCAGCGCAACATCCTTATAAACAATATTGCCAATTGAAATCGGATGCATGCCCTCAACATCTTTGAGGGGGTGGATAGCGGTTTGCAACTCACGAATGTTGAGGTGCTTTGGCACCGGGCGCTGAATGATCACACCCGTAACACGCGGATCAGTGTTCAGCGCTTCGATAATTCCAAGCATCTCCATGCGTGAGATATTTTCAGGAAGTTCACGTTGTTCAAATTGAATGCCGGCTCTCTCCGCCCCTTTGGCTTGATTGCGGACATAGAGTTTAACCGCTGCAACATCGCCGATGGTGATGGAAACCAGCTTCGCCGGCCAACCTTTGGCCCCCAATCTTTCGATCGCCTTGCGCGTGGTGGAAAGAATCTCGTCTGCCACTGGCCGGCCGAGCAAAGCGTTATTTGATGCTGGAATTTGCATTAAAGCCTCTGAAATAGAAAATGCCGCCATCACAAAGCAATGGCGGCACCCTAGTATTAGAACTGTTACGTTGGTGCAACAGGCATTACAAAGAACCAGTTAGCCCAAATCACCACGATGATCCCGGCAGCCAAGGTGAGATAAGGCCACATGCCTGCTTTCTTCTCTCCAAGGTCTTGGCCTTCCAATCCCATATCACTGAGCATGTTGTCAGGGAATTTGCCGCCATCGCGCACATAGTGACGATAAGCAAAGATCGGAATGATCAAGGCCGCCATGCCAAAGCCCCAGTAAAGGCCAGTGGAATAGCCCCAGGTCTTGGCACCGGCACCCAGCAACACGGCATTGGCAAAAGCCAAAACAGTGTTGACACCGATCAGCCAAGTTGGCGCTGACCATGGGCGTTCAAGATGACCTGAGTCGACACGGTGCATCCAGCCTGCATTCAGGTTCAAGAAGTTGAAGATGATGTAGCCAACGTTCGAAATCGCGAGCACGAAATAGAAGCCCGTGGCATCCGAAGCAATGGCCAGCACGAACAGGTTGAACACAAGATCAGTGATCATGGCGCGGACAGGTGCACCATGGCTGTTCACTGTGCTCAAATATTTTGGCAACCAGCCATCGAGCGAGCCTTGATACAGCGTGCGCGATGAACCAGCCATGGCGGTCATGATCGTAAGCACCAAAGCCAAGATCATGAGCAATACGAGAACCGCGTGCACAATCGGCCCGCCGCCCACAAAGTTGCCCGCCGCATCGGCAATGCCAGCACCCGAAACAATCGGGCCTGCGAGCATGCCGTCAATGCCAAGCACACCCTGGAATGTGAATGGCACAAGAGTGAACAGCAGGATGCAGAGCAAGCCCGAATAGAAGATCGCCTTGAATGTATCGGTCTTTGGGTTCTTCAATTCGCGCGTATAACAAACTGCTGTTTCGAAGCCATAAGTTGACCAGGCAGCGATATAAAGGCCGCCAAGGAATAGTGTCCACCCGCCAATGTCCCACATGCCGGGTTCAGCCGAGTAAGAGAACTTGGGCGGCACCAATGGGCTGAAATTCCCCCAATTCACTTTGCCGGTAAGAATAGGCAGAATGCTTACGATGAGAAGTGTGGCCACAACGGCCATACCAATATATTTTTGAACGGCAGCAGTGCTCGAAACACCACGATGCTGGATAAAGAAAATCCCCAGCATGATGATCGCACCAATCACGAATGTTGAATTAAAATGCGCCGTGCCGAATGCCGGAACTGGAAACGACAGCAACTCCCATGATTGCAGTGCTGGCGTATTGGCAGTGGTCACATCGGCAATTGCATCAGCGGCTGTCTTGCCAGCATGGGCCTTGTCAGCCAGCCACGCGACAACTTCTGAAGATTTGTCGGTAAAAATTGGGATAGGTGCCCAAGCGTTGAGAATATATCCGGCAGCAAGCGCGCAACCCAGCGAAAGCACGGGCGACCACGCATACCAATAACACCAGACCAAAAGCGGTGCCATGATCTTGCCATAACGAATCCAGGCCGTGCCGCCATAGACAGCAGGGCCACCAGATTTATTGCCGAACATGCCGGCAATTTCGGCATAGGTGAAAGATTGGCAGAACCCCATGAGAATGGAGATCGCCCACACAAGGAAGGCCAGCCTTCCCGAAACACCGGCGATGCCGCCGATGGAAAATACGACCAGCACCGGTACGCCGCTGGCAAGCCAGAACGCACCTTTCCAGTCAATCGCCCTGACAAGTGTGCCAGAACCTGAATCAGTTGACATGATGTCCCCTCCAATTGTTGCGTTACCCCGGCGCGTTCTTTCTGAGTGAACTTCGCCACAGGAAACATTTGTGAATGACATTATATCGACCGTCAAGCAAAACTGTGAGATAGTGAGACGGATATTGATTTGAGTTTTGACACAATGAACCAAATGCAACTTTCGCGGTCTATCGCACCATCGGCCAGCTGCATCCTGCGCCCCGGCATCAGGCAATTGCCCAATGGTGTCCAGCGCCATGTGGTGAAAGGGCGGGGTTCGCTCGTGGTGCCCGTCTCGGCAAACGACCAGTTATTATTGACTGACATTGAAGGCGGGCAGCCATGTGAAGTCTTGTTCTGCGATGCAGCGACGAAATTCGATGCTTCAGCCTTGGGCGCAAAAGCCGACGGAACTGGCGAAGGCCTCAAAGCGCTATTGGCATCAGCAGCAATTGATGCGGCCCGTTCGCGCGCCGCACTTGAAAAGCGCGGCATCAATCTCGGCCAGGCCACTTCAATCAATTTGTTCGGTCGCGAAGGCAGGGCAGGCGACAGCGCGTCATTTACAGTCAAGCGCGATGGATTTTTGATTGTCGTTGCCCCAGCATCACCGATGGCAGCGGATAGTAATGAAACCGCCACCGATATTGAATTGCGCATCACCAGAGTTAATCCCAAATCCAAAAACTTTGAAACTCTGCCAGATCCGCTGGCCGATCCATTGCATGACATCCGCGTCAAAGCCGCCACAGCCAATGCTTATCTGGTGAAGGCGGGTGAATATATCCAAATCATCGATGTCTCCGGTCGTCAGTGTACGGACTTTCAAGCCATGTCGGCCCGCAAGCTTGATAAGGGCCTGGACTTGGCGCTGGACTCAACCATCACCCGCACATTGCTGGGCCGCAGCTATCCACTGCCCGGCCTGCCATCCAAAGCCTTTGATCGTGATTTCGAACCATTGGTGGAGATTGTTCAAGACACCGTGGGCCGCCACGATGCTTTCGCCACCGCCTGCAATTCACGTTACTATGATGACATGGGTTATCCCGGCCATGTGAACTGCACGGATAATTTCAACTACGCCTTGAAGCCCTATGGCGTGGCCCCACGCAAAGGCTGGGAAGCGATCAACTTTTTTTATAACACGCAGATTGATCACAACAACCAGCTCTATCTCGATGAACCTTGGACAAGGCCCGGCGACTATGTGCTGATGCGCGCCTTGACCGATATTGTCTGCGTCTCCTCTTCCTGCCCAGATGACATTGATGCTGCCAATGCGTGGGAACCAACCGATATTCACGTTCGCACTTATGCGGCCAAAGAGAAGTTTCAACGCGCCATGGCTTACCGTTCCTCCCCCGATGCTGATGCAGTGCTCACCAAAGAAACTGCTTTCCACAACAAGTTCGGCGCACTCACGCGTAACTTTAGTGAATATCGTGGTTACTGGCTGCCGCAGAAATTCCACAGCGAGGGCCCAATCGCCGAATACTGGGCCTGCCGCGAGAAAGCTGTGGTGCTCGATCTCTCGCCGCTTCGTAAATTTGAAGTGACAGGGCCTGATGCTGAAGCGCTGCTGCAATATTGCCTGACGAGGGACATTCGTAAACTTTCAACCGGCCAAGTGGTTTACACCGCCATGTGCTATGAAAATGGCGGCATGATTGATGACGGCACGGTGTTCCGCCTTGGTCAAAATAATTTCCGTGTGGTGGTCGGTGATGATTACAGCGGCCAATGGTTGAGAGAGCAGGCCGAAAAGATGGGTTATAAAGCCTGGGTGCGTTCATCCACCGATCAACTTCACAATATTGCGGTGCAAGGCCCGAAGTCGCGCGAAATTATGAAAGAGATCATCTGGACGGCTGGCGCGCAGCCTTCGATGGCCGAGCTTGAATGGTTCAAATTCGCGGTCGCCCGCATCGGCCATTTCGAGGGTGCTCCCGTGGTCGTCTCGCGCACCGGCTATACCGGTGAATTGGGCTATGAAATTTTCTGCCACCCAAAGGATGCTGAAGCAGTGTTTGATGCGGTCTGGAAAGCTGGTGAAAAATATGGGCTGACACCGATGGGCCTTGAAGCGCTCGACATGGTGCGTATTGAAGCCGGATTGATTTTCGCCAATTATGAGTTCAACTCCGAAACCGATCCTTTTGAAGCCGGCATTGGTTTCACCGTGCCGCTCAAAACCAAGCAGGATGATTTCATCGGCAAGCAGGCTTTGATCCAGCGCAAGGAACATCCGCGCCGCAAATTGGTCGGCCTCGAAATTGATGCCAACGACGCCGTGGGCCATGGCGATCATGTTTATATCGGTCGCGCGCAAGTGGGCGTCGTCACCAGCTCAACACGTTCGCCACTACTCGGCAAAAACATCGCACTCGCCCGCGTGGACGCCTTGAATGCTGAAATCGGCACCGAAGTCGAAATCGGAAAACTCGACGGCCAACAAAAGCGCCTCCCCGCAAAGATCGTAAACTTCGCCCATTACGATCCGGAGAAGGCGCGGCCACGGGGGTAAGATGCGTGAAGAAAAGTTGTACGCAACTTATCTCATGGCGAGTAAGCTATATGGTACACTTTATATCGGCGTCACCGGAGATATCATAACCCGTTCAACACAACACCGAAACGACGAGATTGCAGGTTTTACGAGACGTTATGGCATTCATCGTTTAGTTTGGTTTGAATATTTCGGAGAGATTGACGCGGCAATCCAGCGTGAGAAAACCATGAAGAAATGGAAACGAGATTGGAAGATTAACTTGATCGAGCGCGAAAACCCGCATTGGGACGATTTGTATCCAAACTTTCTCAAAGTTTCTAACACTCCCCCAAGCCTGTCATCACCGGACCTGTTCCGGTGATCCATTCGTCCGCGTGACAGAACCTCAATTGAGCGCAGCGGCTTTCGCGAAGTCGTCAGTGCAAAATCCGCTTCGCTAAGTCAGCCATTCCGCAAGCTGCACCATGGATTGCCGGAACAAGTCCGGCAATGACAGGTTGAGGGGAGAAAGAAACCTACTTCACCTTCATAAATGCTTCCAATGAATCATCCATCGCCTCAAGCCATGGCGTGTGATGGGTGGGCTGCATGTTGCCGGTCATCAGCGAACGATAGGACTTGTTGCGATAGCCCATAATATCCGCGGCCTTGTCGTGTTCCCATTCCATGAAAGTGTGGTTCACAGCTTCAATGTCAAATGAAGGATAGTCCGTGGCATCGATCAGCTGCTTCACATAATCGCCCTGGAACCAGATCATTTGCTCGGCATCTTCCAACTTTTCTTCACGCTTGCGCCAGGCCTTCGAATCCTTCTTCATCGCATCAAGCTTCGGCAATTTAATGCGGCCCAGAATTTGATCGCGTACAAACCAGGCCTGGGCATCAAACATATTGAATGTAAAGAACTGGTCTTGCATGCCGATGTAGGAAAGCTTGGGGTTATCCTCCCAGAACACGCCCTTATAAAGATCAAGCGGCCACAAGCGATTGGCGGTTTTCAGGCGTAAATCTTCTGGCAAAAATGGGAAATGATGTTGATAGCCGGTGCACAGAACAACCGCGTCAACTTCCTTCGTCGTACCATCTTTGAAATGCGCAGTCTTGCCTTCCAGCTTTTGCAGCAAGGGCCGCTCTTCAAACCGCTCAGGCCATTTAAAGCCCATCGGTTTGGTGCGATAGGTGGCGGTCACCGAGGCCGCACCATATTTCCAGCATTGCGAACCAATATCTTCAGCTGAATAGCTGCGGCCCACAATCAGCACATGCTTGCCTTTGAATTCCAACGCATCACGGAAATCATGGGCATGCATGACGCGCCCATTGAATGTTGCAATGCCGGAGAATTCGGGAACATTGGGCGTGGAGAAATGGCCCGATGCCACCACAACATTGTCAAACTGCTCCGTATACATCTTGTCTTTCACACGGTCATGCACAGTGACGTTAAAGAGTTTTTTCTTCTTGTCCCATTCCACCATGCGTACGGGCGTTGAGAACCGCACCCACTTGCGCACCTTGGCTTTTTCAACACGGCCCTTGATATAATCCCACAACACAGCGCGCGGCGGATAAGAGGGAATAGCCTTGCCGAAATGTTCTTCAAAAGAATAATCAGCAAATTCCAAACATTCCTTCGGGCCATTGGACCAGAGATAGCGATACATCGAGCCATGCACTGGCTCGCCATGTTCATCAAGGCCAGTGCGCCATGTATAATTCCACAGCCCGCCCCAATCGCTTTGCTTTTCAAAGCATACCACCTCTGGAATTTTGGCTTTCTTCTTGGCCGCAGATTGAAAAGCCCGCAAAACAGCAAGACCAGAAGGGCCGGCACCAATAACAGCAACACGAGTCATATTGTTTCTCCTTAATTCAATCTGGAAAAATGCCGGGGCTTGTAGGCTGCCCGTCATCATATTTTGAAAGCCAATCCACAGTCATCTGCCGGAACCGCGTCAGGCCCTTATAGTCGGCAAGCTCTGGCCGCAATTCGCGCAACACGCGGTGAAAGCGGCGGCCCCATTTCGGCACCGTGACCAACTCATCCATCTTGATGAGATAGCATCGGATCACAAAAAGAATGGCGTTCGAGCGTGGCAAGCGCCACAGGCTTTGCAATTCGCAGCGCAGGTGAACTTTCTCGCCGATATTTTCAGGCGTCACCGTCATCCGGTCCTTGCCCCATTTGGCATAATTTTCAGGCGACGTATCAAGACGTGCATTGATCGTCATTGTCCAGTTCAAGCGCCGCACCGGTTTGCCCTGTTGCAGGTTAAGCAGAAATTTCAAGGCCCGTTCAAAAACACCCATATGATGCGCCAACGGCACCGGCCCATGCCACTCCATAAAATTCATGCCGATGTCAAAATCCAGCGACCAATCTGCTTGGGTGGTTACCATGCCAGCATCGCACCACAAATTATTGTCGCGCTGATCAACGATCACAAAATCGCCCTGCGCCTGCCGCGTGATATATTCCAATGGTTCATAAGGCAGCGTTGAAGCGTCGCCGAAAGTAAATTTCTGGTCAATCCCCATCGGCTTGTTGATCCAATGCCATTGGTCGCCATTTTTTGTGAGCGAGAAATGCTCTGGGTAACCCGCCGCCTGCTGCTCCATCAATAGTTCCAGCGTGTCCCATTGTGCTGCCATCATGTGGGGCAGAGCTTGATAGCGCAGCGGATCTTCTTTCAACACCAGTGCGCGGTCATGCATCTCCGAAACGAAATGTTCGTCGACATCGATGAGATTGCGAAACGCGCCATAGTCGGGGCCTGATGAAACATGCGGCTCCATATTCACCGAATACATATATTTGTCTTCGTGAAACGGAAATGGAAAATGTTTTATGTTCGCCGGGCTGTTGCGAAATGTGAAATCATCGCGGAAAGACTCTTTGTTGAATGTAATGTTCATGGTCGCTTCCTTTCAGAGATCAAGAAATATCTCGCTGCCCTTAATGCGCGAAACACAGATCATAATTTTTTTGCCCGATGCCTTGTCCTCAGGTTCAAGAAAAATATCATTGTGAATGAGTTCGCCATCGCAACTAACCACATTGGTTTCACATTGACCACAGGCCCCGCCACGACACAAAAATGGTGCATCAATGCCCGCGGCTTCAACGGCTTCCAATATGCTTTGATGCGTGCCCACCGTGATGGTTTTTTCAGATCGCAGCAACCTCGCCATAAAAGCCTGCCCAGGTGGTGGCGCCAGGAACCGTTCGGAATGGAGGTTTTGTGATGGCCAGCCCAATTTGGTTGCTTGCCCCAAAACGCCATCAATCATGCCCGAAGGCCCGCAAACATAAAGATGTGTGCCCAAAGCCTGATTGCTCAAAATTATTTCCGTCGGAATAAACAGCTTTTCCGCATCACAATAAATCTTGGCGCGCTGTCCAAAGCGTTTTTGCAATTCCTGCCAATAGGCCCCGTGTTTGCGGTCACGCACGGCATAGTGCAATTCAAATTGCCGCCCGTCGCGCTCCATCTGCGCCATCATTGCCATGAAGGGGGTAATGCCAATGCCGCCGGCCATGAAAATATGCTTGCGCCCACGATGATCAAACGGAAACAGATTGAGTGGCTGCGTGATCGAAAGCGTGTCGCCCGGTTTCAACTTCTCATGCATGAAGGCCGAACCGCCGCGCGAATTTTCAACCCGCAAAACACTGATTTCATAAGCGGATTGATCATGCGGTGCCGACATTAATGAATAGGGGTTGCGCCGCAACAAATCGCCATCACGCATCGCCACAACCACATGCGCACCACCTGAGAAAACCGGCATCGGCTGGCCATCAACGCGCTCAAAACGAAAGCGTTTCACTTTCTCAGCCACTTGCGTGATGGCCGTAACCTTCACATCCATTTCAGTGTGGATCGTCATGTTCTAAAACTCATGGAAACATCACCTCGGGCGGCGGCGCAGTGCCTGGTTCTTCGGCATCAATGCAAACCCCTTGGAACGCCGCCAAGCGGCGCGAATAATGATCCCGCACCAGAAGCGATAATCCGCAATGGGTGCATTTGAACGGGCTGGTGGTCACGTTTTCGGTGAAACCTTTGCAATGCACACATTGCACACGCCGCGCCGTCGAACCACGGTGCTCGGTACGGATCGAATTAAAATCAATGCCAAGATCAAGCGCCACTTTCATGGCCTGACCAATGAAGCCTTCGGTGCCAGCAAGATAAAGTCTGGTTCCCATTTTCGTATTGCCCAATTGTACCCGAAGCCTATTGAGCAAAACCTCAATTGTTGGCGCAATCCAAAGATCATCGGGTTTCAAGGCGGCAAGCCTGCTCGCATCACCAACGCACAAGATCTCAGCGTGCTGCAAAAAATCAGCGCCAACAGATTTAACTTGATCGAGAACCGCCTCAACACCTTGGCCTTCAAGTGCCATTAAATGCCGCTTCGCATTCACGTCGATGTTTAGGCCGGTATAGACCGGCCTGCTTTTAATCCCTTGAACCAGCATCAGCCAACAGCCGTCCGTTTTTTCTTTTCTGGGTCATCAAATGTGATGGTATGGGCGATGGCTGATGCTTTGGCATTTTTGCCGCGCACTTCAAGTTTCACACCCTGCTTGGCGTAAGGCACATCAACCCGCATGATCGCCATGCTTTTCTTTGTCAGCTTGGAATAGCAAGGGCAGGTGATGACCCCCACTTTTTTACCGTCAGCCCAAACTTCATCACCACCATCGGTCGGGCCGTCGGCATCCACCAGAAGACCAAATATCTTAAAGCGTTCTTTGCCTTTCAAGCGGGTGTGCTCTTCGGCGCCACGAAAGCCAACTTTGCCGGGACTTACGGTGAAGTCCAGGCCCAATTCCCAAAGTGTATCGCCGGGCATCTGATCCGCAAACGGATACATTTGCGAGTTGTCATAAGGATAAAACAGCAGATAACTTTCAACCCGCAACATATCGAGCACACTGAAGCACACCGGGATGATGCCTAGATCTTTGCCTTCAGATAAAATCCGGTCCCAGACCATGCCAGCGTCTTGCCCGCGCACAAAAATCTCATAACCGCGTTCACCCGTATAGCCAGTGCGCGAGATCATCACGGGTGCACCGAATAAAGTGGTTTGCATGTGGTGGAAATATTTCAGATCGCGAATGCCCGGCACATATTTGGCCAGATAATCAACGGCGATGGGCCCCTGCAAAGAAAGATCATGAATATCATCATCGAACAAAACCGCGCAGTTGCGGCCCGTTGCCTGTTTTACCAGCTCTTCATGGGCCGAGCCTGAGCCATGGACCAGCATCCAGCTATTCGGGCCGGTGCGGTAGACGATGCAATCGTCAGTAAACATGCCACGATCATTCAACATGCAGGCATAGACTGAGCGACCCGGATAGATTTTCGTCATGTCGCGCGTGGTGCAATATTCAAGAACGTTGATGGCATGTGGCCCGACAAGATGCACTTTCTTGAGGCCAGAAACATCCATCAAGCCGGCCTTGGTGCGAACCGCGATGTGCTCTTGATAAATATCCTTGGCATAAGTCCAGGCGGTGCCCATGCCGCTCCAGTCTTCAAGCTTTGAGCCCAAAGCGCGGTGACGATCACCTAAAACTGAAAATCTCCAAGACAGCGCCATGCTCAACTCCTTCGCGTTTCCCAGTAAAAATGTTTCCTTAGCGGAAACTATTATTCACCAGTGTAACGCGAAATCAAAGCCGCACAAGTAAGAAAGTGCATAACCCAGAAATTTTTTGGGCGGTCTAACCCTTGTTCTTGTAATAAACATCGAGGAACACGGCGAACATCAATACAGCACCCTTGATGACAAACTGCCAATCAATGCCGACGCCCATGATGCTCATGCCATTGTTCATGACGCCGATAATGAAAGCGCCAATCACCGCACCAATGATTTTACCAACACCACCCGTAACCGCCGCACCACCGATGAAACAGGCGGCAATGACTTCAAGTTCAAAACCGGCACCTGCTTTGGGTGTCGCCACATTTAGGCGAGCGGCGAAAATCAAGCCGCCGAGAGCAGCGAGCGCGCCCATAATCGTGAATATCCAAAAAGTGAGACGTTCGGTGTTCACCCCTGAAAGTTTCGCCGCTTTTTCATTGCCACCCATCGCATAAATGCGGCGGCCAAATGTGGTGCGCGTTGTGATGAAAACAAACAGAGCAATCAAAGTGAACATCACTATCAACACGTTGGGCAGGCCCTTATATTGGCCCATGATGAAACTGAAACCAATCAAGGCCACAGCAATGAGAAGATTTCGGCCATAAAAAATTGCTTCAGGTTCCTCAGCCAAACCATGTTGTAATTGGCTTCGGCGCTCCTTGAAATTGAAATAAATCAGCAACGCCGTGATCAAGGTGCCAATCAACAAGGCGAGCAAATTAAATGGCGCACCAAACAGTTGAACGTTAAATATGTCAGTCAGAAAGCCAGTGCTGAGGAGTTGGAATGTTTGCGGCAATGGCCCAACGGAGGCACCACCCAAAACCGAAAGTGCTAGGCCTTTGAAAATCAACATGCCCGCCAAAGTGACGATAAAGGCCGGGATTTTATAATAAGCGATGAAATATCCCTGTACAGCGCCAATCGCTGCTCCGACGGCCAAGCAAATTATTGAAGCCGTGACGAAATCAAATTTTGGAATCGTGAACAAGTCTGGATTGGGTGATGTGCCGGTCATCAACACAGCTGCAACCGCACCTATGAATCCTGAAACTGAACCTACAGATAAATCAATGTGCCCAGCAACAATTACCAGCAACATGCCAAGCGCCATCACAACGATATAACTGTTTTGCAGGAGGATGTTGGTCATGTTCACCGGGCGGAACAATGTGCCATGGGTGTTGAATTGAAAAAACACCATGATTACCAGCAATGACAACAACAAAGCATAGTCGCGGATGTTGTTGCGCACGAAGCGCATGAAATCGGGTTTTGCTTGTGGCTTGGAAATATCAGTCATTTTGTCTGTCCCATGATTTCATAATGGCGCGCATGATTTTCTCTTGGCTTGCCTCTTTTGCTGGCATTTCAGCAACAAACTTTCCTTCATTCATCACATAGATGCGGTCGGCCACGCCCAAAAGCTCCGCCATTTCAGAGGAAATAACAATCACCGCTTTGCCAGCTTCAGCCAGTTGATTGATGATTCCATAAATTTCATATTTGGCACCCACATCAATGCCGCGCGTGGGTTCATCCAAAATCAACACATCTGGCCCCGAGAATAGCCATTTCGACAACACTACTTTTTGTTGATTGCCACCTGAAAGATTAACCGTAGTTTGGAAAACCGATGAACAACGAATACCAAGATCGCGCCTATATTTATTGGCAACAGCAAGCTCAACCAACTCATCAACCACCGAATAACGCGCAACACCATCGAGGTTGGCCAGGGTGATATTGTGTTTGATGTGATCAATCAGCACCAGACCAAAAGTCTTGCGGTCTTCAGTGGCATAGGCCAAGCCAGCGTCCATGGCTTTAGGAATGGTGCTCACATCAACAGGCTTGCCATTGATCTTCACCTCGCCAGAAATTTTCTGGCCATAAGCGCGGCCGAAAATCGACATAGCTAGCTCGGTGCGGCCAGACCCCATAAGCCCTGCAATGCCCACAACCTCACCGCGCTTCACATGCAGATCAACATTCTTGATCATTTGCCTTTCAGCATGAAGTGGGTGATAGCAACTCCAGTTCTTCACCTCGAAAATCGGCTCGCCGATAGTGTGTTTGCGCGACGGAAAGCGATCCGTCAGTTCGCGACCCACCATGGCTTTGATAATGCGGTCTTCGCTAATTTTTTCAGCATGGCAATCCAGCGTATCCACTGTCATGCCATCACGAAGCACTGTAATGCGGTCAGCCACTTTGGATATCTCGTTCAACTTGTGAGAAATCATAATTGACGAAATGCCTTGTTCGCGAAATTCCATCAGCAACGCCAGAAGCGCATTTGAATCCGTTTCATTCAAGCTGGATGTAGGTTCATCCAAAATCAATAACTTCACTTTTTTGTTTAGCGCTTTGGCAATTTCGACCAGCTGTTGTTTGCCAGTGCCTAAATTGGTGATCAGCGTATTAGGGTGCTCATTCAGCCCCACTTTTTTCAAAAGCTCTGTGGTGCGTGCAAAAGCTTCAAACCAATTTATCACACCGAGCTTGGCCGTCTCATGGCCAAGGAAAATGTTTTCGGCAATTGAGAGCAGTGGCACCAAGGCCAGCTCCTGGTGAATAATAATAATGCCCAAATTTTCGCTATCAGAGATTTTGTCGAATTTGCGCTCAGAACCTTCAAAATAAATGTCGCCAGAGTAAGTGCCATGCGGATAAACCCCTGAAAGCACTTTCATCAAGGTCGATTTACCGGCCCCATTTTCACCAACCACGGCATGAATCTCAGCAGGGCGAACCTCAAGGTTCACATCCTTCAGCGCATTCACACCCGGAAATGTCTTGGTAATGCCGCGCATTTCAAGAATGGGCTGCATCTTATCCCCTTTTGTTTCTCGACCATCATCGGTTAACCCGATTGTTGCCTTTAATAGCATTGCAAAAAAACACGGGCCCCGCAAGCAAGCAGGGCCCGTGCAGCGATCAATTAATTGTCGACCTTGGCTTGGGTGTAATAGCCTGAATCAACCAGCGCAGCCTTAATGTCGGCCTTGCCAACGGAATGTGGCGTCAACAGATAGGAAGGAACAACCTTCACACCATTGTTATAGGTCTTGGTGTCGTTGATTTCAGGCACTTTGCCGCCGAGAACAATGTCCACCATCTTCGCGGTCACTTTCGCCAATTCGCGCGTGTCCTTGAATACGGTTGAATATTGTTCGCCAGCATTCATGCCCTTAACCGATGCGATTTCGGCATCTTGGCCGGTGACGATTGGCATTTCAGGGCCTGGTGCATAACCAACACCCTTGAGCGATGAAATAATGCCGCGTGACAAACCATCATAGGGCGACAGAACGCCATTGACCTTTGCCTTGGTGTAGTTGGCCGAAAGAAGGTTATCCATGCGGGCTTGCGCAACCGCGCCATCCCAACGGAGTGTGCCAACTTTGTCCATGCCCATTTGGCCTGAAACAATGACGATATCTTTTGAATCGATCAGTGGTTGCAGAACCGACATAGCGCCATTGTAGAAATAACCAGCGTTGGTATCATCTGGCGAACCACCAAACAATTCAACGTTCCATGGCTTCACTTTTGCAAAGCGTTCTTTCAAACCGGCAACCAATGAGTTGGCCTGCAAAACGCCAACGCCAAAATTGTCGAAAGTTGTGTAATAGTCGACGTTTGGTGTCTTGGTGATCAAACGATCATAAGAGAACACCTTGGCACCACCATCATGCGCTTTTTGCAAAACGTCAGACAATGTGGAGCCATCGATTGCAGCAATGATTAAAACCTTGGCACCTTTGGTGACCATGTTTTCAATCTGGGCCAATTGGTTTGGAATATCGTCTTCAGCATATTGCAGGTCAGTGGTGTAACCCATGGCGGTGAATTCCTTCACCATCGATTCGCCGTCTGAAATCCAGCGGGTTGATGACTTTGTTGGCATGGAAATGCCGATCAGGCCTTTGTCAGCAGCATGGGCTGCGCCTGTGGCCACAGCAGCGGCAACGCCGACAACCGAAGCGATGAAATGTCTACGATTAAGCATAAATATCCTCCCTTTTATAACAGCGCAGCCTAAGATTTATTCTCAGCACTTGCGCTGTGCTGGTCTCACGTCATAATTGGAGTTGGTCCCACGGGCAATTGTTTTTTTGTATGACAAATGAAAAAACCATAAAAGGTTAAAATGCGAAAAAGCGAAACCAAAACAAAAAGCAATCTTCACGTCAAATTTGCCCGCAATATTGGCGAGAGAATTTTGCTTGGAGAGTTTCTGCCGGGAAGCCTTCTGCCCAATGAAGCCGCCTGGGGCAAGGCCTTTGGAGCCAGCCGCACGGTGGTGCGCGAAGCCTTAAAAACCCTGATGGCGAAGGGCTTGATTGAATCGCGGCCCAAAATTGGTTCACGCGTTTTGCCGCGCAGCAGGTGGAACATACTGGATCGTGACGTGCTGGAATGGCATCATGCCGCAGTTGACCGTCATGCGTTCTTGCAATCCACCCAAGAAGTGCGCCGCTTGGTTGAGCCGGGCGTTGCCTTGCTGGCCGCCCAGAAACGAACCCCCCAGCAATTGATCAGATTACAGGACGCATTTGCCGGAATGAAAAAGGCAAAAACCGTGGCTGAGACGGTTAGCGCCGACGTTGAGTTTCATGAAGCCTTGATGGCGTCTGCCAATAATGAGCTGCTGTTGCCCTTTGGCATCATCATTGAAAAGGCCTTGGGCAATTTGTTTGATTTCACCACAAATCGCAATCCCACCCCCCAAATTGCAATCAAGCTTCACGAGCGCATTTTGCTGGCGGTAGCCGCCTCCGATGGCCCCAGCGCCAGCAAAGCGATGCAGGCCCTATTGAGCGACACCGACGAGTTGATCGCAAAGCCAACGGTCAAAAAACGAAAGTGATTATAAACCTACAATAGGCGTTTAAATCAATTTTAAGCCTTGCTGGAGTGCCAAGAACGGGGAGGGCGCTACAGGGTTAGCCAAAACCTAAATTTTTGCTGTAGCCTCAAATTTACTAGGCTAGAATTAAATTCTACCTATAGGGGCAAATGCAAGCACTCTCAACTTCAGCGTTTGGCACATCAAGCAACGCGCCCATTATCAATCACCACAATTTGCGATGCCAGCCTGCTCACTTCGTCGTCAGAATGGCTGACATAGACAATAGGGATATTCAACTTATCCCGCAGGGATTCGACATAGGGTAAAATCTCGGCCTTGCGCCGCAAGTCAAGATTGGCCAGCGGCTCATCCATCAGCAGGATTTTTGGATTGGCAAACAAGGCCCGGCCAATGGCAACGCGCTGTTTTTCGCCGCCCGATAGTTTGGCTGGCATACGCAGCAGCAAATCTTGCAACCCCAGCAAAGCAATCAGCTTTTCTTTGGGAAGCTCTTTCTCATGCGGCGCGAACCAGCGCCCATAATTTAAATTCTGTTGCACATTAAGATGCGGAAACAGCCGCGCTTCTTGAAACACATAGCCGATGCGGCGCTTGTGCGCAGGGATGTTGATTGATTTGGTCGAGTCGAAAAGAACGTTATCATCGACAATGATTTGTCCTCGGTCTGGTTTGCTCAAACCGGCGATCATGTTGACAATCGAGGTTTTGCCCGCACCTGATGCACCGACCAGTGCCGTAAGGCGGCCGGCACTTTCAAACTTGGCGGCAATATGAAATGCACCAAGCTGCCGCTCCACATCAACCAGCAAACTCATAAAACATCCATCCGTCTGCCAACGCGCTGGGCCAGATATTCTGAAACCATCAGTGCGGCCATTGAGATCGCAATTGAAATCAAGGTCAGTCTAAACACACCCGCATCACCTTCCGGCACCTGCGTGTAGGTATAGATTAAAGTAGGCAAGGTTTGAGTTTCCCCCGGAATGTTGGAAACAAATGTGATCGTCGCACCAAATTCGCCCATGGCTTTGGCAAACGACAAAATCATGCCCGCCAAAATGCCCGGCAATGCCAAGGGAAGGGTGATGGTCACGAAAACCCAAAACCGATTGGCGCCCAATGTGCTGGCCGCTGCTTCAAATTTTGGATCAATCGCTTCAATCGAAAGCTTGATTGCCCGCACCATCAACGGAAAGCCCATGATGCCACAGGCCAATGCCGCGCCCGTCCACCGAAATGAAAATGAAAGCCCCAGATAATCGTTCAGAAACTGGCCCAGCGGCGCGCGCTTGCCCAGGCTGAGCAGCAATAAATAGCCCGTAATCACCGGAGGCATGACCAGTGGCAAATGCACCACCCCATTCAGAATGGATTTCCCCCAAAAGCGCCCACGAGCCAGAATGAGCGCTGTAACAATGCCCAGCGGCAAACTCGCAAGCATGGCCCAAAAGGCAACCTTCAAGCTAAGGGAAATCGCACTCCATTCTGCGGCACTCAATGTAAGCCATTCAAACATGGCCGTCACATAAGCCTATTGTTTCAAGACAATAAAGCCTTGTGATTCAAATATCGCCTTGGCCTTGTCGGATTGCAGATATTTGACGAATTCTGCTGCGTCGGCATTTTTTGAAGCAGCAACAATTCCAGCCGGATAGATAATCGGCGCATGGCTATCTGCTGGAAAAGTTCCAACAACTTTAACCGTCGCGTCGGCTTTCGCATCTGTTGTATAAACAACACCAAGTGCAGCTTCGCCAACATCAACCAGCTTCAACGCAGCGCGCACATTATCGGCTTGCGCCACCTTGCTTTCAACTGAAGCCCAAACCCCAAGCTTTTCCAAAGCCGCCTTGCCATATTTTCCGGCAGGCACTGATTCAACATTGCCCATGGCCAATTTGCCTGCGCCCAATGCGTCCGCCAATTTGAAATTGGGTTCAATCTTGATGTCGATCTTGGAATCTTTCGGTGCCACCAAAACAATCTGGTTGCCGAGCAATTGGACGTCGCTGCCCTTGACGATCAAGTTCTTGTCGGTCAGATACTTCATCCAGGTCAGATCGGCAGAGACAAACACATCAGCGGGTGCGCCCGATTCAATTTGCTTGGCCAAGGCATTGCTGGCGGCATAGGTAATGGTGGTTTCCTTCTTTGTGTCGGCCTTCCAAGAAGCGCTGACGGCATCAAGCGCGTTCTTCAAGCTTGCGGCCGCAAAAACATTCACATTATCAGCGGCAAAACTCGATGAGGCATTGAGAAGGGCGGTGGCAACCACGCCAGCAGATAAAATAAGCTTGAACATTGTCATACGGCGAGTTGTCATTTTTCAGTTCCTGTTAAAAATATCTACGACAGGTCGCTATATACGTCAGGATACGACGAAAGTTCAAGAGATGAATTTTACTGACCAATCGAATAAATTTGGATACTGCACTATGGTTCTCTAAGCGTCGAACTTTGGCCGAGGTATTTCGTTGTTATGAATGTTGCAGTTCTCGATATTGGCAAAACCAATGTAAAATTCGCGGTGTTTGATGCTTTGGGGAAATTGCTTTTCGAACGTCAAACCAAAAATATTGTCTTGAACAGCCCGCCCTATCCGCATTTTGATGTTGAGCGCACCTGGAACTTTCTGGGTGAAAGCCTGCGTGAAGCCACCGTCCAATTTGAAATCGAAACCCTGGTGCCAACAACTCATGGTGCATCCGGCGCTGTCATGAATGATGACGGACTTGCTTTGCCGATTATGGATTATGAGTTCGCAGGCGTGGACGTGATTTCGGAACGCTATAATAAATTGCGCGATCCATTTAAGAAAACATTTTCACCCAGCCTGACCGTTGGTTTGAATTGGGGGCGGCAACTGGCCTATGCCGCTTGGCAGCATGAAGCGGAATTTGCCAAAGCCACGCATATTATAACTTATCCGCAATATTGGTCGTGGCGGTTAACTGGAATTTTTGCAAATGACATTTGTTCATTGGGCACACACACAGATCTGTGGTTGCCACTGGAAAATAAGCCATCGCATCTGGCCGATCAATTGGGTGTCAGCGCAAAGCTCGCCAAAGTCGTGGCACCTTGGACCGAGATTGGCTTAATCTCGAAACCGGTCGCGCATGAATTTAACATTGCGCCAACCATCAAAATTTTAAATGGCATTCATGATTCAAATGCCTCGCTGCTGCCTTTTCTTGGCGCGTGGAAAAAACCTTTCACTTTGTTCTCGACCGGAACTTGGGTCATCACTATGGCCATTGGCCATTCCTTAGACAGCCTCGATCCGGCCCTGGATATGCTGGCCAACATTGATGCTGAAGGCCGGCCCATCGCCTGTGCCAATTTCATGGGCGGGCGCGAATATGGCGCGATTGCCCAGGATTGTTCTAATCCGCCGGCACTGGGCGACATAGAGGAACTGATCAACACCAATATCTTTGCCTTGCCCAGTTTCAGCCCCGGCAGCGGCCCCTACGCGGCGCGGCGCGGCGAAATTATTGGGCCGCTAAAGCCAGAACAACGCGCCAGCCTTGCCACGCTTTATTGTGCTTTAATGTGCGTGAAACGGCTTGAGGATTTGAATGTGACTGAGGGCGATATCATCGTTGATGGGAACTTTGCGCAGAATGCGGTGTTATGCAGTTTGATTGCAACACTTAAGCCTGCGCAGAACGTTTATGCGGCACATGATCATTCCGGCACTGCCCGCGGTGCGGCGATTTTGGCGCATTGGCACGAAGCACGCGAACCCGTTCAAACAACCCATATCGAAGCCGCAAACCTGTCTGGTTTGCAAGACTATTATGAAAAATGGAAGGCGATGATCGGCTGAGCACGGATAGAGAATGAGAGATTGTGGAGTGTGATGTAAGTTGCGCCTCGACAAGGCCTAACAAGCTTGATGTAAGGTCGCGATAATTTTCAACAATGAGCAACAAAATGAAAAAATTGAGTTGGGGCATGATCGGTGGCGGCAAGGGCAGCCAAATTGGGCCGGCCCACCGGATCAGCGCTGCACTAGACGGGCTGTATAATTTTGATGCAGGCGCATTAGATGCCAATGCTGAAAATGGCCGGGCCTTCGCCGTGGAACTTGGGATCGCCGAAGAGCGTGCTTATGGCGATTGGCGTGAGATGCTGGATGGTGAAAGCAGCCGCACCGACCGCATTGATCTGGTCACGGTGGCCACACCCAATGTGACCCATTATGAAATCACCAAGGCTTTCCTTGAGGCAGGCATTAACGTGCTGTGCGAAAAGCCGATGACTATTACGGTGGAACAAGCCGAAGACATTGTGGCCACGGCCAAACGCACCGGCAGCATTTGCGCGGTGAATTATGGTTACAGCGGTTATGCCCTGGTGCGCCATATGCGGGCCATGGTGGCGCGGGGCGATTTGGGCAAACTGCGGCTGATCAAGGCTGAATTCGCCCATGGCTTTCATGCCGATGCGGCCGATGCTGATAACCCCAGGGTGCGCTGGCGCTATGACCCGGTACAGGCTGGCATTTCCGCACAATTTGCCGATTGCGGCATTCACGCGCTGCACATGGCCAGCTTTGTGGCGGGCCAAGAAGCTGTGGAACTCACCGCCGATTTTGCCTCATGCCTTGAAAGCCGCACATTGGAAGATGACGCGATGGTGAGCTTCCGCATGAGCGGCGGCGCGTTGCTTAGGCTGTGGACAAGTTCAGTGGCCATTGGCCGGATGCATGGTTTGAACATTCAAGTGTTCGGCGAGAAGGGTGGGCTGCGCTGGGCTCAGGAATGGCCGAACCAGCTTTATTGGACACCGCTGAATGGCCGCACCCAAGTGCTGGAGCGTGGTGGGCCAGACCTTTCACCAGAAGCCGACCGGGCATCGCGCGTGACCATCGGCCATGCTGAGGGAATGCCGCTGGCTTTTGCCAATATTTATTCTGATCTCGCCGAAGCCATCCATGCCAAGAAGGAAGGGCGTTTGGCAAATCCTTTAGCCAGTCATTTTCCAACGGCGATGGACGGACTGCGCTCCATCTCGGCCATTAAGGCTGCTGTTGATTCCGCAGGCAAAGGCGGCGTTTGGACTGATGCACGGCCACCAAGTTTGCGCTAATAGAGACGCCACATGAAAATCAAAGCCACGCAGATCATCCCAGCACCGCGCGCATTGGTGTGGAAAGGCCTGAACAATCCAAAAGTTCTGCAACAATGCATAAGTGGTTGTGAGGAGTTTGTTGCAACATCGCCGACGGCAATGAGAGCCAAAGTGGTGATTAGGCTTGGCCCTTTGAAGGTGACTTTTAGCGGCAGTTATGATCTTTCAGACGTAAAGCCGCCTGAGAGCTGCCATGTTTCGGGCAGAGGCCAAGGCGGATTGGCAGGTTTTGCCAGCGCCGAGGCGTTTGTTAAGCTGATCGAGATTGACGCAAACCAGACCCAGATGGATTATGAAGTTGAAGCGCAGATTGGTGGCAAGCTGGCGGTGTTTGGCCAGCGTTTGATTGGTTCAGCAACAAATGCTTTGGCCTCACGGTTTTTTGAAAAGTTTGTTAGTGTGATAAAAGCCGAGGAGAAGTTAGAAAATTGACAGTCGCAAATTCCACAGCAACCCGCCAAGCCATTATCGACGCTTGCATTGAATCAAATCGCAACGGCTTGAACCAGGGCACTTCGGGCAATATCAGTGTTCGCACCACCGAAGGCGTCGTGATCACGCCATCATCAAGGCCTTATGACACAATGAAGCCTGAAGATTTGGCCTTAATGCCCTTTGATGGCAGCTATGGCGCCTATGATGGCCCTTATCGCCCATCAACCGAATGGCGGTTTCATTATGATATTTATGCGGCAAAGCCAGATGTTGGCGCCATCGTACATGTGCATTCGACCTATGCCACTGTTCTTTCCATGTTGCGTAAGGAAATTCCGGCTTGCCACTATATGATCGCCGCCTTTGGTGGCCCGAACATCCGCTGCGCTGATTATGCGATATTCGGATCCAAGGAATTATCGGATCATGTGATGAAAGCATTGGAAGGCAGGGTAGGTTGCCTGATGGGCACCCATGGCATGATCGCCTGCGGAGCAAATTTGGATAAAGCCATGTGGCTTGCCGTTGAGCTTGAGACATTGGCCAAGCAATATTATCTGGCGCTGCAACTGGGCGAACCTATTATTTTGCCTGATGATGAAATTGAGCGCGTGCGGCTTCGCATGCAAAACGGTTATGGAATTTGGGCCTGAGTCCGCGTTCTATATTGCCACACCTGATTGATCGAAAACATGCAAATGCTGGGGTGACAAGCCAAGTGATACTTCATCGCCATTGCCATGCTTGGGATCGCCATTAACCTGCGCAACAATGGTTTTTCCATTGTTCAGGGTGACATGGGCAAATCCGGTTTCGCCGAGCCTCTCGATGATGTCGACCTTGCCCTTGATCTGTGATTTGCCCTTGGTTGCAAATTCAATATGCTCGGGCCTGCAACCTACTGTGACTGTGTCTCCAACCTTGCAGGTTTTTGGCAATGACATTGTAAGGCCTAAACCCCCACCGAGATCGAGATGATCCTTTTTAGTGATGGTGGCGGGCAGGAAATTCATAGCGGGTGAACCGATGAAACCGGCAACGAATAAATTGGCTGGCTTGTAATAGAGATCAAGCGGCTTGCCGGTTTGTTCAACACGGCCGTTATTCATTACGACAATCTTGTCGGCCAAAGTCATGGCCTCAACCTGGTCATGCGTCACATAGACAATCGTGGCTTTCAGAAGCTTATGCAATTTGGCGATTTCAACGCGGGTGTTGATACGAAGCGCGGCATCAAGATTTGAAAGCGGTTCGTCAAACAGAAACACTTGCGGCTTGCGCACAATGGCGCGGCCAATGGCAACCCGTTGCCGCTGCCCGCCCGAAAGTTCTCGGGGGCGACGCAGCAACAAGGGTTCCAACTGCAAAATTCGGGCAGCTTCAGCAACACGGGCCTCAATTTCGGCTTTGGGTGTTCGTGCGAATTTCAAACCGAAAGCCATGTTCGAATAGACATTCATGTGGGGATAAAGCGCGTAGGATTGGAACACCATGGCGATTTCACGTTGTGCTGGCGGCAGATCATTGACTTGTTTGCCACCGATGTTGATGCTGCCGGAATCGATAGCCTCGAGGCCAGCGATGGAGCGCAGCAGCGTTGACTTGCCACAGCCTGAAGGACCGACAAGCACAACGAAGCTGCCATCCTCGACGAGCAGGTCAATGTTCTTCAAAACATCAACAGGTCCATATGATTTGCAGAGTTTTTCAATTTTGACTTCAGACATGGCGCCTCACTTTACCGCACCGGAGGTGAGACCCCGGATCAATTGGCGAGAGAAAATAACATAGAGAATAAGCACGGGGATAATTGCAGTCGACAACGCCGAAAGCACCGAATTCCAATCCGTAATATATTGACCTAGATATTGTTGGATGCCCAGTGTGATGGTTTGCTTGCCGCCCGTGGGTGCCAAGAGCAGAGGAAACCACAAATCATTCCATACCGGGATCATGGTGAACACCGCAACCGTTGCCATGGCTGGCCGCAACAGCGGCAGGACGATGTAGAAGAAAATATTATATTCACTCAAACCATCGCAGCGCGCCGCCTCACGCAAGTCCTTGGGGATCTGCGCCATAAATTCAGACAGAATAAAAACCGCGAGCGGCAGATTTTGGGCCACATAAACCAATATCAATGCTGTGAGCGTATTGATCAAATTCAGCTGGGCAATAAGTTGGATCAGCGCAACCGAGCCCAAGCGAATGGGCACCATGATGCCGATCGACAGGTAAAGCGCGAGCAAGGTGTTCCAACGAAACTTATATTCGGAAAGCGCCCAGGCGGCCATTGATCCAAACAACAGCGTGAAGAAAATTGTTCCACCCGTCACCGTGATCGAATTCATGTAGTAACTCACCACCGATGAATCGCTGAACACCTTGTCATAACCAATCAGTGAAAAGGTCGACAAGGTTGGCGGCTGCAACGGTGCACCAAAGATGGCTTTGCGTTCCTTGAACGAATTCATGATCACCAGAATGATCGGGGCCAAGGCCAATGCCGTATAAAGCGTGAGAACGGCATGAACCGCAAAAGCGCTGGCATGTTTGCGCATGATCATCTCAGAACGAATAGCGCTGCATGCGGCGCTGAATGAGGAAGAGATAGACCATCACACCAATGAGGATGATGAGAAACATCATGGTGGCAATGGTGGAGCCCATGGAGATGTCACCAAGCTGCAATTGATTGCCAAAGAAGGTGCGGTAAAACAGCGTGCCCATAATGTCAGACGAGAAATTGGGCCCTGCCAATGCGCCTTTCATGGCATAAATCAAATCAAAGGCATTGAAATTATTAACGAAGGTGAGAACCGAAACAAGGCCAATGGCTGGCAGAATGAGCGGCAGCTTAACCCAGAAAAAGGTTTGAAACTGGTTGAGGCCATCCACGGTTGCGGCGTCAACCAGTTCATCAGGAATGGCCAACAGTGCTGTATAAATCAAAATCATTGGAATGCCGACAAATTGCCAGACTGAGATGAGTGACACAATGATAAGGGCTGTCGATTCCTGGCCTAGCCAAGGTGCAAAAAAAGAACCCAGTCCCACAGCTTGTAGAAGCGTTCTCGAAATGCCCCAGAGCGGTGAAAGAATAAGCTGCCACGTGAAACCGATGATCACCACCGAAAGCATTGTGGGCATGAAAATCAAAGTGCGATAGGCCGCGCGAAACTGCAGGCGCGGCAGGCTCAGCAAGGCAGCAAGCGCAATGCCGATCGGGTTCTGCACACACATGTGGATGATGAAAAACACCACGTTGTTTTTCATCGCATTCCAGAATGAAACCGACCATGTCGTGTCAGTCAGCAATGTTGTGAAATTTCCGAGCCCATTGAAAACAAATGATCCATCAGGCTGGCGCGCATAGAGCGAGCTGAAGATTGTGGCGACCAATGGATAGATCGAAAACACCGTGTAAACGATAAGTGCAGGGGCAAGAAAAAAGGCTAGCAGGCGCATGTAACTTGCGCGTGACATGCCCATTGGGCCAGCCTGTATTTCCGTTGCCATTGCTTACCCTTGAAAAATGGCCGCCGGAATTGAATCCGGCGGCCGAGACTTAATCAATGTATCATTGATGTGGCTTATACCACTTCTTCAAACCATCTTCGAGCTGTGCGGCAGCTGCTTCTGGCTTCATGGCTCCGTTCAGAACCTGAGCGGAAACATTCCACATCTCGTTTTCGAGATTTGGCGTGCCACGCGACAAGATCTGATAAGAGTTGCGGATGGTGGATTTGCATTCACCACGCCAGCTCACAAAAGTTTGGGCCACATCATCCTTGATTGCGACTTTTGAATTAGAAAGCGGGAAGAAGCCTGGCAGTGCATTGGCAAATATGCCTGCGAATTCTTCCGAACCAATCCAATCCAGGAACACTTTGGCATCAGCGGCATTGGCACTCTTGGCATTCATGCCGATGCCGATGTCGGTGTGATCCGAGATATAGCAATCTTTAGATCCAGCAGGAGCAGGGGCCTTGAATGCGCCCATATTCACCTTCTGGCCACGGAATGTGGAAATATCCCAAGAGCCAGCGGCGTAAATGGCACCCTTGCCCAGGCCGAACAGGTTTTGGCTGTCAGGATAGGTTTGGGCCTTATAACCATCACCCATGTAAGGCGACCATTTTGCAAGTGCTGCAAATGTGTCGACATAGGCCTTGTCAGTCAGCTTGCCTGTGCCATCGATCAGAGCCTTGCGGCCTTCTTCACCGTGCCAGTAATTGGGGCCAATGTTTTGAAAGCCCATTGTGGCGGCTTCCCATTGGTCATTGGTGCCCAGAACCAGTGGCACATATTTGCCATTCTTCTTGATCGCTTCGAGGGTTGCCAAAAACTCTTCTTCGGTCTTTGGTTCTGTCAGCCTCAACTCGGCAAAAATATCCTTGTTGTAAATGAAGCCATGGATAACTGAACCCATTGGCACGCAGAATGTGGTTTTGCCATCGTCTGTTGTCCAAGCGCTCTTGGCCACGTCCGAGAAATTCTTCATGCTGCCAAGATCATTCACGCTGGCAAGAAAGCCTTTGTTGAAAAGTTCCAGCGAAGCATCAAAGGGGCGACAGGTGATGATGTCGCCAGCAGTGCCGCCTGCCAATTTGGCATTGAGGGCAGCATTATATTCTTTTGGGGCGGTTGGGTTGAATTCAACCATGATGTCCGGGTGCTTTGCCATGAAAGCTGGAATGATTTTCTCCTTCCAGATGGCGGCATCATCATTGCGCCAGCTTTCAATAGAAAGCTTGCCCGCCGATGCAGCACCCGCACATGCGCCTAAAGCGACGGCGGTAAGCAGAACTGTTTTCAAAGTGGTTTTTAGCATTTTTTTCTCCATTTCTCCCGTTGACAGCACTCTAATCTAACTATGGATGTTTGAGTTGCGCCAGTGCCAGACGCAAATTTCCTTTAGTTTCCTTGAGAAGGCTCTGTGCAGCGCCAGAATTTTTCGCACCTGCACAAATTAACACTGCCGACTTGACATCATTTTGCGATGAAGCCAGCGCAGCCGCAGCTTGTCCAATATTAACGCCCGCAATCTGTGCAACAATTCCAGCGGCGCGCTGCTTCAGTTTCGCGTTGCCAGTTTGAACATTGACCATCATGCCATCATGAACCGCGCCAAGCTTGATGTGAGTGAGGGTTGAAAGCATGTTGAGCGCTGCCTTTTGCGCCGTGCCGGCCCCCATGCGCGTCGAACCAGCGATCACCTCCGGCCCAGAATCTAGCACGATGGCAATATCGGCAAGGGCGCCAAGCTTTGTGTTTTGATTGTTGACGATCGAAATGACCAAGGCACCTTTTGCTTTGGCCGTTTCGGCAGCGGCAACTGTGTAAGGTGTGCCACCCGAAGCAGCAACCGCGATGAGCGAGTCTGTGGCCAAGAGTTGAGCTGCATCATGCTGCCCAGCAGCCACATCATCTTCAGCGTCAGCCAATGTGTCAAACATCGCCGCTTTGCCTCCGGCGATCAGATAAAGAATTTTATCTTCGCTCATCCCGAATGTGGCGGGCAGTTCACTGCCATCTTGAACAGCGATGCGAATGGAAGTGCCCGCACCTGCATAGGCCAGCCTGCCACCTGCTGCCAGACGCGCTGCCAACTTGTCGGCGGCGACGGCGATTTGAGGCATGGCGCTGCGAACTGAAGCAATTGCACGCTCCTGACCAGCGACCAGCGCATCGAGAATTCTGGCGCTGTCCCAAGTGTCGATGCCCAATACGGAATCGATATGCGTTTCAGTTTGTCGCTTCACATTGCTCATGGTTCAACAATACCAAAGAAATACCACTTGTCCAGAAGAAAATATTAACTATATAAATATCGACAAATTTGCATTGTATTTGAGTGGTTAACAAAATGCTTCCAATTTGGTATTGTTTTGGTATTATAAAAAAATGAGTGCAAAAGAACAGTTTTTTATTGGTGTTGACGGTGGTGGCACACGCTGCCGCGCCCGCATTCGGGGTCAATCTGGCAAGCTTTTGGGCGAGGCGGTTGGTGGCTCAGCCAATATCTATCAGAATTTTGACGGGGCGTTGGCTGAGATCACAGCAACCGCCGATGAAGCTGCGAAAAGCGCTGGATTGAAGACAACAGATTTGCATGCCGGTTTAGGTTTGGCGGGATTGGTGACTTCGGTTGGGGCAGAGCGCATCGCTAGAGCGCAACTGCCCTTTGCTTCAGTTACCTCAGATAATGATGCTTATGTGGCCTGTTTGGGGGCCTTCACGGGTGGCGATGGCGGCATTGTCATTGCGGGCACAGGCTCAATCGGCTTTGCACTTATTGGCGGTGTTCGCCACATGGTGGGTGGTTGGGGATTTGCATTGGGCGATCACGGCTCTGGCGCGTGGGCGGGCCACCACGCGGTGCGTCGCGCAGCCTTGGCCATTGATGGCTTGCTGCAACCCACGCAATTGATTGAGTCGGTCTGGGACAATGTTGGCCACACGCGTTTTGACGTTTCGCGCTGGTCAGAAAAGGCCACACCAAAAGATTATGCGCAGATGGCACCACTTGTATTTGAATGCGCCGCCAAAGGCGATGTGGTGGGCATGACGATTGTGATTGAAGGTGCGGCCGCCATTTCCACTTTGGCCCGCGCCCTTTTAGCCAGAGGTGCGGGAAGGGTGAGCTTGCTGGGTGGCTTAAGCGGGGTTTACCCGCCCTATCTCGATGCCGATGTGAAGAAAGCGCTAACTGTGCCCATCACCGATGCAATGGACGGTGCCATCATCATGGCAAGGCTTGCCCAAGGCTTGGAAGGCTATTGGCCATGAGCCACGCCCAGAAAATATTTGCAACCGACCGCTTTGATCGCAGCGGCAGCGCACCACTTTATGCGAGCTTGAAAAAACTGCTGCGGCAGGCCATTGAAGCCGGAGATTTAAAAGAGGGCGATGCCATTCCGGCAGAGCGCGACGTGGCCGAATTATTATCAATTTCACGCGTGACGGTGCGCAAGGCTTTTACGGAATTGGTGATGGAAGGTGTTCTGGTGCAACGCCGCGGCTCGGGCACTTATGTGAACGGGCCGGGCCGACGCATTGAACAACCACTCTCGAGGCTGACCAGCTTTACCCAGGATATGCAGTTGCGCGGCATTAAAACCGATGCCGATTGGCTCAGCCGCGTGTCTGGTCTGCCAACGCCGGAAGAGGCGTTGAAGCTTTCAATCTCGCCAAGCGAACGGGTCTCGCGGTTCCATCGTTTGCGCCGCGCTGATGGTGTTCCGCTGGCCATCGAAAATGCCGTCATTCCAAACAAGTTCCTGCCCGAACCCGAACGGGTTGAGGGTTCGCTTTATGCCGCATTGGATGCACGGGGTTTGAAGCCTGTGCGGGCCTTGCAACGTTTGCACGCCGCCGCACTTTTGGCCCCCGATGCCAAGCTGCTGGATCTTCCGACGGGAAGCCCCGCGCTGTTTATTGAGCGGATTTCCTATCTCAGCGATGGCCGCGCGGTTGAATATACGCGGTCCTGTTACCGTGGCGATTCCTATGATTTCTTGGCTGAGCTGACCATTGCACCTGAGGTTAAACCATGAGCCATATGGCAAAAGAATCGGCCCAAGCGCCAGAGGCTGTGGCTGTTTTTCTGCAACGTAATAATCATGCGCTGATCGAATTGGGCCAAAGGCTGCGGGCGACACCGCCTTCGGTCATCATCACATCGGCGCGCGGCAGCTCCGACAACGCGGCAGGCTATTTCAAATATCTGACCGAGATTCTGACAGGCACGCCCTGTTGTTCCATGGGGGCCTCGGTTGTTTCGATCTATGGCTCGCAACTCAAAGTCAAAAATGGCCTATGTTTGACGATTTCACAATCCGGCAAAAGCCCCGACATCGTGGCGCTGCAAGATGCTGCAAAACGCGCCGGAGCGCTGACCGTTGCTTTGGTCAATGTGGAAGATTCACCCGCCGCAAAAAGTGCCGACATCTGCTTGCCGCTCTATGCCGGGCCTGAGCAAAGTGTGGCCGCGACAAAATCATTGATTGTCTCGCTGGCTGCAAATGCCGCGATTTTAGCCCATTGGCTTAATCGGCCAGCGTTGCTTGGTGCGGTAAATGCTCTGCCTGAAGTTTTGGCCAAGGCTGCGAAAATTGAGTGGCCGGAAGCTCTCGCCTTGGCGATGAACGCCGAGTCACTTTATGTTTTGGGGCGCGGGCCGGCACTTCCGATTGCTGCCGAAACCGCACTGAAATTAAAAGAAACCTGTTCCATTCATGCCGAGTCTTATTCCGTGGCCGAAGTGATGCATGGCCCACTTGAATTATTGAGCCAGGATTTTCCGGTGCTGGTCTATTCACCCAATGACCAATCGCGCCAAACCACCAATGCTGCGGTTGCGAAAATGCGCATGACCGGTGCGAAAGTGAAAGTGGTGGATGGCGATGAGTTGCCTTATGTGGCGACGGGCAATTCATTGCTCGATCCTATTTCAATGATTCAAACATCCTATCGGTTTATTGAAGCAACGGCTCAAAGGCTTGGCCGCGATCCAGATCGGCCACGCTTGCTGAAGAAAATCACGGAGACAATGTGATGGCCTTCGCGCTGAAAGCTGCCCGAATTTATGATGGTGCAGTGATGCGCGAAAACTTTGCTGTGATCGTTAATGGCGATAAAATCATTGAAGTCTTGCCCGCTGCTAAAGTGCCGAAGGATATGACGGTCGAAGACCTTGGCGGCGGAATTTTAGCGCCGGGCTTTATTGATGTGCAGGTCAATGGCGGTGGTGGCGCATTGATGAATGATAACCCAACATTGGATACTGTGAAGCGCATTGCGGAATCGCACCGCAAATTCGGCACAACGGGCCTGTTGCCAACCGTGATCACCGACGATCAAAAAGTGATCGACCAAGCAGTAAGCGCAGTTCAAGCGGCAATCAAAAACAGGATGCCCGGAATCCTTGGCATTCACATGGAAGGCCCATTCCTGGATGTGACCCGCAAAGGGGCACACCCAGCGCATTTCATCCGCGCTATAACCGAGTCTGATGTTCGTCGTATTGCAGACATTAAATGCGGTGTCGTGATGCTAACCCTTGCGCCAAATAGGGTTCCACCTGGTTTTATTGCAGAACTATCAAAGCACGGTGTTCTCATCAGTTTGGGCCACGCCGAAGCGACGATAGGCGATGTGCAGCCCGCGCTCGATGCCGGGGCAAGCGCCTTCACCCACATCTATAATGCCATGAGCCAATTGACCGGACGAGAACCGGGCATGGTGGGCGCATGCTTGGGCGACCCCACAAGTTTTTGTGGCGTGATTGTTGATGGTCTGCATGTGAGTGAAGTTGCACTCAAGGTTCTATTTGCTGCCAAGCCCAAAAATCACATTATGCTGATCACCGATGCCATGCCACCTGCGGCTGGCGGGCCTGATCGCTTTGAGCTTCAAGGCCGCGTTGCACATCGCATAGGCAATAAATTGCAGCTTCAAGACGGAACCCTGGCGGGTTCAATTGTCACGATGGATGAAGCTGTAAGGCGAAGCGTGGAACTGGGCGTTGGGCTTGAAGACGCATTGCGCATGGCCTCCACGATACCAGCACATTTTTTGCGCAAGGAAAACGAGCTGGGCCGCATCGCCCAAGGTTTCAAAGCCAGCATGGTGCATTTGAGCGATGATTTGCATGTCACAAAAACCTGGATTGATGGACAATGAAAAAAATAAAAGTGTTAGTCGTGGGTTTGGGCAATATGGGTATCAGCCATGCGCGGGCCTATCAATCAATAGAAGGCTTCGAAATCGTTGGCCTGTGCAGCCGCGGCATTGAAAGCCGAGAAGACCTGAAACAGGAATTTCCAGGCATTGGCCAATTCTCGAGCTATGAAGAGGCGCTGCGGGTTGCAAAGCCTGATGCTGTGTCAATCAATACTTGGCCAGACACCCATGCCGCTTACGCCAAAATGGCATTCAAAGCAGGCTGCCATGTGTTCATTGAAAAGCCACTGGCAGGCACAGTGGAAGAAGCGCGCGAGATCGCGGCCATGGCCAAGAAGTCTGGGTTGAAACTGGTGATCGGCTATATTCTGCGCGTGCACCCATCATGGATCAAATTTGTTGAGGTCGGCAAAACCCTGGGCAAGCCACTGGTGATGCGGATGAACCTCAATCAGCAATCATCAGGCGCACAATGGGAGGTTCACAAGCACCTCATGAATTCGATTTCACCCATTGTCGATTGTGGTGTGCATTATGTCGATGTGATGTGTCAGGTCACAGGTGCAAAGCCTGTTCGGGTTCACGCTATGGGCGTGAGGCTCACAACTGAAGTGCATGAGAAGATGTATAATTATGGCCAGTTGCAAGTGACGTTCGATGACGGTTCTGTCGGCTGGTATGAAGCAGGCTGGGGGCCAATGATGAGTGAAACCGCCTTCTTCGTCAAAGATATGATAGGGCCAAAAGGTTCCGTTTCCATTGCAATGGAAGAATCAAAAACAGTCTCGTCCGATGTTGATAGCCACACCCGCACCAGCGCGCTTCGCGTGCATCACGCCGCCTTAAATCCGCAAGGTGGATTTGCAACGTCCGATGAGATCATCAAGATGGATGATGAGCCCGGCCACCAGGACCTGTGCAACCGTGAGCAGGAAATTTTCCTTGATGCGATCTTGCATGATCGTGATCTGACGGCTCATGTTGATGACGCAATAAATTCGCTGCGCATCGTGTTGGCCGCTGATGAAAGCATTCGTACCGGGCAGGTCGTTGCATTGTGAAATTGCTCGGTGCCGTTTCTGAAGGAAGCGGAAAGATCAATGAAGATGCTTGGGGCGTTGCGCGCGACCAAAACGGAGTTTGCGCAGCCTGGGTTTTTGATGGTGTAACGGGGATTAATGAACGCAACTATCTGCCCGCTGCCAGTGATGCGGCCTGGTTGGTTGAAAAGGCCAATGCGCATCTTTTGCAACTGACACCGCTTGATTTGACTTTGCCGGAGATTTTATCGGAACTGGTGACGCGGCTTGTCGGTGAATGGAACGCTGTTTCGGCGAATCTAGACCTCCCGCATGACTATGATTTGCCGGCTTCATGCCTGACACTTGTGAAGCGTGATCAATCCGGCCATTGGGACGCTTTGAGGTTAGGAGATTCATTTCTTCTGGCGCAAGATCATGAGGCTCGTGTTCGAGTTATTGCTGCGCCAGAATATGATTCTCTCGAACCCAAAATCATTGAATCGGCCAGGCAATTGCGAAAATCTGGAGCCGTTGATTTCAAAAAGCTGCTCGTCCAGTTTCGTTCCGAATTGATTGAGCAGCGAAAAACCCGCAACACAAAAGGTGGCCTGAGCATTCTGAAGACTGATGTCTCAACTTTAGAACATCCAACCTATTATCGTTTTGAAAAGCCAAGACACATGCTGTTATGCACTGATGGCTTTTATCGGGCGGTCGATACCTATGGATTATACCGCGACGAAACCTTGATCAGCGCCTGCTTGCAAAATGTTGATGCTGTGCTCGGAGAAATTCGCGCGCAAGAAGCAGAAGACCCCGATTGCCAGATCTATATCCGGTTAAAACCAGCAGATGATGCAACAGCGGTGGTGCTGACATCCTAGGTCGAATGCCGAATTACTCCCAAAAACTTATATGCCGGAATCTCTCGACCTCGCTCGAGTTTTGCAATACTCTCGCGCCAGACTTAAGAATAATAAATGGGCGGGATCAAAGTTATGGCTTCAGTTGATGTTGTTGATGCTCGAAAGGCATATGGCTCACAGGAAGTAATTCACGGTGTTTCGATCAGTATCCAGGATGGCGAGTTCGTTATTCTGGTGGGGCCATCAGGTTGCGGCAAGTCAACACTGCTGCGCATGATTGCGGGCTTGGAGCCGATCAGTTCCGGCAAGATAAAAATTGGTGACAAGATTGTAAATAATCTTCCACCCAAGGATCGCGATATCGCCATGGTGTTTCAGACCTATGCGCTTTATCCACACAAGACCGTCGCCCAAAACATGGGGTTTGCCTTGATGATGCGCGGAATTCCGCGCGCCGAGATTGATGAACGCGTGAAACGGGCGGCAGAAATTCTTGACCTTGTTCCCTATCTTTCGCGCTATCCACGGCAACTTTCCGGCGGCCAGCGCCAGCGTGTTGCAATGGGCCGAGCCATTGTGCGCGATCCGGCTGTGTTTCTGTTCGATGAACCTTTGTCCAATCTCGATGCCAAGCTGCGCGTGGCCATGCGTGCCGAAATCAAGGAACTTCATCAACGCCTCAAAACCACAACGATTTATGTGACCCATGATCAAGTTGAAGCCATGACCATGGCTGACCGTATTGTGGTGATGCATGATGGCATTGTGGAACAGGTTGGAACACCGCTCGAACTCTATGACAAGCCGAACAATGTCTTTGTGGCGAGCTTTATGGGGTCACCATCGATGAACCTGATTAAAGGCAAGATTCAGGGCAAAGTAAAACCATCGTTTATTACTGATGACGGAATCGTTTTGCCCCTGTCCAAAGCGCCGGCGGCCTCCGACGGCAGGCCCATGATCTATGGCATAAGGCCTGAACATTTCACGCTGGGTGGCAAGACAATTAAAGCTGACATCACGGTGATCGAACCCACCGGGTCTGAAACCCAGGTGATCGGCAAATTGGGCACACAAAAAATCACTGGCGTGTTTCGTGAACGCGTCATGGCAAAACCGGGTGAGGCGTTGCCGATGATGCCGAACCCTGATCAAGCGCATTTGTTTGATGCCCAAACCGGATTGCGGCTTTAATCATTCCATATTGGTGTGGCGGGCCCGCATCGTTTCAAAACTCTCGCCCAAAGCTGGTCGCAATTTGAGAACCAGCAATTCAAACGTGAGCATCATGCTGGCTTCATAAAGCGAACCCAACGGCAAAACCGAAGTTTTGGCCGCTTGATCATCAGCCATGGTTTGAGCGGGAATGTGCAAAACGAAATCGGCATTCATGGCCAAATGGCTTTGCGGTTGCGCCGTGACAATAGCGATTTTGGCACCAGCCTTTTTGGCAATGTCGACCAGTGCTGCAATTGTTGTGAAATCACCAGGACCAGCGGATGCAAAAAACAAATCGCCTTTGCCCAAGGGCGGTGAGGTCACTTCGCCCTGCATGTGCACGTCGAGGCCCAAATGAAACAACCGCATGGTAAGGCCGCGCATTTGCAAACCTTCACGACCAAGACCGTGCAGAATAATCTTTTGGGCTGATTGCAAGGCGGAAATCAAATCCGACATTTGCTTTTCACTGACCTTAGATATCACTTGAGCGAGTTCGGCGAGTGCGGCTGGTCCCAATTGGGCAAGATTTTGTTGTGTCATCGGCTTGTACTCTTTCTGAATTTCATCCATCCTAGCAAAAAATTCGGGAGGACGGGAGTCTATGACTGCCAAATTTAGCGCCATCTTCGGCACCAAAAAGCCAATCATCGCCATGGTGCATTTGGGGGCCTTGCCGGGCTCACCGCTCTATGATGAAAAGGCTGGTATTGATGGCATTGTGACGGGCATTCGCAAGGATTTGTATGCGCTGCAAGATGCCGGTGTCGATGCGGTTATGTTCGGCAATGAAAATGACAGGCCCTATCAGTTCAAAGTTGATACGGCCTCAACAGCCACCATGGCCTATGCCATTGGCATGATCAAAAATGAAATCAAAGTTCCCTTTGGCGTGAATGTGTTGTGGGACCCGCTGAGTTCCATGGCGCTGGCTGCCGCAACGGGCGCAAAGTTTGTGCGCGAAATCATGACCGGCACCTATGCCTCCGACATGGGGCCGTGGACCCCGGACGCGGGTGCCGCGTTGCGCTATCGTGATCGCTTGGGCAGCAGGGATGTGGCAGTGATGTTCAATGTCAGTGCCGAGTTTGCTTATTCACTTGATCAGCGCAGCCTGGCTGATCGCGCGCGAAGTGCCGTGTTCTCAAGCATTCCCGATGCTATTCTCGTTTCAGGGCAAATCACCGGCGAGGCGGCAGCGATGAGTGATCTTGAAGCTGTAAAAAAAGTTTTGCCCAATACACCTGTTCTGGCCAACACCGGTGTGAAACATGCAGCAGTGGTGGATGTGTTGAAAGTGGCCGATGGCGTGATCGTCGGTTCATCCCTCAAATATGATGGCGATACGTGGAAAGCGGTTGACCCCGAACGCGCCAAGGAATTCATGAACATCGTGCGCAAGGCGCGGAAAGATTGATGATGAAAGCGTTGGCCAAGACCTTGAGCGAACTCACGCGCGAGTTGATGATGATCCCGGGCCTCAGTGGCCACGAAGACCGTGTGCGCCGCACCCTTGCAAAAAAACTAAAAGCACTTGGCCTGGTCACCCATTCAGATCGTTTGGGAAATCTTTATGCAACCATTGAAGGCGACGCCAAATTGCCCAGTGTTTTGCTGTTCGCGCATATGGATCAATTGGGTTTGGTAGTGCGCAAGATTGAAGCGGGTGGCTTGATCCGGGTTGAGCGTTTGGGTGGCGTACCGGAACGTGCATTGCCTGCGCAATCGGTTTTGTTTTGCGTGGGCGAGGGGCGCGATGTGCCGGGCGTGATCGCCCACAAAAGCCACCACGCCACGGCGCAAGATGAGAAATATAAAGTTTTGCCCTATGCAGAATTATACATTGATGCGGGCTTTGCCAGCGCTGAACAGGTGCTGTCTGCTGGCATTAACATCGGAACGCCTGTGGTTTATGAGCCAGGTGCAAAGCAGCTTGCAAATGGTTTGATCGCGGGCACGGCGGTTGATGACCGCGCGGGTTGCGCAGTGGTTTTGGAAGTCGCCGCAGCCCTGCTGAAGCAAAAGCATAAGCCCACCACCCATATTTTATTTTCGGTATTGGAGGAGTTTAATTTGCAAGGTGCGGTGACCGCGGCCCGCAAATTGAAACCCGACATCGCCATTCAGCTTGACTTGATTTTGGCCACTGACACGCCAGACATGACGGCCCGTGGCGACGTTAAAATGGGGGCAGGGCCGGCCATGAGCATGTATAGTTTTCATGGCCGCGGCACATTGAATGGAACGATCCCACACCCCGCATTGGTTAGTCTGTTTGATAAAACAGCACGGGAGTTGAAACTGAATTTACAACGTTCAGCCCACACTGGCGCACTCACTGATTCATCCTATGTGCAACTGCTGCATGACGGCATTGCGTCAATCGACATGGGTTTCCCGTGCAGATACACGCATTCGGCCAATGAAATCTGTGATCCAAAAGACTTGGCGCGACTGACCGCGTTGTTGGTCGCGAGCATTTGCAACATCAATAAGGATTTCACACTCGACCGGGATCACCACACCTGATGCGCTTTTATCTTGGCATTGATATTGGTACATTTGAATCCAAGGGCTGTCTTGTGGACGACAGGGGCGCGATTATCGCCAGTGCCGCCAAGTCGCATAAAATGATTGTGCCGCAAGCGGGCTGGGCCGAGCACCGCGCGGAAGAAGATTGGTGGGGCGATTTCACTTTTATCAGTCAAAAACTGATTGCCGATAGCAAAGTGAACCCAACAGACATTAAAGCTGTGGCAACCAGCGGCATTGGCCCTTGCATGCTGCCGGTTGATAAAGCGGGTGAGCCGCTGATGAATGCTGTTCTTTATGGTGTCGACACGCGCGCTGCTGCTGAAATCGAAGAACTGAATGTTCGCATCGGCAAGGAACGTATTCTTGATTTTTGTGGCAATGCGCTGACCTCGCAATCGGTTGGCCCAAAGATTTTATGGCTCAAGAAGAACCATCCTGATCTCTATGCCAAGACACACAAGATTTTGAACTGTAATTCCTATCTCAATTTCCGACTGACGGGTCGATATGTGATAGATCATTATTCGGCCTCAAGTTCAGCACCGCTCTATGACCCGGCACTTCTGCGTTGGAGCAATGAATTGTCGGACGACATTATAGCGCTCGATCGCTTACCCGATTGCGGTTGGAGCACTGATATTGCAGGCCATGTTACGGCGAAAGCAGCGAGAGAAACCGGCTTGGCGGAGGGCACGCCGGTCACCTTCGGCACAATCGATGCGGCGGCTGAAGCCATCAGCGTTGGCGTGCTTTCTCCGGGTGATATGATGATGATGTATGGCTCCACCATTTTCATCATCGCCATCACCCAAAGCCGCGTGCGCGACGCTAGGCTTTGGTATGCGCCTTGGCTGTTTCCCAACCAGCATGCTTCGATGGCCGGCCTTGCAACAAGTGGAACACTCACACATTGGTTCAGGGATAATTTTGCCAAAGAGTTAGATGTTAAAGATGCGGCAGCCTTGTTGACGAAGGAGGCGCAAGTTTCTCCGCCGGGCGCAAACGGCCTCGTGACACTTCCTTATTTCTCAGGCGAACGTACCCCGATCCATGATACATTGGCAAAGGGCATGATCTTTGGATTGAATCTCACGCATAATCGAGGTGATATGTTCCGCTCGGTGCTGGAAGGCATTGCCTATGGCACGCATCATGTGCTGCAGACTTTTGATGAAGTCGGTGAAGCGCCGCATCATATATTTGCGGTTGGTGGCGGAACCAAAAACCAGGTCTGGTCACAAGCCACATCTGACGTTAGTGGCAAGCCGCAAATTTTGCGCGAGAAATCAATTGGTGCCTCTTATGGCAATGCGTTCCTGGCGGCGATTGCGGTGGGCGATGCCATGCCGGGTGATATCAACATCTGGAATCCCATGATTGCAAAAATCGAACCACAAAGCCAAACCGCCGCAATCTATACGAAACAATATAAGGTTTTTAGAGAGCTCTATGAGCGCAACAAGGATTTAATGCGCGCGCTTTAGAAATGCGTCAACTTCTGCTACATTTGGTAAGGCATTATAGGCCCCCTTGCGCGTGACAGTGATGGCACCGGCAGCAATAGCGCGATCAAGAATTTGTGGCAGCGCCAATCCATTCAGCATGCCAGCCACAAATGTGCCGAGAAATGCATCACCAGCACCGACCGTATCAACGACTTCGGCAGCATAGGCCTTTTGCGAAATAACAGCGCCCGCATGAAAGGCGACGACACCTTCGGCACCTTGGGTGATCGCCACAGTGGCGATTGCAAATTGATCAGCCAGTTTCTGCGCGGCCTTTAGAGGTGGCATTTTTTGATTGAGCAGACGTTCGGCTTCGATACCATTCACAACTAAAACGGATGTAAGTTTCAGCAATGACTGAAGACGGCCATCAATCACGTCTGGGATAGGCGAAGCGTTTAAAATCACCATGCCACCGCTTGCTTTCGCGATTTCCGCGGCGCGGAGCGAAACTTCGATTGGCAGCTCCAATTGCAATAATAGAGCATCGCTGCCGGTGAGCATATCACGCGCCGCCTCAATGTCAGCATTTGCAAGCTTGTCTGCTGCACCGCCAACTATGATGGAAGAATAATCACCTTCAGCAGCAAACACGGTACTGGCCCCTGTGGATGTTGCGGAGTCAATTGAAACCAGCGAGGTATCAACGCCCTTGGCCTTTAATGCCGCCAGAAGTTCACGCCCAAACAGATCATCACCAAGTCGCGTCAACATAAAGCTTTGAATTCCGGCCAGCGCCAACTGGCAGGCTTGGTTGCCGCCCTTGCCACCGGGTGCCATTGTAAAGCCGTTTCCCAACACGGATTCTCCGCGCCCTGGCAACCTTGTGGACGTAGCCACCAAATCCATATGCACACTGCCAAGCACGATGGCTTTAGTCACGATAAAGCAAATCCTGCATCAACCGAGTTGCAGTAACGGCGTCTTGGCCACTCTGCGCTTTGCTTAAATCTGCAAGTGGCACGCGCTGCAACAACTTGATCATACGTTGCATGGTTTTGACATTGGCCGCGCATTCGGCAGCTGGGTCAACACGATCAGGAAACGTATCAAAATAGATGGTGCCTTTGAATCCACCTTGCATCAGCTCATTCAGAAGTTCCAGAGTTTGCCACGGGTGAACTGAGCCCACCATCAACCCATCATCGACCGGGCCATAGCCATCATTGAGATGCACGCCGAAGAGTTTGCCGCGCTTCATTGCAAGGGCGGCAACGGCAGCTGGTTGTTCGCCCGCCATCAGCGCATGACAGAAATCAAGCGTCACACCGAAATTTGGCAGGTCCACGTCAGCCGCAGCCAGCAGCGAATCCGACATTGAGCGAATGAGCGAGGTGCGGCGCGGATCATTGGGCTTATACTCAACACTCACACGCACCTGCCGCTGGCGCAACGCCACTTGCCTGAAACCGTCAATCTCCATGTCCCAAAGCTGGTTGTAATTGGCTTGGAATGGGTAATCATAGCCATCTGGTCCCATCCACAAGATCACATGATCAATCTTGTGTTGCGCCGCCACATCGACAGCAGCGCAAGCTGTGGCAATGGCTTTGGCGCGATTTTCAGCGCGGGGGTGAGTAAACGCGCCATGCACAAAGTCAGGGCCATCCCAACGTAAATTCAATGCGGTGATCGCCAAACCAGTCTCAGCTGCTGTTGCCAATACAGAATGATTGGCTCCACCTGTGAAATGTTGCGGATAATTGAGTTCAATTGCTGAAACACCGGGCACTTTAGCCACGGCCAACACGGCTTCTTCAGCAGAAATCGTTTTGTCGGCCAGTTTGCGAAACGAGTTCAATCTTGTTGCAAATTTAAAATCGCTTAACGTCATGACTGGATTGTCCTTTCGCATTGCAGCAAGAATGCAGCTGAATATATTTCACGTTTAATCAAGGCCGGAACTGCCTTGCAGGAATTGACATCTAACAAAACCAAGGCATAGTATCAAACACGTTCGGGAGTGCGAACCGCTTAAAAAACAAGAATTTGAAATCCAAACAACAAGCCAAATAGAATTCTGGGAGGAATCTCGATGAAAGTTGATTTTTATAATCATTTTGTGATGAGCCGTCGTGCTCTGTTGAAAGGCACAGCTGCTGCTTCGGCTGCGGCCGTAACGGGCGGGTTGGGTCTGACTGTTGGCACACCACAGGCGACCGCTGCTGCTGCCGAGCTGCGCGCGCAGATTTTGCAAATTCCGGGTGTTGGCAAGGGTTCGCCAACCGATGCTGATTGGCAAAAAGTTGGTGCGCTGTGCTTAGATGGCACCAAGGCCAGCATTAAAGAAGGCGAGTTCAAGGGTGTTGAACTCACATTCATGGGTTTGAACAATCAAAACCTTCACAACCTTTTGTTCCGTGGCTTCTTGAAGCCATGGGAAGCCTATACCGGTGCTAAGATCAACTGGATCGATTTGGCTCAGGCCGATTATAATGCGCGTTTGCAGCAATCGATCGCCACTGGCACTGTTGATTTCGACATCGTCGAAATGGGTGCGCCATTTGAAGGCGACGTGTGTGGAAAAGGCCTTGCTTCCGTAATGCCCGATTGGGTGAAGAAGCAAATCGATATGGACGATCTTGTAGGCTATCTCAAGCCACCTGTTGGCACATGGGGCGGCAAGCAATATCGCGTAACGATTGACGGCGATTGCCACAACTTCAACTATCGTACCGACTATTTTGCTGATGCTGACTTGGGAAAAGCTTGGGCGGCTGAAGGCCACAAAGGCGCATGGGAAGTGCCAAAGACCTGGCAGAAAGTTCAAGAAGTCACCAAGTTCCTCAAAGGCAAGAAGATTGGCGGCAAAGATGCCTATGGTTATCTTGATCCAACTAAGGGTTGGGGTGGTTTTGCCTTCTACTTCTTGGGCAGCCGCGCCACAGCCTATGCCAAACATCCAGACGACAAAGCTTGGTTGTTTGATGCAGACACCATGAAGCCTCGTGTCAACAATCCGGCTTGGGTGCGCGCCATTCAAGACGTGTTGGATGCATTGCCATCTGAACCTGCTGATCAGCTGAACGCTGATCCTGGCACAACTGGCTTCCAGCAATTCCTAGCTGGCACGGGTTCGATGCTGGCATGGTGGGGCGATATTGGCTCTAGCGCCAAGACATCCGATAGCTCGGTTGTGGGTGATAAATGCGGATTCTCGATCCTGCCGGGTTCCGATGATGTTTATAATTCCAAGACTGGCAAGTGGGAAACTTTGGCCTCTGGTCCAAACTACTCACCCAACATGGCCTATCTCGGCTGGGGCGTTTATGTGATGGCCCGCGTTGATAAAGATGCAGCCAAGCAAAAGGCAGCTTGGAGTGCAGCAGCCCATCTCGGTGGCAAAGATCTTGCTCTGTGGACGGCGGCCTACCCATCAGGCTTCCAATGCTATCGCAACAGCCAAAGTAATATTGCTGAATGGGTGGCAGCGGGTTACGACAAGCCGTTCATCTCGAACTATCTTGCATCGCAATTCGACTCCTACAACCATCCAAATGCAGCCATTGAGCCACGCATTCCTGGCATCTTCCAATATTATAGCGCTGCAGAAGACATTCTTTCGCAGATCTATGCCGGCAAGATGAAAGCTCAGGAAGGTGCCGACGCAATTGCAGCATCTTGGGAAAAAATTACCGATGGCATTGGCCGCGATAAGCAAATCGCGCTCTACAAGGCCTCACTCGGCATGTAATCTAAGGGGCCGCGCCCAGTCGGCCCTCGTCCCCCTTCGGGACCTTCTCCCATTTGCGAAGATGCAAACGGGAGAAGGCGGACAATCAGTTAGGCCTTCTCCCGTTCGTTCTTACGAATGGGAGAAGGTGCCCAACGGGCGGATGAGGGTTCTTGGCCGCGACGCCATCGTTTTGAATGTTAGTTATGAATAATTTTAACGGACAATAATGGCCGATAGCACCACCCAGCATTTTGAAGTCGGCGCCGAAGATATTTCCCCGCAACGCAAAAATCTTGGACGTGCACTGGTTGTGGCCGCGTCGCTTTTGCTTGTCGGTCTTGCATTGGTTCAGGGCTTTTTCTCGGCGGGCGTGATTTCATTTGGGTTTGAAAACTGGCGACCGGTGCTTTACGCATATCTCATCTGGTCGATTGCCATTGGTGCAAGTCAGGTGCTCATTCATGGCGAGGCCGGCAAGCGCGCGCTTTTCGTGTTGCCCGCAATTTTGTTTACGATTGCCATGGTGATTTTCCCAACAGTTTTTGGAATTTTGATTGCCTTCACCAATTGGAATCTGAGCGCCTTCGACCCACCAAAATTGAATGGCCTCGATAATCTATATCAACTCTGGAACGACCACACATTCTGGAATGCGCTGCGCAACATGGTGTTTTATGTGCTCAGCGTGCTTGGCCAATATGTGATTGCATTTGGCATGGCGCTGTTGCTTAACGCGGATATCAAAGCGCGCAAATTTTTCCGCGTGTCGTTCCTCTTGCCCTTCATGCTCAGCCCCGTGGCTGTAAGCTGGATGATTGGCAAGTCTTTAATGGCCCCGCAATATGGCCCGATGGTTCAACTTATGCAAAATCTCGGTTGGGCAAACCCGGTGTTTTTTCCGGCATCATGGATTGCCGTGTTCTTTATCATTTTGATGGATGCTTGGGTTTGGATTCCGTTTATGTTGATTTTGCTGCTGGCTGGCTTGCAAGCCTTGCCGAAAGAGGTGCAGGAGGCAGCAAAGGTTGATGGCGCTTCGCCTTGGCAATCATTTTGGCAGATCACTTTTCCGCTCATGTTGCCTGTGAGCGTAACAGCCATTGTGTTGCGCATCATTTTCCAATTGAAATTGGCCGATATCGTTATCAACACAACATCCGGCGGCCCCGGCGGCACGACGGATACGATTTCAAGCTTCATATTTCGTGAATATCGTGAGCGATCAAATGTGGGCTATGGCACGATGATTGCCGAAGTCTATTTGATCATCATCATTGTTTTTGTGACCCTGCTGCTCAAATTTGTCAGTCGCTGGATGCAACGTGAGAATAATCCATGAGTGTGGTCGAAGTTGAAAAGCCAAGTTTCAGTTTTGTGAGCAGCCGCATTTTAATTTACGGCGCATTGCTGCTTTGGGCTTTCATCTGCCTGTTTCCAATTTATTGGACGATATCAACATCCTTCAAAACGGCCGTGAATGTAACGCAAGGCGACATTATTCCATGGGTCGGGCAATTTCAACCCAGTTGGAAAGGCTGGCGCTCGCTGGGCCTATCACCTGATACGATTTTTGAAACTTCAACAGTGCGCGAAGAATTTCTGCTGCGTTTCCGTAACAGTATTATCGTCTCAACCGGCGGCGCGTTATTATCAATCATCATCGGGGCACTCGCAGCTTACGGTCTAAGCCGATTTCAATATAAATTCGGCCCGTGGCGCAACAAGGATATATCGTTTTTCTTCTTGTCGCAGCTGATCCTGCCACCCGTGGTCATGGCCATGCCTTTCCTTGTGCTGTTCAAGGAGTTGGCGATGCTCGACAATATTATCGGGCTCATCATGGTTTACACGCTCACCGTATTGCCCATTGTGATTTGGATCATGCGCGACCAGTTCGACACGATTCCCATTGAGTTGGAGCAGGCGGCACTCGTCGATGGCTGCACGGTATGGAGCGCGTTTCTGCGCATCATCTTGCCGATTGCTCTGCCCGGCATGGTAGCTGCCTTCATTTTGGCTTTTGTACTGTGCTGGAACGAATATTTCTTCGCAGCATTGTTGACCAGCACCTATGCTAAAACCTTGCCCGTGATGGTGGCCAGCCAAACCGGATCACAGGGCATCAGCTGGTGGTCGATGGCGGCACTTTCGACGGCGGCCATCGCTCCTCTGATATTGATTGGCATCTTTCTTGAAAAGTACATCGTCAAAGGCCTCACAGCTGGCGCGGTTAAATGAGCAGCACGACTGAGATCAATCTCAACGCTGTTAAATTTGGTCGTGCAGAAACGCAATTGGCGCGTCACGGCGCGCTTGTAGCAACTGTTTTTCGTTATGCCAGTGGTGTTGCAGCGTTGCGCATCACCAATCAAGTGGGGGAAATCATCCTCTTGCCCTTTCATGGCCAACAGATTTGGGACGCCAAATTCCATGGCCGCAGACTGACCATGCGCTCAATGTTTGATGAACCGGTCAACACCCAGGATTATCTTGGAAATTATGGTGGCTTCCTGCTGCATTGTGGCGCAACGGCCATGGGCAATCCTGGGCCAAAAGACAATCACCCTTTGCATGGTGAATTGCCGAATGCAAAATATCAGCAGGCCGGACTGACTTTAGGTGAGGATGAAAACGGCGCGTTTATGGAGCTTGTCGGCGCCTATCGCCACACTGTTGCATTCACGCATAACTATGTGGCGCAGCC
>JAYVXY010000163.1:0-15377 GCA_043784785.1 Aestuariivirga sp. | reverse complement strand
CAACAATCCAAAGCCGTTGGCGGGAAAGTCGGTCGGGCGTGTCGGCGGTTTCTTCCGAGAGCCAGCCATAATCGGGCCGCGGATCATGCAAACGCTGTTTCAGAAACCGGTCAATTTCCAAATCAGCTTCTGTGACCGCTGATCCATCAGGCTTAGACCAATTGCGCACATTCTGCCGAAACAATGTCAGGCCTAATGCGCCTGCATCCTGAACTACAGAAAACAATAGATCAGCGTCGGCCCGCAAAGACGCAGGTAACTTAGCGCCCAGCAATGGTCATGCCCTCAATCAAACAGGATGGCGCGTTGGTCGCCCCTTTGAACAGCAAATCATTGGCTGGAACCAGATTGGCAAACATGTCTTTCAAATTACTTGCCACAGTAATCTCGCTCACCGGATAAGCAATCTCGCCATTCTCGAACCAGAAGCCCGAAGCGCCACGGCTATAGTCCCCCGTCGACGAATTGATGCTGGCACCAATAAATTCCGTAATCAGCAATCCCGAACCGATGGCTTTCATCATCTCTTCAGGTATTTGATCACCCGGTTCCAAATGCACGTTTGAAGTTGAAGGGCTGGGCTGTGAGGCCATGCCGCGCGCACCCTGGCCGGTGGGCTGCACTCCCAATTGCCGCGCCGAACGCAAATCCAAAACCCAACCATTAAGAACACCTTTGTCGATCAAAGCGCGGCGCTGCACGGCCAAACCCTCACCATCAAATGAGCGCGAAGCCGGACCACGAGGCCGCAACGGATCATCAATAATATTGATGTTGGATTTGAAAATTGCTTTGCCCAAATCGTCTTTCAAAAAGCTCACGCCCCGGGCAATGGAGGCACCGTTAATCGCACCCGCCAAATGGCCCAGCAAACTTGCGGCCACTCGCCGATCAAAAATCACAGGGGCAGAGCGAGAGGTCAGTTTCCGCGGATTAATTTTGGCAACGACACGTTCGCCCGCCGTGCGCCCGATTTTTTCAGGCGTTTCCAAATCGGAAAAATGATTGGCCGATGTGCCGTCATAATCGCGCACCATGGCTGTGCCTTCACCCGCAATCACCGAAGCGCTAAGGCCAAAGCCCGTGCGCCGATAAGACCGCGAAAACCCATTCGATGCCGCTAGGGCCACAAAATAATTTGATGCCGAAGCGCCAGAACCGATGCTTTTCGAAACACCTTTCACGGCAAGCGCATGTTGCTCGGCTTCCAAGGCCATCACCTTCAATTGATCAACGTTTGGCGAATCCGTTGAAACCAGATCAAGATCCAAAACCCCCATTGCCAATTGGCCGGGATCAGCCAAACCACAATATTCGTCAGGCGGTGCCGCCTTGGCCATGGCCAAAGCCCGCTCAGCCAGTTTTTGCAAGGACTCAGGCGTCAACACACTTCCTGAAATAATCGCTGATGATTGCCCGGCAAACACGCGAAGCCCAACCCCTTTGGCCTCCGACCGTTCAAGATTTTCAACCGCTCCTTCGCGAATGGAAACACTAACCTCACTTTGCTCAACCACCATGGCATCAGCCGCTGTGGCCCCAAGTTTGCGCGCCCGCGAAACCAGATCGGCGGCAATATCCAATAATGCATCAGTCATAAAATGAAATTTCCAATCAAAAGCCCGAGAAGCACAATAAGCCCAAACATGCGGTTGGCGCGGAACAGTTTCAAGCACATTGCTGAATCATTGCCATCAAATTGTGAAATTTGCCATGCCGCATGCAGCGCCGCACCAGCAACGCCCACATGCGCCAGAAGCGGGGCCGCAACCAGCCAAAGGCCAGCATCAATCAAAACCAAAGCCAAAGCGAAGAAAAAAACCAGCCAATAGATCGTCGCATCACCAAAGCGTAGCGCTGTTGATTTAACCCCGATCAACGCGTCATCATCCTTGTCTTGATGGGCATAAATGGTGTCATAAGCCAGTGTCCAGCTTATGCCGCCAAAATACAGCGCAATCGCCGCAATCGAAAATCCATTATGGATTGCCGTCCACCCCAATAATGCGCCCCAATTAAACGCCAACCCCAAAACCACCTGTGGCCAATAGGTGATGCGCTTCATAAATGGGTAGACCGCAACAATGGCCAGCGAGGCAATTGCAGTGATGATGGTTAAGCGGTTGAATTGCAGCAGAATAATCAACCCCAAAAGAAGCTGCGCACCAAAAAACAAAACCGCGCCACGCAAACTGATCAAGCCAGCGGGCAAAGGCCGTGCCCGCGTGCGTTCAACTTGCCCATCAATGTCGCGGTCAACAATATCATTCAGCGTGCAACCGGCGCCACGCATGACGATGGCACCAATTAAAAACAGAAAGCCCTTCCATAGATCGGGCCAGCCTCCGCCAGCCGCAATCTGCGCCAGCGCCAACCCCCACCAACAGGGCAGCAGCAACAGCCACCAGCCAATCGGTCGGTCCAGCCGCATCAATTGTGCATAGGGAATGAGCCGAACTGGCAGGTTTTCCACCCAACTGGCTTTCACCGCATCTGCAATTTTTGGTGTTTCAGTCATCGGGGTCGTGATACATGAGGCGCATGGCAAAAACCACACCCCGCTTGCACCTTGATGCCGCATTGGAAGCCCACGCCGAAATTCTGTTGGAGCGTGAGCAGGGGCACTATTTGACCAATGTGCTTCGTCTAGTTTCGGGCGATGCGGTGCGCGTTTTCAACAGCAGGGATGGCGAATGGCTGGCTTATCTCATCGACGTGACCAAAAAATCCGCCTCCATTCGTTGTGAAAAATTAGTGAGCGCTGTCCAACCACCACCTGATATTGATTATCTGTTCGCGCCGATCAAACATCAGCGCCTGGATTATCTGGTGCAAAAGGCAACTGAGCTTGGCGCGCGCCGCTTGCGCCCCGTCATCACAGCGCGCACCATTGCCGAGCGCGTGAACCTCGAAAGGATGCGCGCAAACGTCATAGAAGCGGCTGAACAATGCAATCTGGTCTATCTGCCGGAAGTCTTGGAACCTGAAAAGTTCGATTCAGTTTTAGGTAATTGGCAGGGCCAAAGAACCCTCATCTATTGCGACGAAACCGCACCCATTTCAGACCCATTACAGGCTCTAAACACTGCCAAACTTCCTGCCGCCATTTTGGTGGGGCCGGAAGGCGGCTTTACAGAAGATGAACGTAAACATCTAAAATCATTGCCATTTGTGGTGCCCGTCAGCCTCGGGCCACGAATCATGCGGGCCGATACGGCAGCCATAGCGATATTGGCCTTGGTGCAGGCCAAGCTCGGTGATTGGGGCAGTCCCCACAAATTGTAATAACGATAGTCACAATCTTTGACTTGCCGCCGTCATGGCAAATGCCTACATGATGGACATAAAATAATGGGAACCAAAATCAAGTGAGCGGACCAACGCCCGATACCGCGCAAGCGCGCGCAACAATTGAAAGCAAGGATCAACTGATCGCCTATTTCACCGATGGCTTTAAGCCAAAGCGTGAATGGCGCATCGGGACTGAGCATGAGAAATTTCCATTTCTGAAAGATTCGCTGCGTCCCGTTCCTTATGAGGGCGCAAGCTCGATTCGTGCTTTGCTTGAAGGGCTGCGCGATCGTTTTGGCTGGCAGGGTGTTTATGAGGGCGAATATATCATCGCACTTTCTGATCCAAATTCCCTTGCGAATATTTCGTTGGAGCCTGGCGGCCAGTTTGAACTCTCCGGTGCGCCGCTCAATACAGTGGGCGAAACCTGCAAAGAAATTTCCGAACATTTGAAACAAGTGCGCGAGATTGGTGACGCACTCGGCATTGGATTTTTAGGTTTGGGCGCAAGCCCGGTCTGGACGCGGGCCGAAACACCAGTCATGCCCAAGGGACGCTATAAAATCATGGCACCCTATATGGACAAAGTTGGAACCATGGGCCGCGATATGATGTTCCGCACTTGCACGGTGCAGGTGAACCTCGATTTTGCTGATGAAGCCGACATGGTGAAAAAGCTGCGCACCTCAATCGCGCTGCAACCGCTGGCCACCGCCTTGTTTGCCAACTCGCCTTTCTTAGAAGGCAAGCCCAATGGCTATCAATCCTTCCGCAGCCATGTGTGGACAGACACCGATAATGCGCGTGCTGGCATGACACCATTTGTGTTTGAAGATGGCATGAGCATTGAACGCTATGTTGAGTTTGCACTCGATGTGCCGATGTATTTTGCCATGCGCAACGGGCAATATCTGAACACGGCGGGCGAAAGCTTCCGCAAGTTCTTGGATGGCAAGCTGCCACAATTGCCCGGTGAAAAACCCAATATGAAAGATTGGGCTGATCACCTCACCACGATTTTCCCCGAAGTGCGCTTGAAGAAATATCTCGAAATGCGTGGGAGCGATTCGGGCTTGCCGGATAAGCTTTGCGCCTTGCCCGCCTTCTGGGTCGGCCTGCTTTATGAGCAAGCATCGCTTGATGCCGCATTTGATCTGATCAAATCTTCAACCGCCGAACAACGCCAGAAAATGCGCGATGATGTTGCCGCCCAAGGCCTCAATACCAAATTCATGGGCCGCACATTGGCTGAAATTGCCAAAGATGTTTTGAGCATGGCCCGCGCCGGATTAGATGCGCGTGGCAAAGCTGAATCCACCTTTCTCAATGTCTTGGACGATGAAGTAGCGCGCGGCAAAACCAAGGCCGATGAATTGCTCGATCTTTACAACAATGTCTGGGGCAAGGATATTGAGCCAGTGTTTAAAGCAGCGGCGTATTGATAAAGTAAAAAAATTCCTACCAATAATAGCCCGTCACCCCAGCGAAGGCTGGGGTCCAGCTAGCCATAGATCGCACTTTAAAAAAGAAAGTTGGATGCTAGCCTTCGCTGGCATGACGGATGGGAGGGACGCGAGCGACGACGAGTCGCATCATCCGCAAAAGCAGCTCACTCTGCCGCCTGCAACTTTTTCTGCACTCCAAAACTATCGCGAATATGCGCAGCCAGTGCCAGCGCACTTTGTGAGAGATGGCCAGGTTTTGTTACGATACCGATGTTAAACATATGAAGCGGTGGAAAACCTTCTGCCTCGGTCAACACCCGCATGCCGGGCCGCACGCAAATTTCAGGCATTACGGCAATGGCCAAGCCTTGAATAACGGCAGCATCCAAAGCCGACCGATTAGGGCTGGTATAAGCAATACGGTAAGGTTTGTTCAGCCGCGTTAAACCTTCCTCTGCCGAGCGCCGCCACAAGCAGCCACTATCAGCCGAAGCCAGCGGCAACACGGGCATCATATGCGTGTTATGGCGCGATGATGTGACCCAGCGCAACTGCTCGGTGCGCACAATTTCGCTCTCATCATCGCTGGCCCGCAAGGTTACCAATGCCAGATCAATCTCGCTGCGCTTCACGCGCTCAAACAAGATGGCACTGCCAACGCAGTCCACATCCACCTGCACCAGCGGATGGGTGCGCGCAAATTTCGCCAGCACTTGCGGCAAAAACAATTCGGCATAATCATCAGGTGTACCAAGGCGCACCGTGCCAGTCAGGCTTGGTCGCGTGTAGGTTGAAACCAGCTCATCGTTCAAATCAACCATGCGCCGCGCGTGGTCGATAAAGCGTGCACCTTCTTCGGTCAGCCTGCTGCCACGACCTTCACGTTCAAAGAGAGAACGGCCCAGCATTTCCTCAAGCCGCTTCATCTGCATGGAAACAGCCGATTGGGTCTTGTTCACATCTTCAGCTGCCTTGGTGAAATTGCCAGTTTCGGCAATGGCCAGAAACGTCTTCAATTGGTCGATATCAAGATTTGCGATCATGTCATCCATCCATCATATTAATTGATTAATCCCATAACATACATTCGTTGGATTGATCAATAGAAATCTGCGATAAGATAACCACAACGAACGAAATTTTACATTTTATTCAATATCTTAAACACGGAACCTGATGATTCCGCGAACACAAGGATTTTCACCATGAACGACTATGCTCTCCACCAGGCTCAGGTTTCCGGCAGCTTAGAAGGCGGCGGATTCATCTCGAAGCTGATCCATAACATTCAGGCCCGCCGCACCGTGAAGCAGCTTTGGCAAATGGATGATCACATGCTGCGCGATATGGGTGTAACGCGCGAAGAGATCGCATGGGCCGCCAGCCGCCCCTTCTATCACAACGCAGCCATGGCTTTGGAAGAACGCAGCTCAACGCGCCGCCGCGCCAATTTGTGCAAAGGCTTTTAAGCGGCTTTTGTCTGAAGTTGGCTGACAATTCGGAACGCCATCAAAGCTGACCCGATGCCAAATATAATAGAGCCAATGGCTGTGCCGACCATGACACCTTCAGGCCCGCCATAGGCTGCACCCGCGATTGCAAATGGAACCGTGCCCAGCGTGGCACGGCCCCAATTGAACCAAGTCGATAGTTGTGGCCGTCCCAGATTATTAAAGGCCGCATTGGCCACAAACAACATGCCCGTAAACGCCCAGCTGATGGCGATATAAGTTGCAAAGAACACCACAAGCTCGGTGGTGCGGCTACTGGCGCTGAAGAGATTGGCAATCTGATGCCGCAACAAAAATAAGATTGCAGACGTAAGCACCGTATAGCCAAACGCAAACTTCATGCCGTCATTCAAGGTTTGGGTTACGCGCCCAAAGTTCTTCGCACCAAAATTCTGGCCGATGATCGGGCCCACAGAACCCGACAGTGAAAATATAATGCCAAATGCCACCGGCACCAAACGACCGATGATGGTTGAGGCGGTCACCACTTCATTGCCAAAGCCAGCAACCACATAAGTCATGTAAGCATTGGCAAATGGGGTGGCGAGTTGGGTGAGGATCGATGGAAAAGCGATGGCCCAAATATCCTTGAAATCGCGCTTCAATCCAGCAATTGAAAACCGCCCGATAAATTTATGCACATAAACCAAGCCATGCAGACCCAACACCAGCGCCGCAAAATCTGCAATGGCATTGGCCGCCGCCGCCCCTTGAATCCCCCAACCAAAATAGAAAATGAAAATCGGATCAAGAACAAGCGTCGTTATCGCTGCTGAAAGCGTGATGAACATCGCCCGCCTGGCATCGCCCAATCCCCGCAAACTAAATGAACAACTCAACGCGCCCGAAAGACAGATGAAGCCAGGCGTTAAAGTATAGATAAACAGTTTGGCTTGGGCCAGCGCGGCACCTTTTGCACCCAGCAATGATAAAATCGGATCAAGAAAAGCAACCACCAACAAAGTGTAAGCCGCAGAAATCATCAGTGTGAAATAGAGCACACTGGTGGCAAATTCCTTGGCGCGCTGCGGCTGCTTTGCCCCAAGATTGCGCGCCACCAAGGCCGCCGCCGCAATGCCTGTGCCAATGCTCAAGGATAAATTGGCAAAAGCCAAAGTGCCAGCAAAGCCAATCGCCGCCGTAATATCCGTATTACCCAAGCGGCTGAGAAAATAGAGATCAGCCAAATCGACCATGAACACAGCCATCAGGCCCAGTGCCCCGGTCAATGTCATGGTCACCACATGGCGCATGATTGAGCCTTGCAGGAACTTAGCTTGGAAAGGTTTTGCCGCAACGGTCATATTTGAAATCCGATTTGTTTTGCTTCTTCTACCAAGGCTTCATAATTCACAAAATGATGACCACGAAGGCCAGCCATCCGTGCACCTTGCACATTTGATTTTTTGTCGTCGATAAACCAACATTGTGCTGGCTCCTGGCCCGAGGCCTTAACCAGCCGTGTGAAGCTTTCTGGATCAGGCTTCTTGGTGCCAAACTCATAAGAACAAAACCGAGAGGGGAAAACGGCGGCAGCTTCGGGAAATAATGTATCGAGATTATTTTTCACGATAGGCCCGTTATTGGTGTAGATCGCAATGCGTGCCTGTTCCGCAATTTTGGCGGCAAGCTCTAAGACATCGTGAGAAGGTCTCATCGCCAAACGCCGCGCTTCAATCCATTGCGTGCGGGTGATGGGATAACCAAGGCGCTGGCCAAATTCCTTGAGATAGATTTCAGGATCAGCATAGCCCCCCGCGTCAGCCAATTCCTCAAAGCCTGAATCCCAAACCGCAGCGCGCACATCGCGTGCGGTTGTGTCGGCCAAAGCCGCCAGTGCCCGCAAGCGCCGCCCCAGATCATAGTGGCACAGCACATCATCCATATCAAAAATGACCAGCTGAGGAAGCGCCATATTTAAGTCGCCGTGCCACCCACGGTCAGATTGTTTATGCGCAGGGATGGTTGACCAACACCAACAGGCACACCTTGGCCCGCCTTGCCACAGGTGCCAATGCCGGGATCAAGCGCCATGTCATTGCCGACCATGGCGATATGTTTAAGCGCTTCAGCACCGGAGCCAATCAGGATTGCGCCTTTAACCGGCTGCATCAATTTTCCATCTTCAACGAGGTAAGCTTCAGTGCAAGTGAACACGAATTTGCCGGAGGTAATATCAACCTGTCCACCGCCAAAAGATTTGGCGAACAGCCCCTTCTTCATCGATGCTAAAATTTCAGCAGGGTCGCGCTTGCCGTTGAGCATATAGGTGTTGGTCATGCGCGGCAGGGGCACATGCGCGTAAGATTCGCGCCGGCCATTGCCGGTGGGCTTCACACCTGAAAGACGCGCATTCATCCGGTCTTGCATGAAGCCAACCAGAATGCCGTTTTCAATCAGCGTGGTGCAATTGGGCCCCGTGCCTTCATCATCAATGCTGATCGAGCCTCGCCTGTCTGGAATAGTACCATCATCAACCACAGTCACATCTTCCGAAGCAATGCGCTGGCCCATAAGCCCGGCAAAAGCCGATGTGCCCTTGCGGTTGAAATCACCTTCCAGCCCATGGCCGATGGCTTCATGCAGCAGAATGCCGGGCCATCCCGGCCCCAACAAAACGTCCATTTCACCAGCAGGAGCAGGGGCAGCATCCAGACCCACTAATGCTTGGCGCACAGCTTCGCGCGCTGCCGCCTGCCAGTTTTCTTGCGTGAGATATGACATGGGTTCGGCGCGCCCGCCAAAACCATAGCTGCCTTGACCAGAGGTTTTATTATCGCGCGTCACGGCTGAAACGCCAAAGCGGGTGAGGGGGCGAATATCATGATAAATTTGCCCATCAGCCCGCGCAATCGTGACCTTCTGCCAACTCGTGCCCATTGAAACTGAAACCTGCTTCACGCGGGGGTCTAAGCCACGGGTGAATTTATCAACCGCTTCCAGCAAATTCACCTTGGTAGCAAAGCCTTGTGCTTCAACCGGATTGCTGGTGCCATAAAGCTTGGTTTTGGTGGCGCTTGGCGAAACATCAACATGTTTGGCGCTTGAAGTGCTCAAACCCGATTTGACCGTGGCCGCCGCGCGTTTCAGTGCTTCAACAGAAAGATCAGACGAATGGGCATAGGCCGCCATTTCGCCTGAAACAGCGCGCAGGCCAAAACCTTCAGACTCATCAAAGCTGGCTGAACGCAAGCGCCCATCATCAAAAACCAGGTTTTCGCTTTGTTGGTGTTCCATGAACAGCTCGCCGTCATCTGCCGATGCCAAAGCATCTGAAATGATCGATTGGGCTGCATCAGAACCAAATGAACTGAGATCGGAATGGGAGGAAGAATGTTTGCTCATGCCTCTACATAAGCAAACAGGCCTTAACCTTCCAGTGCAAGCACGACTTTATTTTATTGTGCAGCCGGAGCTGGAATCTTGTCGAGATCGGCAATGCCTTGGGCAAAACCTTCCAGCTTCACTTTCAGCGGATAACCATTGCCGGGGCGATCATAGATATAAAATGTCGCGACCTGCCCTTTGAGAAATTTTTTCATGGTTGCGTCTGATGTTTCACCAAATCCCTCGCAGGCGCGCGGGTTGCAGCGGGTAAAACTCATCCGCCCTTCAAGGGCCGTGCCGTCAATTTCCATGGCCACACCAGTTGGCAGATAAACCCCAATGGGAACCAAAGCCCGCATCATGGTTTGCATTTTACCAGCTTGCTTCACGCGGTTGACAATCAGCGATATCGCGATGTTTTCGTTTTTGTCGCTTTTTATCACTTGCGTCATGCCGCATGATTTGCCGGGCGAAGCTTGGCCCGCAGCGGCAGGCGGAATATCACTGCACTGCACCTGCCATAGACCATGAGTGGCAATCGTTTCCACTTGTGGTGCAGCGGGTGGCGCACCTGCCGCCTCAGCTGGAGGTTTTACATCCTTGCGCGGGCCCAAGCCCTTAGGCGGTACGGGCGGCTGAGCCTGTGTTGCATCTTGTGCAAGCGCCGATGAAACCAGAAAACCAGACAGCGTTGCAGCCAATGCCAATTGCCAAACCGAAGACATGTTCACGATTCGCTTATTCCTTGAGTTAATCTGAATGCGGCTCTTAATCCCCGACAAAACCGAAAACAACCGTATTTTTTGTCACGTTTTAAAGCCTATTGAGCTCAATTCACAGTGAATTGAGGCGGAATTCGGGTTTGAATTCCAGACTTTGCGCAATGACGTTTTGCCGCGCCACTTCCTGTTGCGGCTAAGCCTATAATGTGGTGAACAATCGCGTCATTGCGAGTCCATTAAAATGTGGGATGGCGTGAGCTTGGCCAATGCAGGCCTTAAGTTTGCGAATGATTGAGGAAATAGAGGCAATGACAAGCAAGATTAAGAAAAATATCAGCCTTTTTGCGGCACTGATGATGGGCCTATTGCCTTCAGTTGCATTCGCTGAGGCGGGAAAAGCCGTGCCTTGGCAACTTGGGCTGCAGGACGCCGTAACCCCGCAGATGGAATATGCCACATGGTTTCATAACGACATTTTGTTGCCCATCATTACGATCATCGTTCTCTTTGTTCTGGCGCTTTTGATCACTGTGATGGTGAAGTTCAATGCCAAGGCCAATCCCGTGCCATCAAAGACCACACATCATACAGGCATCGAAGTGGCTTGGACCGTTATTCCGGTTTTGATTCTTGTTGGTATTGTTATTCCGTCTTTCCGTCTTCTCTATTTGCAGCGCGACATTCCGGCAGCCGACATGACCATCAAGGTTATCGGCAATCCAAGCTGGAACTGGACTTACGAATACCCTGATCTCGGGCTCAATGATGACAAGACCCCCAAAGTTTCATTCACGGCTTATTTAAAGCCCGAGAAAGACGCATCTGCCGATGGCGTGCCCTATCTCTTGGCAACCGATGTTCCGGTTGTTGTTCCAGTCAACAAGACCGTGAAGCTGATCGTAACGTCTGATCCTGAAGGCATTATCCATTCCTGGGCCATTCCATCATTTGGCGTGAAGATTGACGCCATCCCCGGTCGCCTGAACGAAGATTGGTTCAAGGTTTCAAAGGCTGGCGTTTATTATGGCCAATGTTCAGAACTTTGCGGCAAGGATCACGCATTTATGCCCATCGAAGTTTGGGCGGTTGATGATACCAGCGCGGCAAAATGGGCTGACATGATCAAGACTGGGCCAAAACCCGAAGTCCTGCAACAATTCCTGAAAACCATTAAGCCGGTTCCTGCAACCGTCGCTTCAAACTAATAAAGCAAAGAGGCAAACACTATGGCCATGGCTTACGCTGCAAACGAAGACCACGCACACGACGATCATTCGCATGATCCCACAGGCTGGCGGCGTTATGTTTATTCCACCAACCATAAAGACATTGGCACCATGTATCTGTGGTTCGCCATCATGGCTGGCGTGATTGGCGGTCTCATGTCGGTTTTGATGCGCATGGAGTTGCAGCAGCCCGGCATTCAGATTTTCCACGGCCTTGCCCAGATGGTTTATGGCGTTTCGGCGGATGCCGCCATCGATAATGGCAAGCAGATGTATAACGTGTTCGTTACGGCTCATGGCCTGATCATGATCTTCTTCATGGTGATGCCGGCGATGATCGGCGGCTTCGGCAACTGGTTTGTGCCGTTGATGATCGGTGCGCCTGATATGGCGTTCCCGCGCATGAATAACATTTCTTTCTGGTTATTGCCGGCGGCCTTCGCGCTGCTGCTCATTTCGATGTTCGTACCCGGCGCAGAAGGCGCGACGGGTGTCGGCACCGGCTGGATTGTGCTTGCGCCGCTGTCGACCAAGGGCCATCCGGGACCGTCCGTGGACTTCGGTATCTTCGCGTTGCACATCGCGGGCGCGTCATCGATCCTCGGTGCGATTAACTTCATCACCACCATCTTCAACATGCGCGCGCCCGGCATGACACTGCACAAGATGCCACTGTTCGTGTGGTCGGTGTTGGTGACCGCGTTCCTGCTGCTACTATCGCTGCCCGTTCTGGCCGGTGCCATCACGATGCTGCTGACGGACCGCAATTTCGGCACGACATTTTTCTCCGCGCAAGGCGGCGGCGATCCGCTACTCTACCAGCATCTGTTCTGGTTCTTTGGTCATCCCGAAGTTTACATTTTGATTTTGCCAGGCTTCGGCATGATCAGCCACATCGTTTCGACATTCTCGCGCAAGCCGATCTTCGGTTACCTCGGCATGGCCTACGCCATGGTGGCGATCGGGCTCGTCGGGTTCGTCGTCTGGGCGCACCACATGTACACCTCCGGCATCGGCGTCGATGCACAGGCCTACTTCGTGTTCGCAACCATGGTGATCGCGGTGCCGACAGGGATCAAGATTTTCTCCTGGATTGCGACCATGTGGGGTGGCTCGATCCAGTTCCGCGTTCCGATGATCTGGGCCTTGGGCTTCATCTTCCTGTTCACTGTCGGTGGCGTCACCGGCGTGATGTTGGCGAACGCCGGCGTCGATCGTGCATTGCACAATACGTACTATGTGGTGGCGCATTTCCATTATGTGCTGTCGCTTGGCGCGGTGTTTGCGATCTTTGCCGGCTGGTATTATTGGTTCCCGAAAATGAGCGGCTACATGTACTCCGAGTTCATCGGCAAGCTGCATTTCTGGATCACCTTTGTTGGCGCAAACATTCTATTCTTTCCGCAACACTTCCTTGGTCTTGCGGGCATGCCGCGTCACTACGCTGACTACCCCGAAGCCTTTGCCTATTGGAACCGCATCTCGTCGTTTGGCTCGTACATGACCGCGGTCGGGACGCTGGTGTTCCTGTTCGGTGTGTTCCACGCCTACTTCATTGCCAAGCGCCGCGTTGGTGCCAATCCGTGGGGTATTCCAGAGCACCTGCAGACGTTGGAATGGACGTTGCCCTCGCCACCGCCCTACCATCAGTTCGAAACTCTACCGGTCATCAAGGCGACCGAACATCATTGAGACGGATCGGGTGCCCCAGTGGCGCCCGATTTGCTTTTCAGGGATCGTGGACGGCCACCTTCAGCGACTCCCGTGCTACCGATTTCGATGCTGACGCGGTGGGTGACGATGTCGTCGACTTGGCAGTGTTCGGCGTCGTTGGTGTTAGCCTTTCAGCCGCATTGCCGCTCCACGACCGGCATGCGATGACCCAAGTCAACCAGCCCTCGTACCTGTGGTCCCTCAATGACCGATGCCACCGTAATCTCCGAACCTCAAGCGCGCGCTGATGCGCTCGGCGGCGACGTGGGCGATTACATGGCGCTGCTGAAGCCCCGTGTGATGTCGCTAGTCATCTTCACGGCACTCGTCGGTATGGTCGCGGCCCCCGGCTCTATCCATCCGGCGTTGGCAGTCATTGGCCTGCTGTGCATCGCCATCGGTGCCGGTGCATCAGGCGCCCTCAACATGTGGTACGACGCCGATATCGATGCCTTGATGGCGCGCACGGCGGCCCGCCCGATCCCGCGCGGCCGCCTCACGCCGGGTGAGGCGTTGACGTTCGGCACCGTCCTCTCGGTATTTTCTGTGCTGACGCTGGGACTGCTGCTCAATTGGACCGCCGGGGCCATTCTGGCGTTCACGATTGGCTTTTACGTTTTCATCTACACAATGTGGCTGAAGCGGTTGACGCCGCATAACATCGTCATCGGCGGGGCCGCCGGTGCGTTCCCGCCAATGCTCGGTTGGGCGACGATGACGGGTACGGTGAGTGTCGAGAGTTTCGTGCTGTTTTTGCTGATCTTCCTTTGGACGCCGCCGCATTTCTGGGCGCTGGCACTCTATCGAGCCCGCGACTATGAGCGTGCGGGCATCCCGATGCTGCCGGTTGTTGCCGGCCCCGACGAGACGCGGCGACAAATCCTTTTGTATTCTGTTGCGTTGGTTGTTGCGGCCGCCGCACCCTATGTAGTTGGTATCGGCGGTGTGTCGTACCTGATTGTTTCGTCCCTTCTCAGCGCTGTTTTCATGGCGATGGCTGTGCGCGTCTATCGCGTGCGCGAGGGCCGCCATGCCGACGCCGTCGCCAAGCAGCTGTTTCTGTTTTCAATCTTCTACCTGTTTGCGTTGTTCGCTGTGTTGCTTGTTGAACATACGATTGCTCGGGTGATGTCATGACAGAGCGACCGCAGCAAATGCGATCAATTGGGTTGCTGACGTCGATCCGCCAAGCGATCAATGCGCGGCCATGGCTACTGGCGATGGGCGGGCTTGGATTTTTTCTGTTGCGCTACGGAATGCTCGGGTACGTGCTGGCGGGCGGAGTTTTTCTCGCTACCGTGCTGCTGACAGCGCTCGCCATCGCCGATCATGTCAGCGGTGCAGCGTCTGAATCGCTGCGTCGCCAACGGGCCCGCAATATTGCCATCGGTCTGGCACTCGGCGGGCTCGTCGTTCTGTTCTACGTCGCAACCGTGGTGCGGCTCGGCGGTCATGCTTAACACGAGGTGTTATCGGTCGGTCGGTCGAGTGCTTGCAATGGCTTCGACAACGACCTCGCTCCCGGTTTCCAAGGACCTAAGCCAGTGATGCCGCTCCCGTCTGTCCGCCGAAAGCCTAAACACCGCATCGTCGTCGCGGTCTGCGTCGCAATGGTCAGCGGCATGGTCGGGTTAGCCTATGCGTCCGTTCCACTATACCGGCTGTTCTGTCAGGTGACTGGGTTTGGAGGCACCACGCAGCGCGTCGTGGCTGCAAGCCCGACCGTTATCGATCGTACCGTCACTGTTCGTTTCGACGCCAATGTTGCGCCTGGGTTGCCGTGGACGTTTACCCCCGTAACCCCCACCATGACGGTCAAGCTGGGTGAGACGGCCATCGCCACCTATCTGGCGACCAATACCGGCAGCACACCGACAGTCGGCACTGCCGCCTACAATGTAGTGCCCGATCAGGCTGGCGTTTTCTTCAACAAACTGGCCTGTTTCTGCTTTACCGAACAGACGCTGGCAGCGGGCCAGTCGGTCGAGATGCCCGTGCAGTTTTTCGTCGATCCGGCGATGGCGCAGGATAGCGACGGCCGCCGCGTTCATGATATCACCCTTTCGTACACATTTTTCCCGGTCGTTGCGGCGAAAAAGGGAGTTGCGGAACAGAGTGCGGATGCTAAGGGTCGCGGCAAGG
>JAYVXY010000162.1:0-5017 GCA_043784785.1 Aestuariivirga sp. | reverse complement strand
TCGAGCGCAAAGATATTGATTTGATTGATATTGCCAGCCCCAACGATACGCATATGGAAATTGCCATTGCCGCTGCCGCCGCTGGCAAAATGGTGATGTGTGAAAAACCCCTGGGCCGCAACGCTGTTGAATCCAAGAAGATGGTGGATGCGGTCGAAAAAGCTAAAGTGCCAAACATGGTTTGGTACAACTATCGCCGTGTGCCGGCTGTCACTTTGGCCAAGCAACTGATCGATGAGGGCAGACTTGGCAAGATTTTCCATTACCGGGCTAAGTTCCTGCAAGATTGGACCATTTCTGCCGATCTGCCGCAAGGTGGGCAAGGTCTCTGGCGGCTGGATTTGAATGTGGCTGGCAGCGGCGTGACCGGTGATTTACTGGCCCATTGCATCGATACGGCGATGTGGCTCAATGGCGGAATTGATAAGGTGGTTGGTCTCACTGAAACTTTTATCAAGGAGCGCCAACATAATCTCACCGGAAAAAAAGAACCTGTCGGAATTGATGATGCCAGTCTTTTTCTTGCCAGGTTTGATAACGGTTCACTGGCCAATTTTGAAGCAACGCGTTATGCGCGCGGCCACAAGGCACTTTACACGCTTGAGATCAATGGCGAGAAGGCGTCAATCGCCTGGGATCTGCACGACTTGCACCGCCTGCAATATTTTGATCATCGCGACGAAGGCCGCACTCGTGGTTGGCGCTCGCTTCATATCACCGATAGTGATCATCCCTATATGGGCAAGTGGTGGGTGCCCGGTTTGCAAATCGGTTATGAGCACACATTCATTCATCAAGCTGCCGATTTCATTGAAGGCATCAGCAGCGGTAAATTTGCATCGCCCAGCTTCCGCGAGGCAATGGCAACCGATGTTGTAACCGATGCTGTGCTGAAATCTGCAAAATCCGGCCACTGGGAAGATGCAAAGTGATTAATTTGGCCCTTGAAATATATACCAAGAACGATAGTCTATTTTAACAATGAGAACCGAAAAGGTCGATTGGGAGAGAAATGTCTGAAGCGTCAAAATTTGCGCTAAGACTCATGGGAGTATCAAAATCCTATGATCAGGTGCGCGCGTTGGAAGGATTATCCTTTGATGTTGTCGAAGGTCGTTTCTTTGCGCTGTTTGGCCCCAGTTCCGTTGGCAAGACCACGACACTGCGAACCATAGCTGGCCTTGTGCGGCCCGATGCCGGGCGCGTCGAAATCAATGGCAAAGATGTTACATCTGCGCCGATCACCGGTCGCGGTGTTTCAATGGTGTTTCAATCTTTTGCGCTTTATCCACATCTGACGGTTTATGAAAATTTTGCCTATCCCTTGCGGGAAGACAAAGTGGGGCGCGAAGAAATCGACAGCCGCGTGAAAGAAACAGCCACCATGCTGAAACTTTCGCATCGGCTGGAACGCAAGCCAAACACGCTATCAGGCGGTGAACAACAGCGTGTGGCGCTGGGCCGCTCGCTCATTCGCCGTCCAAAAATTTTACTACTTGATGAACCGCTCACCAATCTTGATGCCAAGTTACGCCATGATATGCGCGCTGAACTTAAGCGGCTTCATCGTCAATTTGGCATGACCATTGTTTACGCCACGCCAGATGAACTTGAGGCGCTGTCGATGGGCGAAGAAATTGCCGTGATGCGCGATGGCGCCGTGGTTCAGCGCGGCACCCCTGACGAGCTTTATGAAAACCCGGTCGATACCTATGTGGCTGGCAAGATTGGCTCACCGCATATGAACATGATCAAAGCGAAAACCAGCGCCGATAAAGCAACATTTGAAACATCTCTGGGCAAGATTGCTGCAAAATCCAAGGTGAAAACCGCGCAAACCGGTGAAGCCGCATTATTGGGGATCCGCCCCAGCGACATTCGCTTTGCTGCCAAGGGCGAAGCTGGCCTTAAATCAACGGTGCAGATGCTCGAACCTTTGGGCGATGTAACAGTGATCTCGCTGGAAACTGGTGCTGAAACTCTGCGTATGGTTGTTCCGGAGCAGGTGGCCACATCGATCAAGCCAGGGCAATCTGCATCAATCTATCTCGACCATAAAAAATTTCACATCTTCCGCGCTTCAAACGGGCAGGTCATGACATAGTCTATGCGTGACTGCACGGGTGAGGACAGAAGCCTAAAATGTTTTAAAAATGGGAGGAAACCTAAGATGACTGCGATAACCAAACTACAAGGACTAGCGACAGCCGCAGGCTTCGCTTTGACCTTGTTTGTCGGGGGCGCCAACTACGCCGCCGCCGAAGATGTAACCCTGCGTATGGCCGTGCCTGATTGGCCGCCCACACGCATCATGAAAGACATGTTCGACAAGGAATACAAGCCTGCATCGGGGAATAAGGTGACGCTTGATGTGGATTTCATTCCATGGCCTGACTTTTACACCCGCGTCAACGCTTCGCTGACGTCTGGTGAAAAGAAATACAACATGGCCGTTTCAGATTCACAATGGCTGGGTGCCTTTGTTGAGGGCGGCTATTTCCGCAAGATCAACGACCTCATAGACGCTGATCCGGCCCTTAAGAAGGCCATGGATGCTATGCATCCTACCATTCTCAATGCCTACTCGACCTATCCGAACAGCACGCCGAACTATTATGGCTTTCCGCAGTTCCCCGATATCCTCGTGAGCTACGCCCGCAAAGACATCTTCTGCAATGAAGACGAGCAGAAGAATTTCAAGGCCAAATACAACAAGAAACTTCCCTGCACAGGTGAAGAATTCGACAATGTGGATTGGGATCTTTTCGGAAATATCGGCGAATTCTTCATGAGGAAGAAGGGTGAAATGCTGGCGGGTAAGCCTGCAGACGACGACTTCTACGGTGTCGCATTCCAAGTTGGCAAAGGTTATGACTTCTCTACCACCTCGGTTCACACTTTTGTGTGGCAGGCAGGCGGCGACATTTGGGATGAAACCAAAGTCCCGAACGGCCATGCTATGGGCCAGGTCAACTCTGACGTCGCGGTTAAGGCTCTGGATCATATGCTGAGCTTCATCAAGTATATGCCACCGGTCGCCAAGACCGGCACTATGGACATCTTCAAGTCGGACGAATTGTTCCGTGAAGGCAAAGTGGCCATGAACATCGACTGGATTGGTTTGGGCGAAGCTTCGCTTGATCCCAAGACGTCCAAGGTGTCTGACAAGCTTGTCTTTGGTCAGGCGCCGGGCCTGCGTGGTGCTGATGGCAAAATCAACCGCACCAGCCAGATCGGTGGACAGCCATTTGTCTTAACCACTTGGAACACGGACGTCATCAACAAGGAAGCTGTTGGCTTCGTGAAGTGGTGGCTGTCAAAGGATGTGCAAATGGAATACGCCTCCAAGGGCGGCCAATCTGCCATCAAGGAAGTCTACACCGATCCAAAGTACAACACCTTCCGTCCTTGGAATCGGGCCTGGGCCTCACAACTTGATTGGCAGAAAGATATGTGGCACGTGCCACAATTCTTTGAGTTGTTGACCCAGCAGCAAGACCAATACGACCTTGCCATTACCGGCAAGCAAGATGCCAAAACCACTCTGGATAATGTCGCCAAGTTCCAGGAAGACCTTCTCAAAACTGCTGGTCTGATCAAGTAACATGAATACAGGGCGCGCGGTAAAATCTCCGCGCGCCCTTTTTCTCTCCACCGGAACCTGAATGATGACGCCGATCACGACTGCCCCGCCGCCGCCGCTTTTTACCCCTGCACCTGATAACTGGAAGCTCGCCATTCTGGCGGGATTGATTGTTGCCGTGGTGGCGATGTTTGCTTTGCCCGCTGCAATTTCTTTTTGGGTTGTGGGTGCCATGGCTGCAATGGTGGCTACTGCATTTGTCGTCAATGCCTATCGCCGCCATTACTATGGTGGACTTTTGGTAGCACCGGCCATAGCCGTGCTTTTTGTGATGAATATTTTTCCCTTGCTTTGGTCTTTGGGGCTTTCATTTTTTGCTTACCAAAGCAACCAGCAAACCATTCGCTTTGTGGGCCTCGCCAATTATGTAAGAGTGCTGACCGATGAGCTGAAGGCCCCTGAGAATTGGGGCAATCTCACCAATACCGCAATGTTCGTGGTACTTACCGTAACTGCACAAATGATCGTGGGCTTTCTTCTGGCGTTGATGTTTTCAAAACAGTTTCCATTGCGCAAATATTTGTTGATCCTTGTGCTTACGCCGATGATGCTTTCGGTCGTTGCCGCTGGTGTGTTCTTTTCATATTATTATGACCCCACCTTCGGCCTGCTGAGTTATTTCATTCGCGTCTTCACCGGCCAGCAATTCATCTTGATGGATAATAAGGCCGGCGCAGTTGCGGGCATTGTGTTTGCCGATGCGTGGATGTGGTCGCCTTTCGTTATGCTCTTGGTGCTGGCGGGCCTTGTCTCAGTACCGAAGTATTTATACGAGGCCGCAGCCATTGACCGTGTTTCAGCGTGGCGGCGTTTCTGGTCTATTACCTTCCCCTATATCCGCGGCCTTCTCATGTTGGCGCTCCTGTTCCGCACGATCGAAGCATTCAAAATGGCCGATCTGGTAATTTTGCTCACCAAAGGTGGCAACGGCACCATGACAATTTCCTATCATTTGATCCGCATCGCCAATGAGCAAAACAAGACCAGCGAAGGTGCGGCCATCTCTTACATCATGCTCTTCATCGTTATCGTGCTCACCAATCTCTATCTTTATATTGCCAATCGGCGCAGCGCGGGGGCTTAAGATCATGGCAGAAGCAACATCGATCTGGGAAAGACTGGGTTTTCGCAAAGCCTCAGGCGTGAGTGAAGCAGGCTGGGGCCAAACCTTGTTCGCGGGCTTCATCAGCTTAGTCTATTTCTTGCCAGTTCTTCTCATCATTATCACCAGCTTCAAATTGCAAACCGAAGCGCTGGCGATCCCACCAAAATTTATGCCGACAAATCTGTTTGGCCTAATCCCGGATGCTTATGTGTTCACGCCGACTCTGGAAAATTACACGTCGGTTTTTTCCCGCGCCATGACCTCTGGCG
>JAYVXY010000161.1:0-5028 GCA_043784785.1 Aestuariivirga sp. | reverse complement strand
CGGTGCGTTGGAGGAGGTTGCCCTGCCAGCTCACAAGGCCTTCAGCGAACCTGATTTAAACGCGGGCGGGCATCAACTCAACAAAGATCAAATCACAGCCGCCGCCGCCTTGCGCCAAGTGGTGGCCACACGCATGCATAAGGTGATGCTGCTTGATGGTGTAACCGGATCGGGCAAAACCGAAGTTTATTTTGAAGCCATGGCCGCAAGCTTGGCCGCTGGCAAACAGGTTCTGCTGCTTCTGCCCGAAATTGCCTTGACCGCCCCTTTCATCGCCCGCGTTGAAACCCGATTTGGCTGCGAACCCGCGCAATGGCATTCCGATCTTAAGCCCCGCGAGCGCGAACGAGTCTGGCGCGGTGTTGCTGAAGGCAAAGCCCGCATTGTGGTAGGCGCACGCTCGGCTCTGTTTTTACCTTGGGCGAAACTGGGATTGATCGTCGTCGATGAAGAACATGAGAATGCCTATAAGCAGGATGACGGCGTGCCTTATCACGCGCGCGATATGGCCGTGCTTTATGGATCAGTCGGAAAATTTCCTGTCATATTGTCATCGGCCACACCATCTTTAGAATCTCTCGTGAATGTTGATCGCGAGCGCTATGGCATCGTCAAACTCAAAGATCGACATGGGCGGCCCGAGCTTCCCGAAACCACCCGCATTGATATGACGCGAGAAAAACTGGAAACCGGCACTTGGCTTTCAACACCGCTGGCCAATGCTGTTACACAGACTTTGGCCGATGGTGATCAAGTACTACTATTTTTAAATCGTCGAGGCTTTGCGCCGCTTACGTTATGCCGAACCTGTGGCCACCGTTTGCATTGTCCAAACTGTGCAGCGGCCATGGTGGAGCACCGTTTCAAAAAAATCCTCATGTGCCACCATTGCGGCCATAAGGAACCAGTGCCAAAAGCCTGCCCAGAATGTGGCACCGAAGGCGATATGGTGCCTGTCGGTCCTGGCATTGAAAGGCTCGCCGAAGAAGCCGTCAAAAGATTTCCAGAAGCGCGCATCGCCATTCTCTCCAGCGATTTATCGCGCGGGCAAATCCTGCGCGACACATTGCGCGATGTGGAAAATGGAACCTATAATCTGGTGATCGGCACCCAACTCGTGGCCAAGGGCCATCACTTTCCGCATCTCACGCTGGTCGGCGTGGTCGATGCTGATCTGGCTCTGGAATCATCTGACCCACGCGCCGGTGAGCGCACTTGGGCATTGCTGGCCCAAGTGGCAGGCCGTGCCGGCCGTGGGGCAAAGGCCGGCAAGGCGATGGTGCAAACCTATGTGCCCGAACATCCGTTGATGCAGGCGCTGCTGAAGGGCGACCGCGACGCCTATCTCAACACCGAAAAAATCATCCGCGAAAATGCGGGCCTGCCACCACATGGAAGATTGGCAGCACTCGTGATTTCGGGGAAAGACGCGAGCGAGACCGAACGTTTTGCGCGGATGATTGCCAATAATGCGCCTTTGGCCGAAGGCATCACCGTGTTGGGCCCGGCCCCTGCTCCCATCGCGATGGTGCGCGGAAGGCACCGCTGGCGTTTACTGGTGAAAGCCAAGCGTGACGTGAGTATCCAAGGTTTTTTGCGTGAATGGCTGCGCGATGTGAAACCAAAGGGATCACTTTCACTCAATGTGGATGTTGATCCCTATAATTTCCTATAAAATATATATTGACAAACTAGAAAATAACTCCTATATGAACATTTCAAGTTCCATGACGATGGAATTTGAAAGGCAGATTTCTGCCCCGCTGTTTGACATTGTAAAGTATTTTTAGGGGGTTAGGAGAACCGCCAATCCATTTCATTGCGGTAAGTTTCCCCGGGCCGCAAAATGGCTAATGGGAAATTCCTATGGTTCGGCGCATCAGGCAGATTTTGTGGTTCGATGGCCAAAGCCTGATGCTGTTGCAACGGGCCGTTCTTGCCCGGAATTTTATTATCCCAATGAATTGCCGTATACATTTGAATGGCGCATTCCGTCGTCCACACATCAAGGCGGCGGCCGGATTCAGGATCACGCAAAATGAGTGCCTGTTTCATTTCCCCGCGCTTGCCATCAAGATAATAGCAATTGTCATAAGCCTCATTGATTTTGCGAAGTGTGCGGAAATCAAACCGTGAGTCAGCGACTTTGCGAATTTCGCCCGATGGCAAAAGCACATCACTGAGCGGCAAATAGGTCGAAGCATTGATTTGCAGTTCTTGGGCAAAGATCGAATCTTTGCCAGCCTTGGCCAACCCCGCCATGTTCCAATAGGCGTGATTGGTGAGGTTGATCGCCGTTGGCTTGGTGGTTGTTGCAGTGATCGCAAGCTTCAAACGATCATTCTCCAGCGTGTAAACCGCTTGGGCCTCAACAATGCCTGGAAAACCTTGATCACCATCTGGCGAATGGAATTTGAATGTGATTGAATTTCCTTCAACTGATGAAGCCCAATCCTGATTGCCAAAATTATGCGGGCCACCATGAAGCTGAAAATCTCCACGGTTCGGAATGAGTTTCACAATCTGCCCATCCAACTCATATTGCGCCTTGGTAATGCGGCCGGCGTAACGGCCAACCACAGCACCCGCCGATGCATCTGCGGTGGCGAGGTCGAAATCAGACGGATTGCCGAACACCACATCCACACCATCAATGACCAGCGCAATCAGCCGCGCACCATTTTTGGAGAAGACAGCGTGGAGATTTTTATTTTTGAGTTCGAGCATGGGGGTGGTTCCTGTTCGCAAAATGAATATCAATCCGTCACCCCAGCGAAGGCTGTGGTCCCGCTTCAATTCCAATGACCGGAACAAGAAAGCGGGATGCCAGCCTTCGCTGGCATGACGATATTAGGGGTGAGAGTGGAAATTCAAATTGAAAAATTTTTATGCATCAATGATTATCCCTTGGAATGCCCTTGGTTTTGGCGATGCGCTGGAATTTAACTGCACCCTTGATCACCATGCCTTGTGCCAATTGATCTGTTGTGTTGCGGAAAATTTCCTGCCATGGCGTTTGCGATTCAGGAATTTTATATCCGCCTGAGGCTTCAAGTTCGGCGCGGCGCTTGGCGATTTCTTCTTTCGAAATCAGCATATTGCAATCACCCGTATTGAGGTCGATACGAACCCGGTCATTATTGCGCAAAATGGCCAAGCCGCCACCTGCGGCTGCTTCAGGCGAAGCATTCAAGATTGATGGCGAACCTGATGTGCCTGATTGCCGTCCATCACCCACGCAAGGAAGCGAACGAATGCCTTTTTCAAGCAAGTAAGTCGGCGCGCGCATATTCACCACTTCAGCGGCACCAGGATAGCCCAGAGGCCCAACCCCGCGAATGAACAGAATGGTGTTTTCATCAACATTCAAGGCGGGATTGTCGATATTGGCATGATAATCTTCAGGCCCATCAAACACGATGGCTTTGGCTTCAAACGCATTGGGTGATTTTGGATCAGACAGATAGCGCTTGCGGAATTCTTCTGAGATGACTGAAGTTTTCATGATCGCGGAATCAAACAAATTGCCATGCAGCATTTTGAAACCCGCATCGCGCTTAATGGGATCATTGAATTCCTTGATCACCTTGCGGTTCCAAGAAAATTTGCCCTTGCAGTTTTCACCAATGGTTTTGCCGTTTGCGGTGATTTCATTTTCATGAATCTTCTTGGCCGAGATAAGTTCAGCAACAACAGCGGGAACACCACCGGCGCGGTGATAATCTTCGCCCAGATATTCACCTGCTGGCTGCATGTTGACCAGCAACGGCAAATCATGGCCGTGTTTTTCCCAATCAATCACATCAAGTTCAACACCCAAATGCCGGGCAATGGCATTGAGATGATTGGGCGCATTGGTGGAGCCGCCAATGGCGGTGTTCACGGCGATTGCATTTTCAAACGCCTTGCGCGTCATGATTTTGGATGGGGTTAAATCCTCCGCCACCATTTCCACAATGCGTTTTCCGGTTTCATAAGCGATCTGCCCGCGCTCTCTATAAGGTGCTGGGATTGCCGCATTGCCGGGGAGCGTCATGCCTAATGCTTCGGCCAGCGAGTTCATCGTGGTGGCCGTGCCCATGGTGTTGCAATAACCAGCAGAAGGCGCTGACGAAGCAACAAGTTCCACAAACCCATCATAATCAATTTCGCCTGTGGCCAGTTTTTCACGCGCCATCCAAACGATGGTGCCGGAACCTGTGCGTTGGCCTTGATAATCACCATTCAGCATCGGGCCCGATGAAAGTGCAATTGCGGGAAGATCAACCGTGGCTGCTGCCATCAAACAGGCAGGCGTGGTTTTATCGCAACCAATGGTGAGAACCACTCCATCAAGCGGATAGCCATAAAGCACTTCGACAAGTGATAGGTAAGCAAGGTTGCGATCCAGCGAGGCCGTGGGCCGTTTTCCGGTTTCCTGCATCGGATGAATTGGAAATTCGAGCGGAATGCCGCCCGCAGCAATAATGCCATCACGTACCCGCTTGGCCAATTCCACATGAGAGCGATTGCACGGACTGAGATCGGAACCGGTTTGCGCAATACCGATAATCGGCTTGGCGCCTTGAAGTTCACCCCGTGTAAAGCCGTAATTCAGATAACGCTCCAGATAGAGCGCCGTCATATCGGCATTATCAGGGTTATCAAACCAGTTTTGCGAGCGCAATTTTAACGGCTTCTTGGGTGATTTGCTCATGGGACGGCCTTCCAGTTCAATTGTCATACATTTCATATCAACTGGCCACCGTTTCGTCCATCTTTAGAAATTTGACCATTTGAACAAAATCTGTAATCATCATCAAATCAGTGACGGGAGAGTGTTATGGCAAGTCCAAAAACCCCAGATATTGCAGCAAAACGTTTGCCAAAAGCGCAATATGCCGCGAATTTTGCTGATCTTCATGCACCCTTGGGTGCCCATGAAGCACTGGTCGAATCTGATCGCTGCTATTTCTGTTATGATGCGCCCTGCATGAAGGCGTGCCCCACATCGATTGATATTCCACAGTTCATTCGCGAGATTCAGTC
>JAYVXY010000160.1:0-15591 GCA_043784785.1 Aestuariivirga sp. | reverse complement strand
CGCTTGCCACAGGCCCTTCCGACTCAATCATCATCCGGATGTGGAGTGTGGCAATTATCTGCATCCCACTTCTTGCTTTTTCCGGATTTAAAATCGAGCGTCAGGATATTCCAAATCTTTTGATCGCCAGCGTCATCGGCATGTTTGGATATTTCCTGGGAACCATATTTGGTTTTGCCCGCGTCAGCGCGGGCATAGGCGGCATCATCATTGCAACCCAGCCTCTACTCATCGCCCTTCTCGCTGCTGCGATGGGCATTGAGAAATTGAAGCTCAATGTGATCATCGGCATCATCATCTCATTTGCCGGAACGATCTTTTTGTTTGGTGGTGCAAACACCTCAGGCAGCGGCCAGCATGATCTGATCGTCGGCGGAACAATGATCTTTTTGAGCGGCATCTGTTGGGCCATCAATGTGGTGCTGAGCAAACCACTCGTCAAAAAATATGGGACGCTGAAAATCACCGCCTATACGCTCATGCTCTGTGGCCCGCCTTCGCTGGTATTCGCGTCATCAAGCACGCTGCCCGCCATCGCGTCACTGGGATTCAAGGAATGGGCAACATTGTTCTATTTATCGATCATCGCAACCTTCATCGCTTTGATCGTTTGGAACTATGCGGTGGGCCATTTGAAATCTTCAACAATGGGCGCATCTCTCTATCTCGTGCCCCTGCTCGCTGTGCTTGCGGGCTGGCTGGTTTTGGACGAGGCCGTAACCCTGTCAACATTGATGGCAGGCTTCGTCATACTGCTGGGCGTCGCAGTTGCACAATTTGCCCCGCAATTTGGCAAACGCTCCATGCAAGATCTGTAGTTCAACTTGTTCCGGTTTTGCATTATACGGGATAAATGAGCATCTCGGCAAAACAAACCCCTTGGTATTTCCTGCCCGTTGTCGTTCTCATCGCGGGCTGTTGCGTGGCCATTATCAATTTCGGCGTGCGCTCCACTTTCGGGCAATTCACCCTGCCCGTTTCAACCGAATATGGCTGGCCGCGCGAAACATTTTCACTGGCCATCGCTATACAAAACCTGCTTTGGGGCATCGCCACGCCAATGGCCGGGGCAATGGCCGATCGCTATGGTTCGGCGCGCGTGTTAATGCTGGGTGCTATTGTTTATGCGATAGGCGTCGTCGGCATGGCCTTTGCCGGAACGCCATTTTTGTTCCACCTCACAGGTGGCATATTGGTGGGCATTGGTGTGGCGCTTTCATCCTTCGGCATTGTCATGGCGGCTCTGGGCCGCATCGTGCCACCTGAAAAACGCTCATGGGCCTTTGGCTTGGCCACGGCTTCAGGATCACTCGGACAATTCATTTTTTCGCCGCTCACTGGTGCTTTATTGGCAGTTTATAGCTGGCATACAGTGCTGTTGATCTTGGCTGCATCTTCGCTGCTCATCATACTTTTCGCAGCCCCGCTTTTGGTACAAAATTCAAGCGGCAGTAAAGCTATATCGGGCGAAACCGATTTGACGATGAGCCAAGCGATCAAGCTCGCATTCGGCCATCGTTCATATCTATTGCTCACGGCGGGTTTTTTCGTGTGCGGATTTCAACTGGCTTTTGTCACCGTTCATCTGCCGCCCTATCTCGCCGAACATGGCATCACCAAGGAATTTGCCGGCCTCGCCATGGGTTTGATCGGCCTGTTCAATGTCATAGGCTCTTACACAGCAGGCATTTTGGGCGGTCGCGATGACAAGCGCTTCCCATTGAGTGCAATCTATCTTCTGCGCGCCATCGCCACGGTAGCCTTCATCAGCTTTCCGATTACGCAAGTCAGCACTTTGCTATTCACCGCTGTGCTGGGTTTCCTATGGTTGTCCACCGTGCCCTTCACCATGCAATTGGTCATCGTGATGTTCGGCACGCGCTATATGGCAACGCTTTATGGCTTTGTGTTCTTGAGCCACCAGATCGGCTCATTCCTCGGCGTGTGGCTGGGCGGCAAGCTTTATGACATGTTCGGTTCCTACAATCCCGTATGGTGGATGAGTGTTGGCTTGGGTGTGTTCGCTTTTCTGGTGCACTTGCCAATCCGCGAGACGAAGGCCCCTGCCTTCGCGGTGGCGTGACTTATCCATCCCACAAATTCGCGCTCATCTTCTTTGCTTCCGTCATTGCCATCTGGCTGGTCGCCATGGCCGCCATCATGCGCGCTGGCGCGTTAACCGCTGAAGCCACAGGCACCATGCTCGCGGTATTTGAACCGAACACGCCTTCTGATCAGGTTTTTGCAAGTCTGGTTAACGCCGGAGCAAAACCCATCCGCCAAACCAGTTTCAGCTTTATCTGGGTCGTCACAAGTGATGAAGCGGGACTTGCCGGACGCCTAAAAGCCAATGGCGCCATTGGCAGCTATCGCAACCTGCCCCTAAGCCCCACAATCGCTGGATGTTTTGCCTTGGCTGATGCAAAAATCAGTGAAGCCTTAAGCCCATAAAATAGCCGCTTCGACGGATTCATGATTCTGTGTCGTCTTGAGTTCATGACCGCCTTACAAACAAGTGTGGAGAATGCGCGATGAATGAAGCTGACTATATTAAGGCCTTTCGCTTTGGCTTTGGCGTTCCGCGTGATGGCAAGTTTGATCCGCTCGCAGAACTTGAGCATCCACCCGCAGCTGATGCCGCCGCCGAAAAAGAATTAGAGGATCGCATCAGCTTTCTAACAGCCAAGCAACAAATGGCCAAAGAAGAACGCCAGGCGAAAATGGCAAATGCCGATAGTACTGATGCCAAAGCAGGCAAAAACAAAGAGCTGAACCAACAAGTCCAAACTTACCATGCACAGGATGTTCATCAAACCGTTTTGACAGCCGTCACCAGCGATCAGATGTTTACAAATCGTCTCTGTGCCTTCTGGTCAAATCATTTTGCTTTGGGGGCTACCAGTCGGTTCCTGAAAGTCACGAGCGGGCTTTATGAGCCAACTGCTATTCGTCCCAACATGTTCGGCTCATTTTATGACTTGCTGGTTGCTGCCGAATTCCACCCCACAATGGTGATGTATCTCAATTTGCAAGAATCCATTGGCCCGAACTCCAAAGCCGGCATGCGCCAGAAAAAAGGTCTTAATGAAAATCTGGGCCGCGAAATTTTAGAGCTGCACACGCTGGGTGTCGACGGTGGCTATGTTCAGGCCGATATTATTGCGTTCAGCAAAATCCTCACCGGTTGGCATGTTGAAAGAGATACCGGCCAAGTTATATTCACCCCCAATCGTGCCGAACCTGGCTCCAAAAAAATGTTGGGAAAATCCTTTGGTGGCTCAGATGCAAAAGAGCAGGACGCGAAGGATGCATTGCGCTTTCTCGCCGATCATCCTTCGACTGCGCGCTTCATCGCCCACAAATTGGCCACTCATTTTGTAGGGCCGGGAAACGCCGACTTGGAAAAAGCGTTGGAAGCAGAATTCAAGAACAGCAAAGGCAACCTCACCTCAATCTATAAAGTTCTATTGGCGCATCCATCATCATCAACCCCCTTGGGCAAGCAGACCCGCAATGATTTTGTATTTCTTGTCAGTGCCCTGCGCGCCAGTGCCATCAATCCTACGGCTTTTGAGTTGAAAACCAAGGAAGATGGCAAACCGCCGGGCAACCCCATGACGGTGGGATCAATGGAGAACCTCACACAGAAACTATGGGCCGCACCCAGCCCCAAAGGCTGGCCTGATGATCCAGGCTTTTGGCTTTCCCCCACGGTCATCGGAGCAAGGCTCCGGCGCATTCCAGCAATCGTGAAGCACTATGAAGATGAAGAGCCAACCGCATTTGCAGCGCGCGTGCTGGGGCCTCTGTTGCGCCCGCAAACGCTGGCCACAATAAAGCTCGCCAGCAACAAGCAATTGGCCCTCGGTCTCACATTGGCCAGTCCTGAATTTAACCGGAGCTAAGATCATGATGAACCGCCGCAATTTTCTCCATGCCATTGCCGCCGCTGGTACCTATTCCACCATGCCCGGCTTAACCTTCGCCGCCGCCAATTCCGATAAGCGCCTGATCGTGATCATCCAGCGTGGTGGCATGGATGCGCTCGATGCCATCCAGCCAATTGGCGATCCAGACTTTGCCAAACTGCGGCCAGCAGGCGATGGAGCCCAACCTGCCAAAAGCTTTGCGGTTGATAATTACTTCGCGTTCCATGAAGCGCTCACGCCCTTAAAGCCCCTGTTTGAGTCGAAAGAACTGAGCGTCATTCACAGCGTGTCTACACCCTATCGCAATCGCAGCCATTTTGAAGCGCAGGATTATCTCGAACGCGGTGCCGACGCCCACGACGCAACCGACACTGGCTGGGTGAACCGACTAATCACCCTGATGGGTGGAACAAAAATCAATTTTGCTGCTGATGTGGGTTCAGGCTCGCAGCTCATCATGCGCGGGCCCGCCCCCTATTTGAACATTGGCACCAATAATGATTTGGGCTTCTGGGCCGACAGCACACAATTTTTGGAAATGCTGTACAAAGGCGAAAAGGATTTCACCCCAGTGATGGACGGTGTGCAGGCGAACCTGCAACAAGGCATGATGGCCGAAGGTGACCAACACCCCGGCAATGGCATCGAAGCCACCTGCAACTTGACAGCCCGCATGTTGAAGGAAGATTGCCGCATCGCCTCCTTTTCGCTCTATGGCTGGGACACGCATGATGCCCAACAAAACCGCTTGGGCAAAAGCTTGGAAGCCCTGGCCACCGCCATCACCACGCTGAAGGCTGATTTAGGGCCAGTATGGGCCAACACATTGGTGATCGCCGCCAGCGAATTTGGCCGCACCGCCCATTTCAACGGCACCGGCGGCACAGATCACGGCACTGGCGGTGCTGCATTCCTCGCCGGAGGCCTCTTGGTGGGTGGTGAGGGCGGCAAAGTAATTAACAAAAAATGGCCGGGCCTCAGCGATGATAAACTCTTCGAAGCCCGCGACCTGATGCCCACCGACGACGTGCGCCGTTATATGGCTTGGGCCCTGGCCGATCTTTATGGACTTTCGCCGGGCGACATCAGCGCAAAGATTTTCCCGGGGGTTGATGTGGGGCAAAAGGTGAAGTTGATTTGAGCGACGCGGCAATTGTTGCCCCCTCACCCTGATATGCCCTGCAAAGCAGGGCCTCGAAGGGCTGTTTCCTCATTAGACAATGCTTCGTGGCCGCTTCGCGGCGGTTCAGCATGAGGGGGTAACTTCAATAATGCGGTGGTGGTGGCTCCGGCGCGTTCCGCCCCATATCCATATTCTGAAACTCCTCGCGCAATTGCCTGATTTGACTCTCTAAAAGCTCGATCCGTTTCCATTGCGCAGTGATCACATCATTGAGTTCAGCAATGGTTTGATCTTGGTGAGCAAATCGTATTTCCAGCCCATCAATCCGTGTCGCCTCAGTCATTGCAATCTCCCAAATAAAAAGGGCCTGCATTTCTGCAAGCCCTCAAGATCATTATCCATTCAACGATTAGCGTGAATAGAATTCCACCACCAGGGCTGGCTGCATTTGCACAGGATATGGCACATCAGTCAGGGTCGGAATGCGGGTCAGCTTCGCAGTGCCCTTGCCGTCGAGTTCAACGTAATCAGGAACATCTCGCTCAGCAGAAGCCTGCGCTTCCAGAACCGAGGCCATTTCCTTGGCTTTGGCGGTCAGCTCAACTACATCGCCAACCTTGAGACGAATCGAAGCAATGGTCACGCGTTTGCCGTTCAGCTTCACATGGCCGTGGCTGACGAGTTGGCGGGCAGCAAATACGGTTGAAACCCACTTGGCGCGATAAACCAGCGCATCAATGCGGCGTTCCAGCAAACCGATGAGGTTTTCCGAGCTGTCGCCCTTCACACGCAAAGCTTCGGCATAAGCGGCGCGGAATTGGCGCTCAGAAATGTTGCCGTAATAACCTTTAAGCTTTTGCTTGGCACGCAGCTGCGTACCGAAATCTGAAACCTTGCCCTTGCGGCGTTGGCCGTGTTGACCAGGGCCATATTCACGCTTGTTCACGGGGCTCTTGGGGCGGCCCCAAATATTTTCACCCAGACGACGGTCAATTTTATACTTGGCGCTTAAACGCTTTGTCATTTACGGTTCTCCGATAAGATTAATGGAAACCCACCCTCCTCTTCCGGTTTCCCGGCCGACAGATGCATTAAGCATCACAGGTAAGCAAAAGCAGGGCCTCAAGCTCTGCAATTGGCGCGGGTGTTAGACCAAGCTACGCCACATGTCAAACCGGCAAATCAACCACTTCATGCGCGGCAAAACCCATGGTGGCATAGGCCGCTAATGTTTCCGAAGCGCTGCCTCGTGCCGATGTCAGAATAACAGTGCCATGTGCCGGAACATCGCCATTTGACGGCTGAAGCTTCGTCTCTTCCGCCACATCGGCCACACGCCGCGCGATGGCGGGGGCTGGATCGATAAATGTCACGGGCCAAGGGGCCACTTCATTCATCTCATCAATCAGCAGCGGATAATGCGTGCAGCCTAAAACCACAACATCCGTGCGCCCGCCGTCACGCTTGCGGTAAACTGGCATAATCTCATTGCGAAGTTCATCCATATCCACCTTGTGCCCACGCAATTTCTGTTCGGCAATTTCAGCCAGGCGCGGCGCACCATGCAAAAACACTTTGCAATGAAATGCGTAAGTGTGGATCAGCGAATGGGTATATTCGCGGTTCACAGTGCCCGGCGTTGCCAGCACGCCAATAATCCCTGATTTGGTTTGCGCCGCTGCCGGCTTTATCGCCGGAACCGTTCCCACAAACGGCACGGGATAAGTCTCGCGCAATTCCTTCATCGCAATGGTTGACGCTGTATTGCATGCAATCACCACCACATCAGGCTTCACCCGATTGATAAGTGCGCCCAAAACTTTCACAATGCGTTTGGCTAAATCTTGCTCTTTCCAGGCACCATAAGGAAATCCCGCATTATCCGCCGAATAAACCAAATGCGCATCCGGCAATTGCTTGGCCACAGCGCTGGCCACAGTCAGGCCGCCCATGCCAGAATCAAACAGCAAGATACGCGGTTTACTCATCTCGGTTTCTGCCTCTTAAATGTTTGCGCGTGAGAGACGAAACCATGCCCCGCAAAGTCTTAACTTCTTGTTCCGTCAATAAGGCACGGGCAAACATATTGCGGAAACTGCGCATCACAATCGGGCGTTTTTCTTCGGTTTTAAAAAATCCGGCATCAGCGAGTTCTGTTTCAATATGATCATAAAAACCATAAAGCTCATCCTTGGTGGCGGGTTGCGTATTGGTCATCTTCAAGCCCGGCCCATCATGGGCGGCAAGCTCTTGCGTTTCCATGCCGAGTGAAGTGGCGATCGGCTTGTACCATTCATACCCCACCAACAGAACGGCCTGCGCAATGTTGAGCGACGCATAGGCCGGATTCACTGGCGCTGAAATGATCACATCGGCTTTTGAAACCTCATCATTGGAAAGTCCAAAGCGTTCGCGCCCAAACAGAATGGCAATCTTCTCGCCACGCCCAATGCGGGCATGCATGTCAGCAGAGGCCTGTTCTGGCGTCATCACCTCCTTGGTCATTTCACGGGGCCGCGCCGTGGTGGCATAAATAAATTGAAACTCTGAAAGCGCTTCCTCTAGCGTTTCATGAACTGTCGCGGCTTCAACCGTTTCAACAGCTCCAGCCGAAGCTGTCACCGCGCGCTCCATATCAATGCCTTCGCGGGGGCTAACCAGCCGCAAATCCGACAGCGAAAAATTCGCCATGGCTCTCGCCGCCATGCCGATGTTCTCACCCAATTGCGGATTGACCAGCACCACAGCAGGTGCCGGCCCAAATTGCATTTGCCTAGTCTTTTTATCTTCAACCATCGCCACCAGATAGCGGAGGCCACGTCTGGTTAAAAGCCTCTATTGCGCAACAAACTGTTCCACCAATTCCACCCGCCTATTCTTGGCCTGGCCTTCGGGTGTGCGGTTGCTGGCCAATGGCGCAATCGGCCCTGCTGCTTTGGGCACCAAGCGGGCCTTATCAACACCAGCGGCAATCAAGGCATGAACTACCGCGATGGCGCGGCCGCCTGACAGTTTCATGTTATAATCCAGCCCACCATGATTATCCGTATGGCCCACGACATAGACCTTTAGATCAGGGCTCTTTTGAAGATAGGCCATCACATGATCAAGCTGTGGCTGAGATTCAGGCTTGATATCGGCTTTGTCGTAATCAAAATAGATGCCGTAAATCGCCACCCTGCCCGCATCATTGATGGCCGCCCCCAGATCGTCAGCCGACAACGTCACAATTTTCTGCTCGCGGGCTTTAGGCTCCACCACCTCAACCAGAGTGCCAACGCGGTTCTGCAATGCATCTGTTTCCGCGCCAAATGTGCCACCCTGGTTTTGCGCTGCAAACACCGCTACATAGGTCTCAGCGCCAACCTCACCCTTTTTCAAAAGCGCATAGCGCGGGTCAATCACACTATCAAACATGGCGCCTGAAAGCATGGCGCGGAGTTGCTCGGCACCCTCCGAAATCACTACTGAATTTTTGTTGTTATAAACATATTTGAGAACTTTAAAGCTTGGGCCGCAAGCATCTTTGGCGCATTCAAACACGGGCGCAAAACCCTTGGCCTTCAGAGCGTCCACATAATTGCCGAATACTTCGAGCGAAGAGCGGCCCTCCGGTGCGCCATAAAGTGTGCGCGTCACGCGGCCTTGCACAGTCATCGTGGATGAAAACTTTTTGGATTGTTCAAACTCTTGGCCAACGGCAGGGCCGTTGGGCAGCGTAATTTCATCAAAGGCCTTCTTGGTCTGCCCCAATATGAACGAGCCCTCATAGCGCCCAGTAATCGGGCTATCGGCAGCGCCCTTGGCGTCTTTCTGCAACATCGCCACCACATTCGGGTCAGCGGCCAAAGCAGAAGTCGCAACAACAAAACCTAAAACCGTAGAGGCTAAAATGGCACGAAACATCAAGAATCTCCTTCAGGCCCCGATAAACCTTCTACTTTAAGGTTTGTTGCCGTCAAGCAGTACGGGCGCGAAGGGCACTTTCTCAGTTCGTCATTTGGTCGCACAATGGAAATTTCAATTGACAGGCTTCCTCAAGCCATTTATCCGAGTAAATCAATCGGATATAGACCAACAGGAGTTTTGAAGATGGTTTCGCGATCTATTGTTCCAATGTTTGCTGCAGCATTAGTCTTTGTTAGCTTGAGCACGACTGTCAAAGCAGAAGACATTGTCACCTATGAAACAACCCTGAAAGGTAACGCCTTCACGGTGCCTGAAATAAAGGTTCCAGCCGGAAAGCCGTTTATCATCAAGTTGACCAATACCAATGCCACGGCAGCAGAACTTGAAGCAAAAGACTTACAAATCGAAAAGCCAGTTGCGGCAAATTCCCAGATTGTAGTACGCGTTAAGGCCATGCCTGCTGGCAAATATCTTTTTGTCGATGAGTATCAGGAAGATGTGGCAAAAGGCTTTGTCGTTATAGAATAAGGTTCGTCTCCATGATTGGTGCTCTGATAATTGTCTTTCGCGAAATGATTGAGGCGGGCCTCATCGTCGGCATCGTCATGGCCGCCACCCAAACCGTCTCCGGCAGCCGCAAATGGATCGCGGGCGGAATTTTGGCCGGTATTTTCGGCAGCTGCATCGTTGCAGCCTTCACCGGAACCATTGCCCAATTGTTCAATGGTTTTGGTCAAGAGATTTTCAACGCCGTTATTCTGGCAATCGCCGTGGCGATGCTCACTTGGCACAATATCTGGATGGCGCGAAATGGGCGCGCGCTGGCTGGCGAGCTGAAGCAAGCCGGCATCGAAGTGCGCGAAGGCCATAAATCACTTCTGGCACTCGCCATCATTGTCGGCACTGCGGTTTTGCGGGAGGGTTCAGAAGTTGTTTTGTTCCTCTATGGCATAGCCATCAGTGCGCATGAAACAGCGTTTGGTATGATCGCTGGCGGCGTGGTGGGACTGGCTCTGGGCGCCATCGTTTCTGCCCTCACCTTCCGCGGCTTGCTCAAAATTCCAACGCGCTATTTCTTCAGTGTAACCAGCTGGCTGATTGCCTTTCTTGCGGCCGGAATGGCTGCGCAGTCAGTATCGTTTTTGGAAAAAGCCGGACTTGTCGAGATATTGCAAAACACCGTGTGGAATAGTTCCGGGGTCTTGTCAGAAGGCAGCATTGCTGGTCGCGTACTGCACACCTTGATCGGCTACAGCGATCAGCCAACGGCGTTGCAGTTGTTGGTGTATCTGGCAACTCTGACCATCGGCTTTGGTCTGACAAAATGGGTTAGCCGCCCGCGCATGGCAGCAGCTTAGTCGTTTTTTGCAGATAACTTCCGCGCATCACGAAGTTTCGGAAACAGCTGCGACCAAATGGCGGCCACCATCATGGTGCCGACACCGCCCATCGCAACGGCCGTCACGGCACCAAACTTCCACGCCACCATGCCAGCGCGGAACTCTCCAAGCTCGTTTGACGCTCCAATAAACACACGGTTCACAGCATTTACGCGGCCCCGTACTTCATCTGGTGTACGCAACTGCATCAATGTTTCGCGCACATAAACACTCACCATGTCAAATCCACCCATCATCACAAGGGCAAAGATTGAAAGCGGCGCCCATGTTGAGAACCCAAACACAGTTGTAAATGTGCCAAAGGCCGCAACACATGCAAACAAGATCACGCCTGCCCTGTCTTTTATTCCAAATTTTGAAAGCCACAATGCCACAGCAATGGCCCCAACGCCCGGCGCTGCCCGCAGCATTCCAAGCCCCCATGGCCCCACCTGTAAAATATCACGCGCATAAACCGGCATCAAAGCCACCGCACCGCCAAGCAAAACGGCAAAAAGATCAAGTGAAATCGCGCCCAATACGATTTGCTCAGATTTGATGAACTTAAATCCAGCCAGCAATGTAGCAATACTGGTTTCATCCACATGATTTTCTTGCGGAACTGAACCAATGAAGATCACGCTAATTGCCGCCAAAGCCAGCATCATTGTCGCCACGCTATAAGCGACCTCAGCCGAAAAGCCATAGAGCAAACCACCTAAGACTGGCCCAACAATAGAGGCTGTCTGCCACGTCATGCTGCCCAGAGAAATGCCATGAGGAATCGCTTCTTTCGACAAGAGGTTCGGTGCCAGCGCATCACCGGCAGGATTAAAAAAGGCCCGCGCAATTCCTAATCCTACAAGAATGACAAACACTGGCCAGATAACTTGAACTTTCGCTACTGTGAATGCCAACAGCGAGGCCGCAGCCAAAACTTCCAGTGTCAAACATAACGCCAATATCACGCGCCGGTTAAAGCGGTCGGCCACCAATCCCGTCACCAACACCAGAGCAAGAGCAGGTAAAAACTGCGCCAGCCCTACAATGCCTAGATAGAAAGTACTGCGCGTGATGTCATAAACCTGCCACGCCACCGAAACCGACATGATTTGCACAGCAAAATTTACCAGTGCTAGGGCTGCCAGATAGTAGCGATAAGGAACATAGGAGAAAGCATTGCGAGATGGTGTTGCCGTATTCATGGGCTTGCACTGCCATGAGAGCAAAAAGAAGTCAAAACCATGCTCTTCTGATAATTGCGCCCGCCATACACCCCTGCTATAGCGCCATGAAATCCTCTCAACAAAAGGCAATTCCCATGGACAAAATTAAAGTCGCCAACCCCGTTGTTGAACTTGATGGCGATGAAATGACGCGCATCATCTGGGATTTGATCAAGAAAAAGCTGATCTTGCCTTATCTCGATATTGACCTACATTATTATGATCTTTCGGTTGAAAACCGTGATGCCACGTCTGATCAAGTCACCATCGATTCCGCCAACGCCATCAAGAAATTTGGCGTCGGTGTCAAATGCGCCACTATCACGCCTGATGAAGCGCGCGTGAAAGAATTCAACCTCAAGCAGATGTGGAAATCGCCCAACGGCACCATCCGCAACATTCTGGGCGGTGTGATTTTCCGAGAGCCGATCATTTGTCAAAACGTGCCGCGCCTTGTGCCGGGCTGGACCAAACCCATCATCATCGGCCGCCATGCTTATGGCGATCAATATCGCGCCACTGATTTCACCTTCCCCGGCAAGGGCACACTGACCATGAAATTCGTCGGTGAAGATGGTGCCATAATTGAAAGAGAGGTATTCAAAGCGCCGGGTGCTGGCGTGGCCATGGCCATGTATAACCTCGACGACTCGATCAAGGAATTTGCCCGCGCTTCGTTGAACTATGGCCTGCAGCGCAAATTGCCAGTTTACTTCTCATCGAAAAACACAATATTGAAAGCCTATGACGGCCGCTTCAAAGATATCTTCGAAGCCATCTATAATGCCGAATTCAAATCCGATTTTGAAAAGAACCACATCACCTATGAACACCGGTTGATTGACGACATGGTGGCCTCCGCCATGAAATGGACTGGCGGCTATATCTGGGCCTGTAAAAACTATGATGGCGATGTGCAGTCTGATCTCGTGGCCCAAGGCTATGGCTCATTGGGCTTGATGACTTCCGTGCTGCTCACACCCGATGGCAAAACCGTTGAAGCCGAAGCGGCCCATGGCACGGTGACACGCCATTACCGCCTGCACCAACAGGGCAAGCCAACATCCACCAATTCAACAGCATCGATTTATGCTTGGACGGGTGGCTTGAAGCACCGCGCCAAACTTGATGGCAATGACAAGCTTCTGAAGTTTGCTGAGACCCTTGAAAGGGTAACTGTGGCCACGATCGAACAAGGCAAAATGACAAAGGATCTGGCCGTGCTTGTGGGCCCAGATCAAACTTGGCTCACCACCGAAGGCTTCATCGACGCAGTTGATGCAAACCTGCAAAAAGCGATGGCTTAAAAAATATGGCCGATCAAGCTCCAATAATCGCTTGATCGGCCAACTCATAGCGCAACACACTTAAGCCGCTTCATTATCCAAAACATCGAGCAGATTTGAAGGATCAGTCGGTTTGCTGAAAACGCCCAACGCACCATTTTCGCGCGCCTTGTCGAGAAGATCAGTGGTGGCATAGCCAGTCATGAAATAGGCCCGCGCGTCAGGATGGGCGGCCTTAATTTCCAGAAAACTTTCAACACCATTCTTGCCCGGCATCATCACGTCAAAAAATCCAACGTCAAAATTATTCACCGAAAATGCATCAATCGCTTCTTGGCCATTATAGGCCACAATGACTTTGTGATTATCAGTTGCAAAAAGTTCAGCCAGTGAATTTGCGTTTTCGATATCATCATCAAGAACCAAAATATTAAGCGCCCGGCTCATTTTAACTAATCTCCCAAAAGCTAAGCAGCAAGGTTTTCGAGCTGATTTAACAGTCTCATAGGATCAAACGGCTTATTCAAAATTCCTGTCACGCAAATATCGTGCATCGCGTCAATTGTGTCGTGATATTCAGCACCCTCTGCCGTAATAATGATGGCAGGTGCCCCGCGCCCAGCCCTGCGTAGTTCTGCAATCACTTCCACACCGTCGATCAACGGTTTCTTCAAGTCAAAAATCATGATGTTGCGCTCTGAGTTGGCAATCATGCTCATATCACGACTGCTATCTACCAACTCACAATGTCGACCGCCGCCATTCACAATGCGCATCAACTCGTTTCCGAAATTCGGGTCGTTTTCGGCGACAACCACAATGCCATTCGTACCGGCTTCGGTCAGCGCCAACGAAACTCTTTTGAAATCGACAGGCTTGGTCAAGACCCCCATCGCACCATTGTCAGTGGCCTGGCGCAATAGTTGTTCAACGCTATAGCCTGTCATCATATAGACCTTGGCATTCGGGCAAGACTTTCGAATTTCCAGAAAACTTTCAACACCATTTTTTCCAGGCATCATCACGTCCATGAATGCCAAATCGAATTTGCAATGGCGATAGGCTGCAACAGCAGCTTCACCAGAATGAACCACAGTGGCTTGATGGCCTTCCAGTTCAAACAACTCTCCCAGCGAGGCGGCGTTGTCGACATCATCATCGGCAATCAGAATGTTTAATTTTCGTGCCATGAACTTGCATCCTCCACAACATCTCTATCTCGCGCGGCAAACAGGCCGTCTGTAGTGATCATAAAAAATGCCCGCAGTAACTCTCTTCCCGAGAAAAAATCCTAGAGTGCCATTCCTAATGAGGGCTTAACATAATGCGACAATCAAGAATCAAATTATGCCAATATTTGCATGGGAAGTTGTTCATACGCAGGCAATTTCAACGTAAACGTGCTGCCAATCCCAATTTCTGATTCAATGACTAAAGAGCCGCCATGTTGCGCGGCAACTTGCTCAATCACAGGTATGCCAAGTCCAGTGCCAAAGCTCTTGGTTGTAAAAAGTGGCTCGCGTATTTTATTCACAATCTCTGCCGTCATGCCCTGGCCGTTGTCACAAACTCTAATCGTTACAAAAGCTCCCTCAACATTGGTCAGAACGCTGATCTGCGCCTCTGGCGCATCAGGCTTTGCCGCCGATCCGTCAAGTCCAACCAAGGCTTCCGAAGCATTGGAAATCAAATTGACAATGGCGCACTGCAAGCGTCCAGAGTCGAATGAAACGTGTCGACCATTAAGCCCCATCAAGCAATTCACATTCACATTCGCTGGCAGGCGCGCGGCTTCTTCTTCGATGATTTTTGCCAGCCATTCATCGAGGTTCATCATCTTGCAAACCAACGGCTTGCCACGCGAATAGTCCAGCAGTTGGCCAATAATGTTATCGCATCGCGTGATACCATTCTTAATGCGTTCAAATTGCGTGCTAAGATCTATACTCGAGTCCTTGAGACGCCTTTCCATGACAAAGGCCGAGGTTCGAACAGTACCAAGAGGATTGCGCAACTCATGAGCAATTGTTGCCGTCAATTGGCCCATCTGCTCCATGCGACCTTTTTTCACCAAAGCATCTTGCGCCTCGCGCAACAATCTCATGTTGTTCGCAAGTTCGGTATTCAGCCGTAATATTTCCTCATTGATGCGTTTCAGCTCTACATTTTCAGAAACATCAACCACGCTCACAATAGCTGAGCGCTTATCATCTCGACCCAGCCTTAGCCAACCTGAGCTGATTAATAACAACCGGCGCGATATGGTATTGCCCGCACGAACTTCGCATTCAAAGCGGCCGGTAATGCCAGGAAACTCCACGACCGATCTGCCAATCATTGTGCAAATATCTTCAATCCGAAGTGAAGCAGAATCACAGTTGAAATAGCCATAAAGCAATGGATTGGCAAAGCTGATTTGACCATTCTCCTCAACTTGCATCACGCCAACGGGAATTGTTTCCGTGAGCGCACGGTTTTGGGCCTCACGCTGCTTAATTTCCGTAAGGTCGGAATTCGTTCCAATGAGATAGGCTCTGCCGTCATTCAACACCAACTTGGCCTTGCGCGACAATGAATCATGCAGCAAGCCGTCAACATATTGAACCTGCTCTTCGCGTACCAAGGGCGTGCCAGTGTTCATGACCTCCAGATCGTCCTTCGCAAATAATAGCGCCATTTCCGGCGGGTGGATGTCATGGTCAGTTAGCCCAAGCAGTTCCGCAGAACTTTTTCCGACTG
>JAYVXY010000159.1:0-15758 GCA_043784785.1 Aestuariivirga sp. | reverse complement strand
CCAGCGGCAATGCCTTTGCTTACAATGCGGCTGGACGAGTTCTTGCCCAAGTGAATCATCTTGGTGCCGCTATCGACTTGCTGGCGGCCATTGGAAATGGCGATGGAATAAAATTCGCCGCGCGAACTTTCCCCGCGCAAGATGACGCTGGGATATTTCCATGTGATCGCTGAGCCAGTCTCAACTTGCGTCCAAGAAATTTTCGAGCGTGCGCCACGGCAATCGCCGCGCTTGGTCACAAAATTATAAATTCCCCCCTTGCCTTCGGCATCGCCGGGATACCAGTTTTGCACGGTGGAATATTTTATCTCGGCATCTTCATGGGCGATCAATTCCACAACGGCGGCGTGAAGCTGGCTTTCGTCGCGCGTGGGTGCGGTGCAGCCCTCCAAGTATGAAACGTATGAACCTTTGTCGGCAATAATCAACGTGCGCTCAAACTGACCCGTGTTCTTGGCATTCATGCGGAAATAGGTTGAAAGCTCCATCGGGCAGCGAACGCCAGGCGGCACATAAACAAATGAGCCATCGGAGAACACGGCGCTGTTGAGGCCTGCATAAAAATTGTCGCCTTGCGGAACAACCGACCCCAGATACTGCTTCACCAAATCAGGGTGTTCGCGCAGTGCTTCAGAGATTGAGCAGAAGATCACGCCCGCTTTGGCGAGTTCGGCTTTGAAGGTGGTGACAACAGACACACTATCAAACACCGCATCAATGGCCACGCGGCCGCTGGTGTACTCGTTGCCGTCTTCATCAAGCATCGACTTCTCGCCCTGCTTTCTAACGCCGCTAAGGATTTCTTGTTCTTTGAGCGGAATGCCGAGCTTGGCGTAAGTTTCCAAAAGTTTTGGATCAATCTCATCCAGGCTTTTTGGCGCGGCCATGGATTTGGGGGCGGCGTAATAATACAAATCCTGAAAATCAATTTTGGGATAATGAACTCTCGCCCATGTCGGTTCGTCCATGGTCTGCCAGACGCGGTAGGCTTCCAAGCGCCATTCCAGCATCCATGCGGGCTCACCCTTCTTGTCGGAGATGAAGCGCACGATGTTTTCGTTCAAACCCTTGGGCGCGTAATCCGACTCAATATCGGTTTCGAAGCCATATTTATATTTATCGACTTCAATGGTTTTGACGAGATCAATGGTATCTTGGTCGGCCATAGTTTCAAGCTGCTTTCGAATGGTGGCGCGTACAAATTTTACGCCATGCGGAAATGAAATGTTCAATGTCTTGTTCAGTTGTATTCCAGCCCAGACTGACGCGAATGGCGGCTTTGGAAAGTTCAGGTGCTATGCCCATGGCTTGCAAAACATGCGACGCAGTCACTTTGCCCGATGAACAGGCGGAACCGGATGAGACGGCAACACCTTCCAAATCAAAATTCATCAACAAGGTTTCGGCGTTCATGCCGGCGCTTGCGAAATTTGTGGTGTTGCACAGACGCTCAACGCCATCACTGAAGATTACTGTATCTTCGAGCGCATCTTCAAGCTTGCCCTTCAAATCAAGAGTATCGAGCCACGGTTCGTCGGCCAATGCCGTAAAGCCCGCGACGTTGATGAGGTTTTCGGTTCCAGCGCGGCGCCGTAATTCCTGGCCACCACCGACAAGTAATGGTTCAACCACCAATCCGTCACGAATGATCAACGCGCCAATGCCGGTTGGCCCGCCAAATTTGTGGGCGGCAACGGTTAACATATCAACGCCGAGCAATCCGAAATTCACTTGAGTCTTGCCGATGGCCTGCACCGCATCAACATGCAGCAGAGCGCCGACTTTGTGGGTGAGCGCTGCGATTTCAGCAATTGGTTGGATCACGCCGGTTTCGTTATTGGCGAGCATGACCGAGACAAGCGTCTTGGGGCCTACCAACATTTTCTCAAGCGATCCTAATTCAACACTGCCAAATTTATCGACCGGGATGATCTCAACAAGCCTGCCACTGGCTTTGGCAGCGCTGAGCACTGACGGGTGCTCTACTGCCGAAACCAAAACGCGGTCCACATCAACACCGCGCAGCGCCATGTTGTTGGCCTCGGTGCCGCCGCTGGTGAAGGTGATCATCTGAGGCAAACAGCCGAGCCAGAAGCCCAGCTTGTCGCGTGCGTCGCTCAAAAGCTTGCGGGCAGCCCTGCCTTCGCCATGCACGGAGGATGGATTGCCCCCCACTTCCATGGCTGCCAACATCGCGGCCTTCACGGAAGGGCGCAGCGGACTGGTGGCGTTATGGTCGAGATAGGCTCTCATGCGTGCGGCCTAACATGCCTGTCCTTGGCTTGCTTGATTGAGGCGGCCAGAGCGAGGTTGCGCTTGGAGACTACATCTTCAAGTGTAATTGAATCCAGAAAGCCCATCATCTGGCGGCCAAGCGACGACCATAAATCATGCGCGCAGCAGCGCTCACCCTTCACGCAACCATTTACGGCGGAACCATCGCAGCGCGTGACACGCAATTCTTCATCCACCGCGAGAATAACTTCCGACATGTTGATCTCAGATGGTTCACGCGCCAGTAGATAACCGCCACCGGGGCCGCGGGCACTGGTAACCAAGTTGGCACGGCGCAATTTTCCGAACAATTGTTCGAGATATTCCTGGCTGATATCTTGCCTGTCAGCAATTTCGGCTAAAGACACGGGTTTGCCATGGCCGTGTTCGCCAATATCAATCATCGCCATCACGGCGTAGCGCCCTTTGGTGCTCATTTTCATGGCTAAACTCTTATCCCATCACGAAAAGCTTGCTTTTTGCCCCCCGCCCCGTGCTAAAGCGCAAGCGACCTTGAAGGCGAACAGTTCTTTCGCAAGCTAGAACCGTTCTAAATTCATATAATAAATCCGAGTAGCGGAGTCAACTAATGGTGCAAGGCCGCGCCATGATGTTCCGATATCGACAAAGTGGGAAGTTTTAATGCCAGAAGTGATTTTTAACGGACCAGCCGGGCGTATAGAAGCGCGCTATAATCAGGCCAAGGCGGCGGGTGCTCCAATTGCGTTGATCCTGCATCCGCATCCCACCTTTGGCGGCACCATGAACAACCCTATCGTTCATGCGCTTTATCAGCTTTATCAAAGTCGCGGTTTTTCCGTGTTGCGCTTTAACTTTCGTGGTGTTGGCCGCAGCCAAGGCTTGTTCGACAATGGCGCGGGTGAATTGGCCGACGCCGCTTCAGCATTGGATTGGATGCAAGCCTTAAACCGCGAGTCCAAGATTTGCTGGATTGCCGGTGTTTCCTTTGGTGCTTGGATTTCCATGCAGTTGTTGATGCGCAGACCAGAGATTTCGGGCTTCATTTCGATTGCACCTCTGGCCAAACATTATGATTTCTCGTTCCTCGCACCCTGCCCGGCTTCTGGCCTGTTTGTGAATGGCGGCAAAGATACAGTGACTGCACCCGAAGCTGTGCACACATTGGTGTCAAAGCTAAAAACCCAAAAAGGCATCACCATCGAGCATAAAGTGATCCCCGATGCGAACCACTTCTTTGAAGGCAAAATCGATGAACTCACTAAGATTTGCGCGGATTATGTGGATCGACGGTTGACGCTGGAACGCTAGAACGCCAACGTGCGTTCGGTTTGGGAGGCACCGCAGTGGTTTTGAAGAAACAAGATCGTCGATTGAAAGTTGGCATTCTTGGCTGCGGGCCAATCGCGCAATTTGCTCATTTTGAATCCGCAGTTAAAGCCCGCAACGCCGATCTTTATGCGATTTGCGATGTGGCGGAAGATTTAGTGCAGCGCATGGGTGATACCTATCTGCCGGAAAAGCGCTTCGCCGACTATGAGGCGATGCTGGCTGACCCTGCCCTTGATGCTGTCGTCATTGCAACATCCGATAGTTTCCATGTGCCAGCATCACTCATGGCGCTCAAAGCCGGCAAGCATGTGTTGTGCGAAAAGCCGATTGGTGTGGGTGTAGAGGAAGTTGAAGGTCTTGCTGCGGCTGTCAAAAAATCCGACAAGATTTTACAGATTGGCCATATGAAGCGGTTTGATCCTGGTCTTGAGGCAGGGCGAGACTTTGCACAGAGCGAGATGGGCCAGCAATTGGCTTTCAAAGCTTGGTATTGTGATTCAACCCACCGCTACACAATAACGGATGCAGTACAGCCACTTGCCATTCGCAGTGCTACGGCAAAGAAACCGGTTATTGATCCCAAATCCGATTTGCGACGCTATTATATGTTGGCGCATGGCTGTCATTTGCTCGACATTTCGCGCTATTTTTGCGGCGACATCATTGAAGTCAATGCCCGTCTCAATGAGAAATTTGGTGCCTATAGCTGGTTTATTGATGTGGCGTTTGCCAATGGCTGCATGGGCCATCTTGATCTCACCATTGCGGTGCGCATGGATTGGCATGAAGGCCTGACACTTTATGGCGAGAATGGCAGCATCAACGCCAAGACCTATAATCCTTGGTACTATAAATCATCCGATGTTGAAATCTTCCATGAGAAGGATGCGACTTATCGGCGGCCATTGGGAGCGGATGGACATTTCTATCGTCGGCAGCTTGAAGGCTTTGCTGACGTTATTTTGGACGGAGCACCGATGCGTGGCGCTGATATCCATGATGGCATTGCCTCAGTGCGGGCCATGGTTGCAGTGGCACAATCGGCGCACACCGGCAAATCGGTTCGCCTTGCTGATGCGCAAGGGTTGGTGTGATGCAACTCGGCATCTTCGCCAAGACGTTTTCAGCGCTTGGTGCAGCGCCCGTTCTTAAGGCGGTTCACGATACGGGCTTTGATTGCGCGCAATTTAATATGGCCTGTGTCGGCCTTGCATCGATGCCAGATGAGATCGCGCCGAAATTGGCAGAAGACATAGCCGCTGCATCCAAGGCCAGCGGCGTTTCAATCAGTGCCGTATCGGGCACATATAATATGGCTCATCCAGATATTCGCGTTCGCGCTGACGGATTGCGCCGCCTTGGTGTGATCATCGCCCATGCCAATGCCTTGGGCACAAACCTTGTAACTCTATGCACCGGCACCCGCGATGTTGACGATCAATGGCGCTGGCATAAAAACAATGCGACCCCCGAAGCGTGGCGCGACCTGACGATTGAAATGGAAAAGGCGCTAAAGATTGCCGAGGCGCATGGCATTTATTTGGGAATTGAACCTGAACTTGGCAATATCGTATCATCTGCCCAAGCGGCGAAACGTTTGCTTGATGAAATGAAATCACCGCATCTGCGTGTCGTGCTTGATCCTGCAAACTTGTTCGAAGTTGCGAGTGAGCAAAAACGCCACGCCATTATTGATGAGGCTGTTGATCTTTTGGGGGGGTCGATTGTCATGGCTCATGCCAAGGATCGCGACGCGAAAGGTGCATTTGTGGCCGCAGGAAAAGGTGTGATCGATTTTAGGCATTTTGTGAACAGCTTAAAACAAGCAGGCTTCAATGGACCGTTGGTCACACATGGTTTGACAGAGGCAGAAGCGCCAAGCGTGGCTGCGTTCCTTAAAAGCGTTATCGCAGCATGAGTTCGGTCCACTTTGCACATGCTGGCCTGGATTTCGCTGGTCACGATGTTGGTGATGGCCCAATCGTCGTGTTTCAGCATGGGATGGGTGGTGATGAGGCGCAAGTTGCCGAAGCCTTTCCGACACAGGGATTTCGCAGGATAACGCTGGAATGCCGCGGGCAAGGTCAATCTGAAGCAGGTGATCCCACACAATTTTCCATTGCACAATTTGCTGATGATGTTTTGGCATTTGCAGATGCACGTGGCGTTGAAAAATTTGTTGTCGGTGGCATATCCATGGGTGCGGCCATTGCTCTGCGCATCGCCGTTACTGCACCAGAACGAGTGAAAGCATTGCTTCTCGCTCGCCCCGCTTGGGGCTGGGATGCCGCGCCGGAAAACATGTCGGTGTATAAGGTTCTGCCAAAATTCGTTGAAAATCGCAATTTATCAGGGTTTCAGGCAACACCAATTGCAAAGCAATTCGCAATGGAAGCGCCGGATAATTATGTGTCGCTCATCAAGATTTTTGACAAGCCTGATCTTGAAATGTTTGCCAAGCTTGGATCAGCAATTGCTAACAGCGGGCCAGAAATTACCGAGGCACAGGTGCGGGCTATAAAAGCCCCAACACTGGTTCTGGCCAATGCCGTTGATCTGATCCACCCCATAGCGCTTGCAAAAAAACTTTCATCCGCAATTGCCAAATCTCACTATGTGGAGATAACACCCAAGGCAGAAGATCGGGCTAAACATTTCGCCGAATTCCAGGCGGCAGTTACAGCTTTTTTGAAAGACAACGAGGTTTGAAATTGAGCAATTCCCAACATGCTGCCATTGGCTGGCTGGATGCCCTTCCATCGAACCGCCTCCTCGCCGAAATCTCGTTGTGGTCAGCCGATCTTGGTCGCCTCGAGGAAGATACATTGCGCATTGAGCCCTTCACCGACATCTATCATGTGGATGTGGCGGATGGTCATTTCTCGCCCGCATTTTTGTTCTTTCCCGATCTATTGGCCCGCCTGCGCAAAGTCACATCCAAACCCATTCATGTTCATTTGATGGTGGATGACAAAATCCTGATGGATCAAGTTGCGCAATTTGTTGAGGCTGGCGCTGATTTGATCAGTGTTCACGCAGAGAATGCGAATGCAAAGGAAGCATTGTCAGCCATTAGTGCCGCCAATCTAAAAACTGGATTGGTTCTGCAGCTTCACACACCTGTTAATTCGGTTGCTTCGTTCGTTCCCAAGCTCGATATGCTCACACTCTTGGGCACGCGCATCGGTGTGAAAGGTCAAGGGCTTGATGAAGAAGCGCCCAAACGTATTTCGGAAGCCCGCGCGCTCGTTGCGTCGGCAGGCAAGCGGACTATCGTGGCGGCAGATGGCGGCATTCGAGAACATACGGTTCCTTTGCTGCGAGCGGCGGGAGCCGAGACAATCGTGATGGGTTCGCTGGCCTTTGGCGCGCCTGATCTGGCGGTGCGAATGGATTGGGTGCGTGGCCTTAAGGCAAGCTGATCATGAACAAGGACTTGACCCTCGGTATTGATTTAGGCGGAACGCAGTTGCGCGTTGCTGTGGTTGATCGAAGTGGCAAAATATTGCGCCGTGCAGCGTTGGCCACAGATGTTGCCGGTGGCCCAAGAGCAATTATAGAGCAGATGATCAAGCTGGCCTCAGACGTTGGAGATGGCTTTCAAGATCGCATCGGAGCGGCTGGTGTTTCCTCACCCGGTCCGCTGGATTTGGAGCGCGGTCGAACGTCGGACCTTCCCACCCTGCCCGGCTGGTTTGATTTTCCCTTGCGCGATACTTTGGCCGAAAAACTTGTCCTTCCCGTTGTGTTGGAAAATGATGGCATTGCCGCAGCGAACGGAGAATGGAAATTTGGTGCCGGGCGCGGGTTAAATCATCTTGTCTACGTCACAGTCAGCACCGGTATTGGTGGCGGCGTGGTGGTTGATGGCCATTTAATGCATGGAAGGCGCGGCATGGCCGCCCATGTGGGCCATATGATGATTGCACCTGATGGCCCCATTTGCGGCTGTGGTGGCAAGGGTTGTTTAGAGGCCTTGGCTTCGGGAACCGCTTTTGGTGTGGCCGCAAGGGCGGCAGGTTTTAACGATGGCAAACACGCCGTGGAACTGGCGCGCACTGGTGATAAGAAAGCCAAGGGCCTGGTTGATCAGGAAGCGCAATGGCTGGGCTATGGTTTTGCCAGCCTGCTCCATCTTTACAGCCCCGAACGGCTGATTATAGGCGGCGGATTATCAGCCGCCCTCGACCTGATGATGCCAGTCATTCGGGCGCAAATTGATCGTCACGCCATGCCGGCATTTCGCGCCGTTGAGATTGTTCCCGCCGCCCTTGGTGATAATGCTGGCTTGATTGGTGCTGCGGCATTGGCGATGAAATTCGATTAGATTGGTTTTGCCAAAACTCCGCCCGTCAATTCGGCTTTTACACCCGTCGTGCCCGGGAATGTGATGGGCAATCCACGCAATGATCTTGCCGCAAGATAGGCCCAAGCTTCTGCTTCCATGCTGTCGCCATTAAAGCCCAGTTCTTCTGCCCTTTGCACATTTGGTAAAATCTCGCCCAGCATGTGCATCAGCGTTGCGTTGTGCCTCCCTCCACCACAGATCACCCAAGACTTGGCGGGTTCATGAAACCAGTTGGCGGCGCGCGCAATGGAATGGGCTGTGAAGGCGGTCAGCGTTGCCGCTCCATCTTCAAGGCTCAAGCCCGACAAATCGAGATGGGCAAAGCTATTGCGGTCTAATGATTTTGGTGGACGCTTGGTGAAATATTCGCTGGTAAGAGCTGCTTTCAGATGAACCACCGAAATGCGCCCACGCGCTGCTGTTTCCCCACCCTTGTCAAATTTAACGCCGGAATGACTTTCCATCCAGTCATTGATCAGCGCATTGCCAGGGCCGGTATCGAATGCGGTCAGATGGTCATCTGCTGCCACATAGGTCACATTGGCAACACCGCCGATATTCAGAAAGGCAATTGGCGATTCTTTCGCCAGTGCCCGATGATAGACAGGCACGAGTGGCGCACCCTGCCCGCCTGCATCCATATCTGCCGCGCGCAGGTCATAAACCACTTGAATTCCTGTTGCATTGGCGAGCGCCTGGCCATCGCCCAATTGCACCGTCAAATGCTGCTCAGGCCGATGGATAATTGTTTGTCCGTGGAAGCCAATTACGTTTATATTTGAATGAGTTATACTATTTTTATCAAGAAACTTGTGAACAGCAGCAGCGTGCCAATCCGTAACCAATTTTTCAATTTCCTTTAAATTTCCGGGTCTTTGGCGCCGCTCCTGAATCGCCACCCCTTCAACCAGTGCTTGGCGCAACTTGGCTTGCAGCTCGGCAGAATAGGCGAATGTTTCAGAGGGCCCGCGCTCAACCAGGGTCTCGCCATCGGTTTTTACAATGGCCAGATCAATGCCATCGAGAGATGTTCCCGACATTAAGCCCAGGCTTGTGAAGATTTTTGACATGAATCACACATATGTTAAGAGGCCCATTATGACCCAATTCAAATCAGAATTCCTTAACACGCTTTCAACGCGCGGCTTTATTCATCAATGCTCAGACAATGATGGGCTTGATGCCTTGGCCGCCGCCCGCAAGATCGTTTCCTATATCGGTTTTGATTGCACAGCGCGATCTTTGCATGTGGGATCACTGGTCCAGATCATGTTGCTGCATTGGCTGCAACAGACGGGCAACAAGCCCATCGTCTTGATGGGCGGCGGCACCACACGCGTGGGCGATCCTTCAGGCCGCGATGAAAGCCGCAAGATTCTGTCGCTTGAAGATATTGAGGATAACAAACGCGGCATTCAAAGCGTGTTTGCCAAGTTCCTGCAATTCGGCAGTGGTTCTTCCGATGCCATGATGGTGGATAATGCTGAATGGCTGACCACACTGAACTACATTGAAATGCTGCGTGATGTCGGCAAGCATTTCAGCGTGAACCGCATGTTGGCAATGGACAGCGTGAAGCTTAGGCTTGAACGCGAGCATGAACTGTCATTCATCGAATTCAACTATATGATTTTGCAAGCCTATGATTATTCCGAACTGGCGCGGCGTTATGGTTGTAATTTGCAAATGGGTGGCAGCGATCAATGGGGCAATATCGTCAACGGCATTGATCTGGGCCGGCGCATGGGCACGCACCAACTCTATGCTCTCACCTCGCCTCTGATCACGCTTTCATCAGGTGCCAAGATGGGCAAATCCGCAACAGGTGCCGTTTGGCTGAACGCCGATATGCGCAGCCCCTATGAATATTGGCAATTCTGGCGCAACACCGAGGATGCTGATGTTGGACGCTTCCTGAAACTTTTCACCACTTTGCCGATTGATGAAATTGCCAAGCTCGAAGCCCTGGGTGGCGCGGAAATCAACGAGGCCAAAAAAGTATTGGCCAATGCGGCGACAAGTTTGCTTCATGGTGACGCCGCAGCCCATGAGGCAGCAGAAACCGCACGCAAAACATTCGAGGAAGGTGCGAGTGCGGCTGGTCTTCCCACCGTGCTGATCAATTTGTCTCAGCCCATTGGAATTTTTGCTGCATTGGTGCAGGCTGGTTTGGCTTCGTCAAATGGCGAAGCCAAGCGCTCGATTCAAGGTGGTGCCATCAAGGTAAATGATGTTGCTGTCACCGATGAAAAACTGCTGCTCTCAATTGCTGATATGAATGCAGAAGGCGCCATCAAACTTTCCATGGGCAAAAAGAAACATGTGTTGCTGAAACCGCAATGATCAATTTGTACCTTGGCCCGCTGCCTTCTTCGGTGTGAAATCAAAGAACCGCCGGAAAATGCCGGGCGCAATGGCTGAAATCGGATTCACCTTAACAACCGGACTCTCCAAAGTGCCACCGACAAAATAGGTTACTCCAAACAGGCCTTCATTGCTGTTGCCACCACTCAAAATATCCCCCAACAATGGCACATTATTGAACACGCCTGATAGGCCGCAAGCCGGAATAACAGTTCCCGTCACATCAATTGCATTATCGGTTTTGCGGATCACGCCGTCTGCCGTTGCGCACATGTCCGTACCCCGCAATATCACATCGCCTAATCGGACAAATTTATCATCGGTGGTGAATGGCAGAAAGAGTCTGGAAAAATTGATACCTTCTTTGCGTGGTCCTGATTTTTTGGGTTTGCCGCGTTGATCCAGTTCTGCGAGTGCTGCTTCATTGCGAACATCAAAATTCAATATTTCAAGCCTGCCATTGTGAACGGATGATCCCTCTTCATTGCCAAGAAGCGCGTAGAACCGCAATTGGCCGCCCGCAATTTTCGAATAGAAATTAGCCGCCCGCAAGACCGAGCCACCGTCGGTGGTATTAACACGAAATTCCCGGCCTGTCGGTAGAGGAACAACGGAAATATTCAATGGCTGGCCACTGAGAAAGTTTCCCTTGATGTCTGCTTCGGCAATTTTGCTGGCGCGCGCGCGTAAAACTGCGTTCACATCATTCAGCACTTCGCCCCGGTTTGCAATCACGTGATCGAAATGAGCGCGCATGGTGAAGTCTTGGCCTTCGGCGGTCGTGGGTGATGTCGATGCCGCTGGGCTGGGGGCTGGCGAAACCAATGTTTTGATATAGGGTCTGGCGTCAAAGTTTTTGCCTGTCAGTGTCAGGTCAACCGTGCCCTCACCCGGAACGATACGAGCCGAAAAGACATTGTCCTCATCCAGTTTAATTTGATCCATTACAACGGATTGAAGTTTGCCCTTTGCTGTTGTCTTGATATTGCCTCGCAGATGCAGGCCCTCACCATCCAGCACAAAATTGTCGATGCTCCGGCCTTCGGCCGTATTGCGCACAATGAAATTGGCTTTGGTGCCTGGTGTTGCATCACGCTTCCAACTGATCGCCGCCAGTTTCATTTTTATTTCGGATAGATCCGCATCAACCGATATGTCATCCTTGCCGGCCTCGCTTTTTTCAATGGTGACGTGAATGGGCAGCGGGCCTGAAATATAATCGGATAATTTGAGGCCCATTTTTTCGCGCGTCTTTTCGTCAAGCGTGGTACTCACAACAGCCTTTGCCGGGCCGCCATTGCGCGGCTTTTGCCACTGTACCTGTGCGGGCAAACCATTGACTTTGGCGGGCCCGGAAATGGCAATCGAATCTGGGAAAACATCAACGTTGAATTCACCATCCGTCAAATCAACACCGGGCAGGATATTGCCAACAGCCACGTTACTCATCCGCACATCGGTGCTGATATCAAAGCGATCTTTCGGAACATCCTTGATCAGGGGGAAATTCAATCCAATCGTTGCGTGGGCCTCGCCTTGCAAATTGGGAAACTCATCGATGTTGGCCTTGATCAAGTTCACGTCTGGATGGCTGGCAAATGCCAGCATGGTATCAATCGGCGCCGACAGATCGAAGGCGAATATGCCTTGCACTTCACCCTGCAAGACATCTTTGGCAACAAAGCTGCCATTGTTCAATTTCAGCGTCTGACCGGTGCCGAGGCTTGACTGGCCCGTACTGATGTCAAGTTGGAAATCATTATCATGTTGACGGCCTTCGCCTGATGCATTGGTAAGCACAGGCAGGTTCTTAAAATAATGTGCCGTCACGTCGCGCAACGAAAATGTGAAATCAATCGAGTTATCGGGAAGCCGCTTGTCGATGCCGGCCTTTGCCATGGCATCGGCATTCAGGTTGACCTGAAATGTTCCTTCGGAAATGCGCCCTTCCACCACATTCTCATTGATCCAGGTGCGCGATTTCGGTGCGATGATGGGCGGCCAAATGGTTTTCAAAAACTCTGCCGAAACATCCCTCACCCGGCCAGCCAAATGAATTGCCGGCGATTTTTCGCCGCTGCTGATCGTGCCGCGCATGCGCACACCGGTGTTGCCCGACATTACGACAAAATCATCAATTTCGAGGCTTGCGTCGATAATGCCAGCTTGCCCCACGAACTCAATGTGATCAACGATGATGGGGCTGGCCTTTGCAACTGCGGTATTCAAACTTACATTATGGGCCTTCAGTTGAATTTTTAGCGCCGACAACTTACCATCAGCCCCTCGTATTGGCGCGACATTGCCCGAAAGATCAGCGCGCGCGCCGCCCACGACAACGGCTGAATCCAAAATATCAAAACTTTCGGACTCAGGTTGATATTTGATGTGCAAAATTCCATCATCAATATTAATCGGTTGGGCCACGAAATCAGGCAGACTTACACGACCCTTGCCTGCCGTGAACTCGGCAGATGCAGCCGAAACAACGCCCATATCATTGGCTTCAAGTTCAATGTGCCCAGCCAGAGGTATGCGCACTTTAGCGAATTGCGAAAGGGCAAAAATCTTGTCGGCGACATCAGCAGGAATGACATTGTCGACAGTTGCACTGACAGAAAATGTTTTTTGTTCGTGTTGATATGTGGCTGAGAGCTCGGCGTGCCAAGGCTCTTTCGCCGTCGCCACATCAGCCTTTGCCAAAATAATGAAACCATAAGGCATCTTACGAAATGTCAAATCAACTTTTGGGGCGAACCAAGTGGCTGAATTTTCTTCATCATGAACATTCAATGAAGCATCAGTAATTCTTATGTCACTGAGTGAAGAAAGCGAATTGCTCCCTCCGCGATCATCCAAAAGAGAAATCAACCGTGCTCCCGAGGTTTGATTTATTGGTTCTGCATCAGTCGTTGAGTTGCGATCGGATTTTGTGCCATCACCAGAATCTGCTTGGGGTTGCCCTCCATTTGATGTTTCAGCGACAGTTACGTCTTGGCCACCAACGCCCAGTTCAACGGTTCCATCAACCTTGCGCCTAGCACTTATATTAGGGCCGATTAGCTCTAGACTTTGGGCGGCAATCTTGCCTACCAGCAATGCAGTACCATCCAGGGTTACGGCGGCGCGCGGCGCGCTTGCGATAATGGCACCGCTGGCATCTGACAAAACCAAATTGCGAAACCGTATATGTGGCACATGGGTTCCCTTATCAAGCTCAAGAACGGCTGTACCGAGTTTAACTTTCATGTTGCTAAGCTGGCTATTAATGGCCTGTTCAATGCGGCTGTTCAGAAATGAAATGGCTATAGGGCCTTCAGAAAGCCGCCAAATAAACAGAATTATGCCGGCCAGCACGATTGCAAATACGGCAAGAAAACAAAGTCCCGCGATTTTTGCTATTTTTCGTTTCAACCTACGCGACCCATATTGGTAATTATTTGCCCCATCATAGACTCAAAAAATTTCACTTAGTTCGTATTTTCGTAGAACTATACGCAATCTCAATATTAAAGGCCACCAAAGCTTGGCCAAAGAAAGGCGAGCCTAACCGGATGACAAGTGCGACCAGAGCCTATATGAAAGCTAGTCGATCAATACGTATAAGCTTTTTGATAACAGTTGAAGTGAATGAATAACCGATGATTTTCAAACGTTCAAAACCTGCCCCGCGCCAAACAGCTATCCCGGCAGAACCGTCCTATATTGCGCGCGATACGACAGTTGAAGGCAATTTGATGAGTGACGGTGAAATTCACATTGACGGGGCCATTCATGGCACTGTTCGTGCTCACACATGTTTAGTCGATGCGCGGGGAGAAGTGCGTGGCGAAATCGCGGCCGATATGGTTTATGTGCGTGGTCGGGTCATTGGCCCCATCAGCGGCATACATGTCCAGATCGAGTCTGGGGCTCATGTTGAGGGCGATGTGATCAACGAAACCATTAGCATTGCCAATGGGGCCTATGTTTTGGGTTCCATAAGGCATGTTAAGCCAGCACCACCGCCAGCACAGCCAAATGAATTATTCAAGAAGCTGGAGGCGCCCCAAGCCTTTGACGGCGAACCAGAGCCTGAGAATGTCCATCCATTCAAGACTCCAAAACAGAGCTAAATCGTCTAGTCGATATCTTCCACACCCTCAGGTGCGCCGCCATGGATACGTTGCGCCAGCGATGCTTGGATGAAATCATCCAGCTCTCCGCCCAGAACAGCGGTTGGGTTTGTGCTCGTAAAACCGGTGCGCAAATCCTTTACCAGCTGATAAGGCTGCAATACATATGAACGGATTTGATGGCCCCAGCCAATATCGGTTTTCTTGGCGTTAGCCGCATCCACCTTGTCTTGCTTCAATTGCAGTTCGCGCTCGTAAAGGCGGGCTTTCAACATCTTCATCGCGGTGGCGCGGTTCTTATGTTGTGAGCGTTCGGCTTGGCAGGCCACGATAATGTTGGTTGGAATATGGGTGATACGCACAGCCGAGTCGGTGGTATTAATGTGTTGACCGCCAGCGCCTGAGGCGCGGTAAGTATCAACCTTCAAATCGCTATCTAAAATTTCAATGTTGATATTGTCATCAATCACTGGATAGGCCCAGGCCGATGAAAATGATGTGTGGCGGCGCGCATTCGAATCATAGGGTGAAATGCGCACGAGGCGGTGCACTCCTGATTCAGTTTTCAATTTGCCGTAAGCGTTCTTGCCCTTGATCTGAAGTGTGCAAGATTTAATACCCGCTTCTTCGCCGTCATGTTGGTCGAGCACTTCAACTTTGAATTTGTTAAGGTTGGCCCAGCGCACATACATGCGCATGAGCATTGAGGCCCAATCCTGGCTTTCAGTGCCGCCTGCTCCGGCATTGATTTGCAGATAGCTGTCATTGCCATCGGCTTCGCCTGAAAGCAGGGCATCCATTTCAGCGGCGGCCACATCTTTTTTCAGGGCAGTCAAAGCTTTTTCAGCTTCGGTGACGATGGATTGGTCGCCTTCAGACTCGCCCATGGCGATCAATTCGATATTATCGGCCTTGGCCGTCTGGATTTTTAATATGCCACTGATGCGATTGTCGAGGTCTTGGCGTTTGCGCATCACCTCTTGAGCCTTTTGCGCGTCATTCCAAAGCGAGGAATCTTCGGCCTTGGCGTTTAGTTCAGCCAATTCGCGGATTGAATTATCCCAGTCAAAGATGCCTCCGGAGCAGGCCTAGGGATTGCTCTATTTCAGCGATGGCTTTAACGGTTTCGGCGCGCATTGACGTTTGCTTTCAAATCAGTGTTAAGCGGCTCAATAGAGGCCGTTGCTGCCGTTCGTCAACCCGCCTGCTTGTGGTGCTGCGAGTGGCGCTATAATTGGGCCAGTGGGCGATTGTGTTGCTGGTGTTGGCGCGTTGGGATCAAGGGGAGCTGGCACCAGAACCAAGCCTTGGTTTGGGCTCACACTATGCGCTTGGCCGATCACCAG
>JAYVXY010000158.1:0-5147 GCA_043784785.1 Aestuariivirga sp. | reverse complement strand
CACCAGCATGGACCGTATCGCCGCCGCCTTGAACATGCGTGACCCCGCATTGCGCTTTGAAAACATATTGAGCTTGCCTGCCGATTTGCCCTTGATTGAAACCCTCGCCCTGCAACGCTGTTTGGCGGGCTTGACCAATGAATCAGTTGATGTGGCAACCTTGGCTTCGCCCCTTAACGATCAAACTTTGATTGATGATCCCAATATCGTAAAAGTCATTACGCCTTTGAACGCGGATCGCGAAGTGGCCTATGCCCGCGATTTTGTGGGGAAACTTGATGATAGTTTGGAGCCACCCTTTTGGCAGCATATTCCGATTTATGCTTATCGCCGCGCCGCTTTGGACAAATTAGCCAGCTTGCCGCCCAGCACGCGGGAAAATTTGCGCGGGCTGGAACAGATGCGCGTGCTTGATCATGATATGCGCATTGCAGTGGTCAAGGTTGACAGCCAGCCATTGGCCGTTAATACGCCTGCCGATCTGGAGGCCGCGCGGCGCATGATTAAGGATTTGAAATAATGAAGCCAAAGATTGCCTATCAGGGCGAGCCCGGGGCCAACTCCCATATTGCTTGCCTTGAAGTGTGCCCTGATTTTGAGCCTTTGCCCTGCCGCACGTTTGAGGATGCGTTTCAAGCCGTGAAGGAAGGCGTGGCCAAACTCGCCATGATCCCCATCGATAACTCCGTGGCAGGCCGCGTGGCTGATATTCACCATTTAATGCCCGCTTCGAATCTGGCCATTATTGGCGAGCATTTTTTGCCGATCCATTTTCATCTTCTGGCCGTGCCCGGAGCTTCATTAAAAGGTTTGAAAACCGTGCACAGCCATGTGCACGCACTTGGCCAATGCCGCAAGATGATCAAAGCCCACAAACTCACCCCCGTTGTGGCAATTGATACGGCAGGGGCCGCGCGCGAACTTTCTGAATCAAAAGATAAAACTTCAAGCGCCTTGGCCACAGCCTTGGCCGGAGAACTTTATGGGTTAGAGCCACTGCTCAAAAATATTGAAGATGAGGCCCATAACACCACCCGCTTTATCATCCTCTCAACCGAGCGCCGCGATGCACCAGCAGGCAATGGCCCAGTGATGACCAGTTTTGTCTTCCGTGTGCGCAATGTGCCCGCCGCTTTGTATAAGGCCATGGGTGGCTTTGCCACCAATGGCGTGAACATGACCAAATTGGAATCCTATCAACTTGAAGGCCAATTCAGCGCCACGCAGTTTTATGCCGACATCGAAGGCCACCCCGAAGACCGCAATGTGCGGCTGGCTTTAGAGGAGTTGGCATTCTTCTCGTCTTACACCAAAATTCTGGGAACCTATCCTGCCAGTCCGATTCGGGCCGAGATTGCAAAAAGGATGGTAGGAGATAGCCTCGCAAACTAATATATCTCCCTCACCCTGAGGTGCGAGCAAGGCGAGCCTCGAAGGGCAACCGGACTATAGGTCACGCCTACTTTTTCGTTTTGCCATCCGCTGTACTTCCTCCCAATCGCCCTTGATCAAGGCTTATTTTTTTGCGCGCGACCAACCTTTGATTTTTCGCTCTGCTGCGATCGCATCCACAATCAGCTCGAAATTTTCGCTGTATATGAGTGAAACGGGAAGCCTACTAGCCGTGTAGGATTCTGGCAAAAGTCGCATGTTGTGTTCTGAGACTCGTTTGTCCAAATCGGGGCTACGTGACATCTCAGTATAGTAGCTGCCGTCTGCGCATCTTAAGATATAGACCCAAGCCATTTGAGCTCCAATGATCCAAAGCTATCGCTTGTAAGCCCTTCGAGGCAAGGCCAAGAGGCCTTGCACCTCAGGGTGAGGGCGTTTTGAGTTATCCCTTGCCCCAATCCCGCCTTTTATGCTTGTTAACGCCTGATTTGGGACATTTAGGGGATTCTCCACATGGATCGTATCCGCATTCGCGGTGGTAATAAACTGAACGGCACGATTGACATTTCGGGCGCCAAAAATGCAGCGCTGCCTTTGATGATCATTCCGCTGCTCACGCCAGAAACCGTTACATTGCACAACGTGCCAAGGCTGGTTGACGTGTCGCGCTTGCAGCGCATTTTGCAAAATCACGGCGTGGATATTACCACAGCGGGCAAACGCTCTGGCCAACTTGGGGCTTCGGGCGAAACTTTGAAAATTTCGGCCAAGACCATTGTTGATACGACAGCACCTTATGATCTGGTTTCAAAAATGCGCGCTTCTTTCTGGGTCTTGGGTCCATTGATTGCCCGCATGGGCGAAGCCAAGGTTTCATTACCCGGCGGCTGCGCCATTGGCACAAGGCCAGTTGATATGCACATCATGGCCATGGAAAAACTCGGTGCGGTTTGTGAGATCGATCAGGGTTATGTCATCGCCAAGGCCAAACATGGTCTCAAGGGCGGGCACATCTCATTTGCCAAAGTTTCTGTGGGCGCCACCCATGCCGCCTTGATGGCCGCGGTTTTGGCCAAGGGCGATACCACAATTGAAAACGCCGCAATGGAACCGGAAATTACCGACGTGGCCGAATGCTTGGTCAAAATGGGTGCCAAGATTGAAGGTATTGGCACGCGCACGTTGAATATCACCGGCGTTTCAAGTCTTCATGGCGCTGACCACACCGTGGTGGCTGACCGCATTGAAACCGGAACCTACGCTATGGCCGTGGGCATGGCTGGCGGTGATGTGGTGTTGCGCGGTGCGCGGCCCGATACGCTCGAGAACGTCATCCTCACCATGCAACGCGCTGGCATTCAAGTTGATACGACCAATGAAGGCATTCGCATCCGCCGCAACGGTTCAGGCATTTTACCCGTGGACGTAACCACTGATCCTTATCCTGGTTTCCCGACGGACATGCAGGCGCAATTCATGGGCCTGATGACCATGGCCAAGGGCAAAAGCCATATTCGCGAAACGATCTTTGAAAACCGTTTCATGCATGTGCAAGAACTGGCCCGTTTGGGAGCCGACATTCATCTGCACGGTGATATGGCCGAGGTGCGCGGCGTGACCAGACTCACCGGCGCTGACGTGATGGCAACCGACTTGCGCGCATCGGTATCCTTGGTCATCGCGGCTCTCGCGGCACAGGGCGAAACCCACATCCACCGCGTCTATCATTTAGACCGTGGTTTTGAAGCGCTGGAAGAAAAGCTGCAAGCGGTTGGTGCTGATGTCACCCGCATTGCCGGAGCATAACCCAAAATCATGTTGCGCTTGACGGCCCAGGATGCGGATGATTTGAACGTGATCTCTGCCCAGATGCAGGATGCGGTGTTGAAATTTGCCGATTTGAATTTCAATGCCAAGCGCCGCCGCTTTGCTTTAGTGGCCAATCGCTTTGCTTGGGATGATCAACAGCAAAAACAGCGCCGCCGCACTGGCCTGCATTTCGATTATGTGAAATCAGTTCAGAAACAGGGTTTCAAAAATGTCGGGCCCGGAACGATTTTATCGCTTCTGGCCATAAGCATCACAGGCGTTGATGATTTGGCCGGCCACATCACGCTGGCGTTTTCTGCCGGGCACCTGCTGCGCCTTGACGTTGAATGCTTGGATGTGGCGATGGCCGATATTGGCCCCGCCTGGGAAACGTCTCACATTCCCGCGCACGAGACTTGATATGCCGCCGCCCAAAAACCGTTTGAGCGAAGTGAAGATTGATGGCTCGATCGTGCTCAGCCCTTCACCCGAAGCCGAGCAGGACCGGCAAATGGCGATTCATGATTTGCTTGAAGGCAATATTTTTTCTTTAAGCAATGGCATGGAGGGGCCTTACGCGCTTGGCCTTTCATCAATGGATAATCGCCTGATCTTTGATTTGAGCAATGGCGCACAAAAATTTGCCATCGGGCTTTCGCTCTCGCCCTTCCGCCGCATTGTGAAAGACTATTTCCAGATATGTGACAGCTATAATCTTGCGGTTCAATCGTCAAACCCGCAGCAAATTGAAACCATTGATATGGCCAGACGCGCCCTTCACAATGAAGGCTCAACCCTGCTTCAAGAAAGATTGGCCGGAAAAGCCGAGATGGACTTTATGACGGCAAGGCGGCTGTTCACATTGCTATGCGCTTTGATCTGGCGGGCCAACTGATGAGCCAGAAATTGCCAAGTGCCGTTCTGTTTGCTTGCACACTCAACGCCATCCGCTCACCCATGGCCGCAGCGATCATGCACCATCATTTCGGCCACAAAGTCTATGTGGCGTCGGCTGGAATTGCAGCGGGCGATCCTGATCCGTTTGTTGGCATGATTATGGATGAGATCGGCATTGATCTTAAAAAACATCGCCCACATTCATTTGAAGATTTGGAAGATTCGGCCTTTGATTTGTTGATCACCCTTTCACCCGAAGCCTTGAATCGCGCTGAAGACATGTCGCGCACCATGGCCATCAAAGTGGAAAACTGGAAGATCCCCGATCCCTCGATCACGCAAGGCAGTCGCGATCAGATTTTGGATGCTTATCGCGAAGTGCGTGATGATTTGGTGAGAAGGGTGACGGAGCGGTTTGGCTAATGTCCTCTCCCGCTTTCGCGGTAGAAGACGAATTACAACTTCCGCAAAAACACCGTTCTCACTTTATGATCCGCACCCTTGCGCAACACCAAATCAGCGCGTGGCCGGGTTGGTAAAATATTTTCGCGCAGGTTCACGAGATTAACAGTGTTCCAAATCCGTGCGGCAAATTCGTGCGCTTGTTGATTGCTCAAAGATGCATAGCGATGGAAATAGGATTTAGGATCCTTGAATGCGCCATTGCGAAGTGAAAAGAAGCGCTCAATATACCATTCACGCAGCAACTCGACATCCGCATCAATAAAAATCGAGAAATCAAAAAAGTCCGACACATTTGGAATGCCGCGCCCATCGCGTGGTGGCCGGCCAGTTTGCAAAACATTGATGCCTTCGACGATCAGAATATCAGGCTGATCAATCACCTGGGTTTTATCTGGCAAGACATCATAAGTCAGATGCGAATAGATCGGCACTTCCACATCGCGCGCGCCCGATTTGATGTCATGCATGAAACGCAGGATTTTCGGCAGATCATAGCTTTCCGGAAAACCCTTGCGCGCCATCAAGCCTTCGCGCTCCAGCACCGCATTGGGCATCAGAAATCCGTCAGTTGTCACAAGATCAAC
>JAYVXY010000157.1:0-5153 GCA_043784785.1 Aestuariivirga sp. | reverse complement strand
GTCCACGCGCAACTCTTGGCTGCTTAACATTTGTTTTAGAACTGCTATTGGTTATGTTCTGGGGGCCATAACAGGGTGGGAATTATTATGGCAAATATCGGGCGAACATATATTCTTTTGGGATTAATCTGGTTGGTGGTGGGTACCATTTTTGGCACGTGGCTTGGTGCTTCAAATCACCTGCAATATGCTAATGCGCATGCGCATACAAATTTGTTAGGCTTTGTGACTTCGAGCCTGTTTGGGTTCATGTATCTGACTTTTCCTTCGATGCAAAAATCCAAGCTGGCATTGCCGCAACTGGCGCTATTTGAGGTGGGGTCGATTCTGCTTGTGATTGGCAAATTCTATGTGGGTGATGGAATTACGATTTTACCACTGCTCATTGGTGGTGCTCTGATTACCATTACTGGTGTGATTTTGATGGTGGTGTTGTTTTGGCAGCATTCGGGGATGAAGAGTTAAATCACGCAATTCACAACATACCGTCACCCCAGCGAAAGCTGTGGCCCCGCTTTAAATTTGCACGGCATAAGAAAGAAAGCGGGGTGCCAGCTTTCGCTGGCATGACGCTGCGTGAGGACTAAACCTTCATCGCCTCAAGCCCACGGCTGATTGCGGCCACACCTGTGCGCGAAACTTCGACCAAGCCCAGCGGCACCATGAGCGAGATGAATTGATCGATCTTGTCGGGTTTGCCCGTCAGCTCAAACACAAAGCTGTCAGTTGAGGCATCGATTACGCGGGCGCGGAAGGCGTCGGCGAGACGTAGAGCCTCAACGCGTTTGTCGCCTTGGCCTGACACTTTCACCATGGCTAATTCGCGTGCGAGAAAATTGCCTTGCAGGGTGAGGTCAGCCACTGAGTGCACCAGAACCATGCGCTCCAACTGCGCCTTGATTTGCGCCACGACCGGTGCTGTGCCGCTGGTGACAATCGTAAAGCGCGAAACATGTTTTTCATGTTCGGTTTCAGACACTGTGAGCGAGTCGATGTTGTAACCCCGGCCAGCGAACAGGCCGATGATGCGGGCCAGCACACCGGGCTGGTTTTCAGCCACAACAGCGAGTGTATGGGTGTTGACCTCAAGCTTCTTCGTATCGATGAAATAGGCTGAACCAGTGGCTTCTTTATGTGCATTCATAATGTCGTTCCTTTTTAAGTGCGCGCCACACGGCTAAACCAGAGCCTTGCCTTTTGCGTCGATGGCGGTGCCGACCTGTTCATCTGTAACATCTGCCCCCAACAGCATTTCATTATGGGCCTTGCCGGATGGGATCATCGGGAAGCAGTTGGCGAGATTGGCCACACGGCAATCAAAGATGACTGGGAATGGTGAGGCGATCATGGCTTTAATGGCATCATCAAGTTCGCCCGGTTTTTCGCAACGAATGCCAACACCACCAAAGGCTTCGGCCAGCTTCACGAAATCTGGCAGGGCCTCGGAATAGCTCTCACTCAAGCGATTGCCATGCAGCAGTTGCTGCCATTGCCGCACCATGCCCATATATTGATTGTTCAAAATGAAAATCTTGATCGGCAGCTTGTATTGAATGGCGGTGGAAAATTCCTGCATGGTCATTTGTACAGAAGCATCGCCGGCAATATCGATCACCAATGATTTAGGATGGGCGGCCTGTACGCCAACGGCGGCTGGCAGGCCATAGCCCATGGTGCCCAATCCACCCGATGTCATCCAGCGGTTTGGTTCCTCAAAGCGATAAAATTGCGCCGCCCACATTTGATGCTGACCTACTTCGGTGGTGATGTAGGTATCCATATGCTTGGTGAGTTCATACAGCCGCTCAATGGCATATTGCGGCATAATCACATCTTTGTTGCCTCGATATTTCAGGCAATCAACGGCTTTCCAGGTTTTGATCTCGGCTTTCCATGCAGCCATGGCTTTGTGATCAAGTTCATGTTTATGCTTCTTCCACGAGGCGATCATGGCTTCGAGAGCCGCAGCCACATCGGCGATCACGGGCACAGCCACGCGCACCACTTTATTGATCGATGAGGGATCAATATCGATATGGATTTTCTTGCTGTTTGGCGCAAAAGCATCAAGACGGCCGGTGATCCGGTCATCGAAACGCGCCCCCACATTGATCATCACATCGCAATCATGCATGGCCATGTTGGCTTCATAAGTGCCGTGCATGCCCAACATGCCGAGCCATTCTTTGCCAGAGGCCGGATATGCGCCAAGGCCCATCAAGGTTGAAGTGATCGGAATACCTGTGAGGGCAACCAATTCACGCAACAGCTTTGACGCCTTTGGCCCAGAATTGATCACACCGCCGCCCGTATAGAACAATGGCTTCTTCGCGGTGGCGATCAAGGCAATGGCAGCTTCGACGGCGGATGCATCAGGCTGGGTTTTGGGTTGATATGATTTTACGATCACGCCTTCCTTCGAGGTGTATTTGCCCTTGGCGAATTGCACATCCTTCGGGATGTCAACAACCACCGGGCCGGGCCGTCCCGTCATCGCCACATAAAACGCTTCGTGCATGATGCGGGCGAGATCATTCACATCCTTCACCAGCCAGTTCTGCTTGGTGCAGGGGCGGGTTATGCCGACGGTATCGCATTCTTGAAACGCGTCCGAGCCGATCAAATGGGTTGGCACCTGACCAGTAATGCAAACCATGGGAATGGAATCGCCCAATGCATCCATGAGGCCGGTTACACAATTGGTGGCACCGGGGCCGGAGGTGGCCAAGGCCACACCGCACAGACCTGTGGAGCGGGCATAGCCCTCAGCCATATGAGTTGCCCCCTGCTCATGGCGCACCAGGATGTGCTTCACTTTATCTTGCTGGAAGAACTCATCATAAATCGGAAGCACGGCGCCGCCGGGATAGCCAAACACATGCTTCACGCCATGTTCAGCCAAGGCCCTTAAAACCATCTCAGCACCGGTCATCAATTCCGCTTCAGCCATTTTCTCTTCCTTTTCATCGCTTTCTCTATCTCTAATTTGTCCAATAAAAAAGGCCCCTGAGAGGAGCCTGTTTTTCGCGCAACACTTAAAGTCTCGGTGAGTTAACTCACCAAAGTGCTGCGCGACCGGACGACGACGAGAATGTTGTTCATGTGTGTATAGTTATGTTGCAATTGCCGATACGTCAAGGCCCTACTCACAAATCCGGTAAGTTCCACTTTTCCCACGCTTTTCTGAATCAAAATGGAAATGGCTGGCATGGGCTGCGTTTGACCCTGGGCCTAAAACGGTGGTGAAATAGGTGCAGGCTGAATGGCGGATGGCATTGAGGACTGTGTAATCCTTCGAGTCTGGTGCGCCTGCATCTTTCACCTGCAATGTCCGACCATCGGCCAGTTGGATCTGTTCAATGTCAACGGCGTTGCCCAAAGCATGTTCACTTAATTTGGCTGCGGAGTCGCCATTGCGGCCACGGCAGACAAAGCCGGGTCCGGTATAGAGTTTTGTAACTGGGGACGCTGTTTGGGTGGCAATCATAGGCCCCGCACTGTCCTGAATGAATATGGTGAACTGCACCGCAAAGGCACAATTCAAAATGGGTTGATCGGGCAAGCTGAGTTTCTGACCATTGAGTACAAATGATTTGAGCTGGACAGGGTTTGCAATCATGCAGCTGCCCTGCTGATCATAGCTTGGGTTTGGCGTGAAGGTCACATTCAGTTTGGTCAGCGCAGCAAGGCATGGGCCTGCATCCTCAGCAGGGGGCAAAACGATTGGCTTTGGCATTTCGGGCTTTGGTGGCTGAGGTACAATCGGCTTTTCGGCCAAAGTCGGATCAGGTGGTATTGGTTCAGGCGCTGGCGGCTTATCGCGTGGCAATGGTGGCTTGGGATTTACGACAATTGGGGTTGGTGGTTGGACTGGTGTTGCCAAGGGTATGGCTGGATTAACGCTATGCTGTTTTGGCTTTGCATGGGCACAGCTCTTGGTTTTTAGGATTTTGCATAAGTCTTTTTCCGCTTTGTGCAGTGCGGTTTCGACTGCGTTTCGGGCGAAGACCTGATTACTGAGATTGATCATCGCTGCGAATGCGAGGCCTAAGGTCATTGTGCGGATGGTTTTATGCATCCGCACAAGCTAAGCTAATTTGAAGTTGAGGCAACCGTTGAAATAAATGGTTGGGTGACAAGGTGTTGATGGGAAGCAGCCATGACGACCGAAGGCCTGACCCGGCTGCTGAATTTGCTATGATACGATTACATGTCCATGGCTTCGGCAACCTCAACCGAGCCGCCAGCTGACAATAATGGGCAAGATTTGGCCTTGGCATGGGCATCTGCCAGATTGTCCGCTTCAATCAAGCTGTAACCGCTGGCTGGGTTGGCGCCACCATCATGGGTGACCGTACCATTGGCATGGACAGTGCTGGACTGGCCACAAGGGTTGCCGCCATCAATCACGGCTTTGCCCATTTTACCGAACCACGCACCCCAGGCGTCGTAGACCTTTTTCATTTCGGCTTCGTTCGCAGCACGTTTGCCACCATGATAAACAAATAGATATTTTGGCATTTTACTCTCCATTTAAGTTGCAGGGGACACACATAACAAAATAGTGAGTATCACCAATCAGGTGCTTACTCTATGGTGATATCGACCATAAATGACGATTGCAATTGTGGGGTTCCACCAATGGCGATAGATTCAAAAGCATATCCGATGTTGGCAAGAGCGCTCGATGGCGTTATTGCAACCGGGCTGGTCCCTAAAGTTGCGCCAATGCTCAACCGGAACGCCAAGGATTTGCGGCCCATGATGCAGGATCTGGTGGTGCGTGAAATTCCGGCGTTTCTGGCTTCCGCAAACCCCGAGGTTCTGCCCACGCTTGCCCAACACAGTGAGGCCCATATTGTTGAGATTGAACGCCTGTTGGCCGGCGGGAAACTTAAAGATTTTGAGTTTGTGAAGGCCCATGGTCGGTTGCGCGCAGAACAGCATTTTTCAATCGAAGCGACACTTCATGCTTACCGGGTTGGGCATAAAATTCTTTCGCATTGGATGCGCGAAGCAGCCTTGGCCACTGCCTCAGTTTCGGCTGATAAGGCCATTCCCGCGCTTGCTGATTTTGCCATTGAATATACCGATGCTGTGAGCACCGTTTTTGCTGCTGAATATGTTACCCACGCGCGCTTGTTGGCCGAAAC
>JAYVXY010000156.1:0-5163 GCA_043784785.1 Aestuariivirga sp. | reverse complement strand
GAACGATCGGTCAGTTCGTCCCAAATTTCGGTCATTTCGGTGGCGTTTTTGCCGATCAAATAGGTTGGGCGAGAGGCCATGCGACCGAGGCGATAGTCATTGCCATCGCTCAAATGGATAACATCAAGATTAGCATTCATCCAGGCAATGAAGGGCAAGAAGAGTTGACGGTTCAGTCCGTCCTTATACAATCCATCCGGTGGCAGATTGGAGGTGGTGACAATGGTGACGCCGCGGGCATGTAACGCTTCAAACAGGCGGCCAATGATCATGGCATCAGCAATGTCGCTGATTTGCATTTCATCAAGGCAGAGCAGTTTTTCTTGGGCCGACAACTCATCGGCAATTTCAGCAATCACGTCGTCCGATTTGGCAGTCGCACGCCTTGCATGGATGTCCTGCATGAAGGCGTGAAAATGCACACGGCGTTTTGGCGTGTGGCTGATGCTGGCAAAAAACAAATCCATGGCAAAGGTTTTGCCGCGCCCCACTTCACCCCAGATATAGACCCCGCGCGGCGTCTGGTTTTGTGATGATGAAAAGATGCGTGAAAGCAGGGTTTTTGGTTGAGGGCTATTGAGCTGATTGGAGAGTTTACCCAATCTGGTAAAAATACCATTCTGTGCAGCATCAGACTTCACTTTGCCGGAAGCTTTCAATTCTTCATATGATTTGAGCAGGCCCATGGTTTGGCCTTTTGGTCGAAGGCCTCTAGTTTTTCAAGAGGTTGCCGTGATCGAGGAAAATATGCAGCAATTGAATATGGGCCGCGATGATCGAGACATAGCCAAAAGCCGCAATGCAAACCTGCAAAGTTGAGAGGGGCACAAGACCATGATCAATTTTGCGTGGCTTGATGTTGGCCAGAATGGCGGTGGCGCCAAACAAAACCAAACCAATCTGCTCATAAAACAGGCCAAGGCCGGTGATCACGGCACCTATGGAAATCAGACCCCATTGCGCCTTGTTGCCGATGAGGCGCGCCAGAACTGAGCGCAGCGCAATTCCGCCATCCAAAGGTTCGGCAGGCAAAAGGTTGAATATATTGATGCCCGCCGTCATCAGCCCCAAGCCTGACAGAACCGGATTCATCGGTTGGCCCAAAAGATAGGGAGCAGCACAGGCGAAGGCCAAGAGCACCGAAAAGCCGGGCCCCATCAATGCGGCAAAAACCGATTGCCCCTGACTTTCAAAGGGCAAGCGCGGCATGGCCAATGCACCTAAAAATGGCAGAAACACCATGCGGCCCCAAGGCTGGCCCATCAATTTATAAGCCAGCAGATGGCCAAACTCGTGGACAAAAAGCGCGGCCACCAGCAGCAGGCCAATCACAGTGCCCAACATCACGCCCGCATAAGGCCCGATCATGGCGACGAAAGTGGCAAGGGTGAGAAGCATGGTCACGATGGTGATTGCGGTCGATATGAGCATATAGGGGCGTTCGTCAGGCTTGCCGGTTTGGGCTTGGCCCTTGATGCGGTAGATGCCACCCCAGAGATCAGCCCTTGCCAGCAATTGCGCGAGGAATGGACGCGGCCCCCAATAATAGATGGTTTGCAGGCGCGTGCCGGATTTTTCGGGCGTGAGACGATGGGTTAATCGCAACAGCTCATTGCGCTCAGACTTGCCATCAAGATCAGCGCGGGTGAGTTCGAGGGAATGATTTTTGATGTTCTGGGTAATGCGGAACAGGGCATGGAATTGACGGCTTTGGGCATTGCCAATGGTAGTGGTGAAAATTTTCCGAAATGTCTGCGTGGCTTCATCGACCAATTCAGTTTTAACAATGGTGCGACCCCAGTTTTCAATTTTGCCATGTTCAATTGCCAATAGTGGCCAAAGCTGCTCGGGTGGCACTTTGATCAACAGGCTGGCGCGGGGGGTTACGCGGGCGCGAAGGCCCAAAAGCAGAAGCAAGAAAATTGTGAACGGGACTTCAGGTCCGATATGATGAAAAATGCTGAACATAAATTCCCCATAAGCTTGAACCGCAACCTAACTGGGCAATCCTTAACAGCTTACGAAAAATCACCTCAACTTGTGATCAGCGCCACATGCGGGCTGGCATGATATGGTAAATGGCCTGATAGCCTTGGGTCGTCATGCACCTCCACCATAAGCGCATAAGGTTTGAAGCCGGAACGTTGGTAAAACCCCAAGGCGTTGGGATGGTCAAAATGGCAGGTGTGCACCCAAAACCGATTGATCGGTTTTTCCCAGGCTTTGGCAATGCCGATGTTCATTAATGTGCGGCCGAGACCATGGCCGATTGCATCCTTGGTGAGGCCGAAGAAGGCGAGTTCGCAATTGGGTATTTCGGTGAAATTGAGTTCGAGAAGCCCGATGGATTTTTCGTTTTGAAACAGGCCATAGGATTCAATTTGTGGATTGTCTAAAATTGTGCCGAGTTTTTCATCCGGCATGATGGCGCGGGAGAACCACATCAAATCTTCACCAATGGCTTTGAAGAGTGTGCGGAATGTGGCGAGGTCTGCGCCTGAAAAGCGCCGCAAAGAAAAGCCGTCCGGCAGGTCTATAACCCCGACAGACGGCTTTGATGTCATTTCCAAACAGGTCACTACATTGGCCAATTTACCCTTAGGCAGATCATAATATCCATTGGGCAAATCGAGCAGTGACATGTGTATTACCTCATGGTCGGAATGGAGAACTGTGCGCCTTCCTTGGTGCCCGATGGCCAGCGCGACGTTACGGTTTTGGTTTTGGTGTAGAAGCGGATTGAATCGGGGCCGTGTTGATTGAGATCGCCAAAGCTCGATGCTTTCCAGCCGCCAAATGTGTGATAGGCCAAAGGCACTGGAATTGGTACGTTGATGCCGATCATGCCGACTTGCACTTTGGAGGCAAAATCACGCGCGGCATCGCCATCGCGAGTATAGATGGCAACACCATTGCCATATTCATGATCATTGCACAGCCCTAAGGCTTCTTCATAAGTTTTGGCGCGCAGCACGGAGAGCACTGGCCCGAAAATTTCTTCCTTATAAATGCGCATATCTTTGGTGACGTTATCAAACAAGGTGCCGCCCAAGAAATAGCCATTTTCATAGCCCTGCATTTTAAAGCCACGACCATCAACGGCAAGCTTGGCTCCTTCTTTGACACCAATGTCGATGTAGCCGCGCACGCGGTCCAAGGCCATCTTGGTAACAAGCGGGCCGTAGTCAGCTTCGCGGTCGGTGGACAAGCCCACCTTTAATTTTTCAACGCGGGGGATCAGCTTTTCCATCAGCGCATTGGCGGTGGCTTCACCCACCGGCACGGCAACCGAGATGGCCATGCAGCGTTCGCCTGCCGAGCCATAACCGGCACCGATCAGCGCATCGACCGCCTGGTTCATATCGGCATCAGGCATGATGACCATGTGGTTTTTAGCGCCACCAAAACATTGTGCGCGCTTGCCGGTGGCGGTGGCTCCGGCATAGACATATTGGGCAATGGCGGTTGAACCCACAAAGCCCACAGCTTTGATATCTGGGTCTTGAAGAATAGCATCGACCGATTCCTTGTCACCGTTGACCACATTTAAAATGCCAGGTGGCAGGCCAGCTTCAAGGAAGAGTTCGGCCAAACGCATCGGGCAGGATGGATCACGCTCTGATGGCTTCATGATGAAGGCGTTGCCCACAGCGATGGCTGGAGCACATTTCCACAAAGGGATCATGGCCGGAAAATTGAATGGTGTGATACCCGCGACAACGCCCAAGGCTTGGCGCATGGAATACATATCAATGCCGGGGCCAGCGCCATCGGTGAATTCACCCTTCATAAGGTGGGGAACGCCACAGGCAAATTCTGCCACTTCAACGCCGCGCTGCAAATCGCCCAAAGCATCAGGAACGGTTTTGCCATGCTCGATAGAAATCAATGTGGCCAATTCTTCTTTGTGCTTGTTGGCCAGCTCCAGGAACTTCATCATCACGCGGGCGCGGAACTGCGGATTTTTGGCAGCCCAGGCGGGTTGAGCGGCCTTGGCATTTTCAACGGCGGCGCGGAGTTCAGCTTTTGTGGCAAGGGCTACTTTGGCCTGCACTTCACCAGTGTTTGGGTTGTAAACATCAGCGAAACGACCCGATGTTCCCTTGACATGCTTGCCACCAATGAAGTGACCGATTTCCTTGACCATTTGAACCCTCTTTCAACGCTTTATGTGCTGGCGGTGGCTCCGCCCTTAGCAGATAAGACGTCTTTAGACGATAGGATTTCAAATTGGAACAAATATTTTAATATTTTTAAAATAGAATTTTTGTTCTGTTTACTTGAGATGAACAGACGGAATCCAGAGATAGCCTTCATCGTCCAAGATCATGGCTTCGCGCAGGCCATGGGGTTTATCCAAGCTTCCAGCCAAAACTGTCCAGCCACCGTTTCGGGCCATTTCTTCGGCGTTGTCTGGATCGCAGCCATAGACCCTGAGTTCAACTCCAACGCCGCGCGCTTCAGTGCCAGCGAGAATGCCGCGCAATGGATTGGCGTGGTAAGTCTCATCGGTGTGGAACATGAAATCGCAACCGTTCAGTTTCATGGCGGCGAAGACGGGTGTGGCGAAAAATACTGTTGCGCCAAGCACTTGTGTAGCAAAACTGAGTGAGCGCGGCAGATCCTTCACAATCAGGTTGAAGCCCAAGCCATTTAAGGATTTGCCGTAAGCATCGGCACTTGGCGGGAATTGCTCAGACATTGAATCTAGTGGCTGACCATGCGGTTCAAAACTTCAACAGTCTCGGGGTGGTCATGATCAAAGCGAATTTCTACATCAAGAGCGCTGCTGGTGGCTTTGAGGCCGCGCTGGCGTAATGCCAACAGGAAAAAGGCCGCCGTGTCACAGGCCAAGGACGATACATCGAGCTCATCCTCGTCGAGCGCATTTGATATACGGCAGGCTGCTTGTTGCACGAGATCATCCAGCCTTTGCCGGCCGAGCGCACATGTCTCCTGCCAGCTCTCCAGCAGGTCGCTGCGCTTAAGCTCAATCACCATTTTCTCTTCCAACACCAAAGGCAAATTGCCGCGCTCGCGAATTTTGGTAATTGGTGAATTGGCGGAGGCAGAAATTGGGCACGATAATTTGAAATCGGAAATTGCAGCAAACATGTTACGCATGATACACCTCGGATTAACAACCCTGAGTGTGCGCTCGTC
>JAYVXY010000155.1:0-15832 GCA_043784785.1 Aestuariivirga sp. | reverse complement strand
ATTTTTGCGTGTTTTAACAAATCTAAGTTGCACACAACTATTGAACGAAGTCAATCGCCCAGCGTTATGCCAGAGAAACACGCCCGCCCGCATGTCGTAAAGCACGGCCAGCCAGCTCTAATTCCAGTAAAATCGTCACGACCTGTTCAGCAGCCAATCCGCTTTCACGAATCAATTCATCTGTCATGACAGGAGACGGCGACAACAACGTCGCCACATGTTCGCGCTCTCCATCACTGATGTTCGTTGGCAAGATTGCAAGAGGACGATCATTTTCAAACAACATGCCTCTGCTGAATAGCGGTGGCACGTTCAAAGACTGCAAAACATCATCTACGGAAGTCAAAATAGCAGCGCCATCCTTGATCAGCTTGTTCGTGCCTTCACAGCGTGGATCAAGCGGCGAACCCGGCACCGCGAACACATCACGGCCTTGTTCGGCGGCAAAGCGGGCCGTGATGAGCGAGCCTGAACGTATCGCGGCTTCGACAATGATCACGGCTTTCGACATGCCGGATATGATGCGATTGCGCCGTGGAAAATATTCGGATTTTGGTGCTGTTCCCGGCGGCATTTCACTAATCAATAATCCACGCTCGGCAATGGCGCGTTGCAGTTTTTCATTTTCAGGTGGATAGAAATGATCAAGCCCGCCTACCAAAACCGCAGCGGTTTGCGCACTCAACGAGGCTTCATGCGCTGCAGTATCAATGCCGCGCGCCAAACCTGAAACAACCAGAAAGCCAGCTTCAACCAAGCCTCGCGCCAACATGCGCGTAAACTTCAGACCAAGTGCTGACGCATTGCGCGCGCCCACGATGGCCACGCCATTCGTCTCGCTTAATTCCAACCGGCCACTCACGCAAATCAACGGCGGCGCAGAAGGGATATGTTGCAGATCTGGTGGAAAACCCGGCTCTCCCGCGACCACAAATTTGGCGCCAATTGCAGCCGCATTCGCCAAAATCTGTTCAGCAACAGCGCGCGAACAGACCTGCAATGGCCTGCGGCGACCGCCGCGTGCTGATAACTCGGGCAAAGCTTCAATGGCGCGGGTCGCAGTCGAATAGGTGCCTATAAGGTGGTGGAAAGTAACCGGCCCCACATTTTCGGTTTGGGCAAGTCGCAGCCAATTCAGCCTTTCCTCATCAGAAAGTTGACGCCGCTCATTCATTTTTTCGAACTCAAGGATATTTTCGACTCTGTGCCGTTCAACAATCTACTGATATTGGCACGGTGCATAATCCATACGATGATCGCAAGTAAGCCGAGAGGCAAAGCCAATTCAGCGCGCCCCAACCCCCAAGCCCAAATTGGCAATAGCGCCGCCGAGATCAGCGCCGAAAGTGATGAAAACTTAAACGCAAAGGCGATGGCCAACCACACGGCTAGGAAGATCAATCCAAGCGGCCAGTAAAGCCCAAACAAAACGCCGATCAATGTGGCGACACCTTTGCCACCTTTGAAGCCCAGCCAAACCGGGGATATATGCCCCGCCATTGCCGCAAATCCCGCAACCAGCATGGCGTCCAAGCCCCAAAAGTGGCCCGCAATCAAAACCGGAATTGTGCCTTTCAGAACATCACAGAGCAGGGTGGCAATGGCGACGCCCTTGTTGCCGGTACGCAGTACATTTGTGGCCCCGATATTTCCCGAACCAATCTTGCGCACATCACCAAGGCCAGCTGCTTTGGTCAACAGCAGCCCAAACGGCACCGAACCAAAAGCATAACCTAAAATCGCCGCCATTAAGAATTGCATCAAGCCGCTCCCCATCATGAAGCGTAATTGTAAATGCTGTTTCCTGCAACCACCGTTTCAACCGCACGGCCTTCCAGTGTTCGGTCTTCAAAAGTTGTATTTTTCGAGCGCGAACAAAGCTTTGCAGCATCCACCTTCCAATTGAGATGAGGATCAACAACGGCGAAATCAGCAGGTGCGCCCGCCGCCAGTCTGCCCGCTTCCAATCCAAGAAGTGTAGCGGGCTTATGAGACATGGCTTCAACCAAACGCGCTAACGGCATGTTTTCATTGTGATAAAGCTGTAACGCTGCACTTAACATTGTCTCCAGACCAATGGCCCCAAAAGCCGCTTCAGCAAAGGGCAGGCGCTTTGTGTCATCACTCTGCGGATTATGGCCCGAAACAATCACATCAATGGTGCCATCGGCCAAACCAGCCACCAAGGCGCGCCGATGTGTTTCATCGCGCAGTGGCGGGGAAAGTTTAAAGAATGTACGGTAAGCCCCAATGTCATTTTCGTTGAGCACAAGGTGATTGATCGAAACACCGCAGCTCACTGGAAGCCCGCGCGCCTTGGCGCTGCGCATCACCTCAACCGATGCCGCACATGAAATCTGAGCGGCATGATAGCGAGCACCCGTCATCTCGACCAACCTCAAATCGCGCTCCAGCATAATCACTTCAGCCATGGCTGGAATCCCCGAAAGGCCAAGGCGAGACGCCGCCTCGCCGGAATTCATAACACCTGTGGCAAGGGCAGGCTCTTCCACATGCTGCACAACCAGCATGCCAAAATCCTTCGCATACATGAGCGCACGCCGAAACATATTGGCGTTGGCAACAGCTTTGGTGGCGTCGGTCACCGCAACGGCACCAGCCGCCTTCACCAAGCCAATCTCACTCATCAATTCACCACCAAGGCCTTTGGTGATCGCCGCCATCGGCACAACACGCACCAATGCTGTGTCACGGGCACGCCGCAACACATAATCAACAATCGCAGCATCATCAATCACCGGCTGGGTGTTGGGCATCACGATCATGGTTGTCACGCCACCAGCAGCGGCGGCTTCAGAAGCAGAAGCAAGCGTTTCGCGATATTCCGTGCCGGGTTCGCCGGTTGAAACATGCATGTCGATCAGGCCCGGAATCAGCAGCTTTCCTTTGCAATCGGTAATCTCTGTGCCAGAGCCCACCATCTCGCGCGTCACCTGTGGCCCAACGGCCAAGATCCAGCCATCCTCTACCAGAATACCACCCTTGCCATTCAAGCCTTGAGCCGGGGCAATGATGTGAGCGTTAATCCAGGCGCGGCGTTTATGGGCATTGCGGTTGATCATCGCGGCGCCCCATTATGGCCGTTACGCGATAAAGCATCGAGCACGGCCATGCGCACCGCCACACCCATTTCAACCTGTTCCCTGATCACTGATTGCGCGCCATCAGCAACCGACGAGTCAATTTCCACACCACGATTCATCGGGCCAGGATGCATCACCAAAGCATTGGGCTTGGCAAAGCTGAGCTTCTCTTCGGTCAGGCCATAAAAATGATAATATTCGCGCTGAGACGGCACAAAAGCACCACTCATGCGTTCTAATTGCAAGCGCAACATCATCACCACATCAGCACCATCAAGGCCTGAGCGCATGTCATTATGCACTTCAACACCAAAGTTTGCGATGCCCGAGGGCAGCAAGGTTGAGGGTGCAACAACCCGCACTGAAACCCCCATCTTATTGAGCAAATGGATATTCGAGCGGGCCACGCGTGAATGCAGCACATCGCCACAAATCGCCACGGTCAGCCCCTGCAACTTGCCAAAATGGCGACGAATAGTAAGTGCATCCAGCAATGCCTGTGTCGGGTGTTCGTGTTGGCCATCGCCAGCATTGATCACCGCACAACCCACCTTTTGCGCCAACAGTTCGACGGTGCCGGATGATTGATGCCTCACCACCAAAAAGTCAGGGTGCATGGCATTGATTGTCATCGCCGTGTCGAGAACTGTTTCACCTTTCGAAATCGACGAGGTTGAAACCGCCATGTTCATCACATCAGCACCCAAACGCTTGCCGGCAATCTCAAACGAACTCTGGGTTCGGGTTGAGGCTTCAAAGAATAAATTCACCTGCGTGAAGCCCGTCAGAATGGCGTGGCGCTTTTCCGCACCGCGGCTCACCTCAACATAAGTCTCAGCAAGATCAAGCAGGGCAGGGATTTCAAGTGGGGAAAGATCAGAAATGCCCAGCAGATGTTGGGATTTCAAAAGAACAGGCCGTGTGGCTCGGTTTGTCATTAAAACGGCTGATTAGGGCGAAGTGAGCAGGACCGCAAGGGCTAGCCTGTGGACAAGGTGAACGTCTTATTTGGGCATCGCATCGAGCAGGGATTGCAGAATATAGGCCGCCGCCAGTTTATCGACATTGGCCGCCCGCTTGGCCCGTGATAAATCAGCCTCAATCATCGTGCGGGTCACAACAACGGTTGACCAGCGCTCATCCCAATAGATAATTGGAATAGGTGTTAATTTGCCCAGGTTCCGTGCAAATGCCCTGGTCGATTGCGCGCGCGGGCCTTCGGTATTGTCCATATTGATCGGCAAACCCAACACAATAAGCCCGATATTTTCCGCTTCAGCAAAGGCCAGAAGTTCTTTGGCTTCCGCCATGAATTTGGTCCGTTCAATTGTATATCGGGGCGTGGCAATTTGGCGGGTCAGATCAGAAGTGGCAATACCGATCGTTTTGGTGCCAAGATCAAGGCCGATCAAGCGTTTGCCCTTGGGCAAAGCAGCAACAGCGATTTTTGCCGATTCTAACATGGACTGGCTCACTAAGCCCATTCTGGCCCTTTCGCAAACAACTGTGAGGCACTATTAAGTGACCATGAACAAAAAATCAGCCACCGCCGAACGCCCCGTCGGCCCCATCGTTGAGCCAAAGCCACCAGGCCTGGTGCCTGATCTTCGTCCCATTCACGGGCGCTGGATGCGGCTTGACCCGGTTGATGTCGAGCGCCATGGCAAGGCGCTCTATGCGTCAATTGATGGCAAAGACCCAGAAGGTAATATTTGGACTTATTTGGGTTACGGTCCCTTTGGTTCGGAAGCCGAGTTTATTGAATGGCTGAAGCAGCGTCAGGCTGCACGCGACCCTTGGTTTTACGCCTTCGTTAATCGCAAAACCGGAGCACCACTGGGAATGGGCGCATTCATGCGCGCTGATGCTGCCAATGGTGCCATTGAAATCGGTCACATCTGGCTATCTCCCGCCTTGCAGCGTACGCGTGAAGGAACCGAAACCATCTATCTCATGATGCGTCATTGCTTTGATGATCTGGGGGTTCGGCGTTTGGAATGGAAATGCGATTCGCTCAATGCGCCTTCGCGCCGCGCGGCTGATCGTTATGGCTTCACCTTTGAAGGTATCTTTCGTCAGCATTTTATCATCAAAGGCCGTAACCGCGATACGGCTTGGTTCTCGATTATCGACAAGGAATGGCCAGCCATCCGTACCGGATTTGAGGCATGGCTTTCCGAAAGCAATTTTGATGAAAACGGCAAAGAGAAAGCCAAGTTGCAGCTGCGCTAATCTCTTGCTAGGAAGCGCCCAATCAAATCAAGGATAAACCATGTCGGTTGATGAAAAAACAGTGCGGCGCGTGGCGCGGCTTGCGCGCATTAAAGTGGCAGATGCTGATCTGCCAAAGCTTGCGGGTGAACTCAACGCCATGCTCACCTTCGTTGAACAGCTCAATGAAGTGAATGTCGAAAATGTCGAGCCGCTGACGTCAGTCGTCGAACAGAACATGAAAAAACGCAAAGATGTGGTGAAGGATGGTCACTATGCCAAAGCCATCACCCAAAATGCAGCCGCCAGCGAAGATGATTTCTTCATGGTGCCGAAAGTTGTCGAATGACCAGCCTCACCAACCTCACTATTGCTCAAGCGCGCGCCAAATTGCAGGCCCGCGAAATCTCGGCTGTTGAATTAACCGAAAGCTATATCGCGGCCATCGAAAACGCCAAGATTTTGAACGCCTATGTGGCGGAAACACCTGAACAAGCCCGCGCCATGGCCAAAGCCAGCGATGCCAGGCGCGCCAAAAATGAAGGCGGAGCATTGGAAGGCATTCCCTTGGGCATCAAGGACTTGTTCGCGACCAAGGGCGTCCACACCCAAGCCTGCAGCCATATCTTGGATGGCTTCAAGCCTGGCTATGAATCAACCGTCACCCAGAATTTGTGGGATGCGGGCGCTGTTATGTTGGGCAAATTGAACATGGATGAATTCGCCATGGGCTCATCTAACGAGACCAGTTATTATGGCCCTGTTACCAATCCTTGGCGGCGCAAAAATTCCAACGCATCATTGGTGCCGGGCGGTTCATCGGGTGGCTCGGCCACTGCCGTTGCCGCCCATATTTGTGCCGCAGCAACAGCAACCGATACAGGCGGCTCCATCCGCCAGCCAGCCGCATTCACCGGCACAGTTGGCATCAAGCCCACCTATGGCCGGGTTTCGCGCTGGGGCATTGTGGCGTTTGCATCATCGCTTGATCAAGCAGGCCCCATCACGCGCGATGTGCGTGATGCCGCCATCATGCTCAAAGCCATGGCTTCGGTTGATGATAAAGACACAACCTCGGTTGATCGGCCTGTGCCTGATTATGAAAAAGCTTTGGGCAAATCCATCAAGGGCTTGCGCATTGGAATCCCGAAAGAATATCGCCCAGATGGTTTGTCAGCTGAAATCGGTGCCATGTGGGATCAGGGTGCCAGGTGGCTGAAAGAGCAGGGCGCTGAGATTGTGGAAATCTCATTGCCACACACAAAATATGCACTTCCCGCCTATTACATCGTGGCCCCTGCGGAAGCTTCATCAAACCTCGCCCGCTATGATGGCGTGCGTTACGGTCTGCGCGTGCCCGGCGATGATTTGATCGACACTTATGAAAAAACCCGTGCCGCCGGCTTTGGCAAAGAAGTGCAGCGCCGTATAATGATCGGCACTTATGTTTTATCAGCCGGTTATTATGATGCTTATTATCTAAAGGCCCAACAAGTCCGCACACTGATCAAAAGAGATTTTGATAAAGCTTGGGATAAAGTGGACGTGATTTTAACTCCGGCAACCCCAAGCGCTGCCTTCGCACCCGGCGAAATTACTGATCCGGTTCAGATGTATCTCAATGACATTTTCACGGTGACAGTGAACATGGCAGGTTTGCCCGGCATTGCCGTTCCAGCCGGGCTTTCATCCGAAGGACTGCCACTTGGTCTTCAACTCATTGGCAAACCATTCGACGAAGAAACACTGTTTCAAACGGCGTATGCAATTGAGCAGGCAGCAGGAAGTTTCACTGCGAAGAATTGGTGGTAAGAAAATTCCCTCCCCTGCTTTAGCAGGGGAGGAATGATAGCTTCAGCCCAGCTTCACCAATCTCAAATAAGGCTTCAACGCTTTCCAACCCTGTGGGAATTTTTCTTTGGCGGCTTCATCGGAAACTGAAGCAAGAATGATCACATCTTCGCCCTGCTTCCAGTTAGCCGGAGTGGCCACTGATTTGGTGGCAGTGAGTTGCAGTGAATCAATCACGCGCAAAATCTCATTAAAATTGCGGCCCGTGGTCATGGGGTAGGTGAGGATCAGCTTGATCTTCTTATCTGGCCCAATGATCAAAACATTACGCACGGTTTGATTGTCAGCAGCAGTGCGGCCCTTGGCATTGCCCGAGGCGTTGGGATGGATCATGCCATAAAGCTTGGCCACAGCCAGATCGCTGTCGCCGATCATGGGATAGGTCACATCTGAACCCGTCACATCCTTGATATCCTGCTTCCAACGCAAATGATCATCAACACTGTCAACGGAAATACCGATCATCTTTACGCCGCGCTTATCGAACTCAGGCTTCAACTTAGCCATGGAGCCGAGTTCCGTGGTGCAAACCGGAGTAAAATCCTTCGGGTGAGACACAATCATGGCCCATGAGCCTTCAATATAGTCATGAAAGTGGATACGGCCTTCGGTCGTGTCGGCTTCAAAATCGGGAGCAATATCACCAAGTTGCAATGCCATGTTGGCCTCCATTTGTTTGGTTCTCAGGATAATAGCGTAAATATCGTTCGGAATAAAGAACGAAATTGAGTTCTGACGAACGATCGGACTAACACTCTCCTGTGCCACAGCCGTCATCGGCAGGTGCAAGAAAAGAAAGACAGAAACGATATTCCAAGCGGCAATAAATATGAACATAGAGCCAATATAGGAATATATTTTAGATGTGTCAAGTTAAACTTTTATCCGCTCGCCTTTGGGATCATAGAAACTGTTTAACTGAACCTTGGCCTCATAACGTTTCCACGCCAACTCAACTTCCCACTTGCCGCTATCGACCCAATCCTTGTTCACACCCTCAGCATTTTTCACATAGCCCAAGCCAAGCGACTTGTTCACCCGGTGCCCCCAAGCACCCGAAGTTGTGGAACCCACATTCACCCCGTTTCGATAAATCGGCTCCTCGTGATAAATCATCGGAGCTTTCACGCTGTCGTCTGTCAATGCAATACAAACCAATCGCTTAGGTAAAACGGCCGCGGCCTTTTGCTTGAGCAGGGCTTCGCGGCCGATAAAGCCACCCTTCTTATCCCAAGCCACCGCGAAACCGAGTCCTGCTTCCAGAATGGTTTCCTCGTCCGACATGTCATGGCCCCAATGGCGATAGGCCTTTTCCATGCGGGCATTGTTCATGGTGTGCATGCCAGCCGGAGTGAGATTAAATCCAGACCCTGCCGCTTGAATTGTTTCAAACACATGCGCCGCAAATTCCGCTGGAACATAAAGTTCCCAACCCAACTCACCCACATAAGTAATCCGACTGGCGCGCACCCGGGCATAGCCGATTTCAATTTCTTTCGACGTGCCAAACGGAAAAGCCGAGTTTGACAAATCAGCGCCAGAAAGCTTTTCCAACAGCGCCCGCGACTTTGGCCCCATGATCGAAAGCATGGGCAGGCCAGACGTGATGTCGGTCGCTACGCAATGCGCATCAGAAGGTGTGTGCTTTTTCAGCCAAGCCATATCGCGCGTTTGCGGAACAGCACCGGTGACCACCAGGAATTTATCTTCAGCCAAACGGGTCACAGTCAAATCAGCTTCAATCCCGCCGCGCTCGTTTGCCCATTGGGTATAAACAATTTTACCGGGCTCAACATCCACATTATTGGCACTGATGTGGTTCAGCACGTTGCATGCATCGCGACCCTGCACTTCAAACTTGGCGAATGATGATTGATCAAAAAACACCACATCATTCATCAGGGCCTTGGCTTCATAATCTGCACAGGAAAACCAGTTCTGTCGCCCATATGAATATTCATATTCGCGTTTCACACCACCCCTTGCATACCAGTTGGGACGTTCCCAGCCATTCACTTCGCCAAACACCGCACCCAATTTGTCTGTGTACGGATGAAATGGCGAACGTCGAACGCCCCGCGCTGTTTCCGCTTGGCGATAAGGCCAGTGCATCGCATAGAGCAGGCCAAGTGTTTCAGTCACCCGGTCGCGCACATAATTCGTGTTCGATTGAAAAGGATGAATGCGGCGCACATCGATGCCGTTCAAATCAACCGGCGCATGGCCGTTTTTGATCCAATCAGCCAGCATTAATCCGGCACCACCAGATGATTGGATGCCGATTGAGTTAAAGCCAGTGGCAACAAACAGGTCTTTAACTTCGGGCGCTTCGCCCAGATAATAGCGATTGTCGGGCGTAAAACTCTCCGGCCCATTGAAGAACAGTTGTATGCCAGCCGTTTCCAACAATGGCACGCGGTTGATGGCATTGGCCAAGATTGGCTCGAAGTGATCCATGTCCTCCGGCAGAGTTACAAAGGCATGCTCATCATCAATGCCACCACCCCCCCAAGGTTTGGCAATAGGTTCAAACGCACCAACCATCAGCTTGCCTGCGTCTTCTTTGTAATAGGTGCATTCATCCGGCACACGCACCACTGGCATATTGCGAGGCAGCTCAGCAATCGGTTCAGACACGATATAAAAATGTTCGCAAGCATGAAGCGGAATGTTGACGCCGATGGAGCGACCCAACTCGCGCGACCACATGCCTGTGGCTATCACCACCTTGTCAGCTTTGATTGTGCCATCAGTCGTTTCAACGCCGGTGGCTTTGCCGCCTTCAGTGATAATCCGCGTGACTTTCACATTTTCAAAAACTTGAGCCCCACGGCTTCGCGCACCTGCCGCCAAAGCCTGAGTTACGTCGATGGGATTGACCTGACCATCCTTGGGTAAAAACACACCACCTTTCACGCCATCCAAATTATAATGCGGCACACGGCTACCAATCTCAGCAGGTGTGATGACCTGCACATCAAGCCCAAAGTTTTTGGCCATGGAGGCACCACGTAGAAGTTCCTCAAACCGGCCTTCCGTAAGCGCAATTGAAATCGATCCATTTTGTTTGAAACCTGTGGCCTGGCCGGTTTCCTTCTCAAGCCCTTCAAACAATCCGGCGGTGTATTTTGCCAATTCAGTCAAATTGCGCGAGGCCCGTAATTGGCCGACCAGTCCGGCCGCATGCCAAGTCGTTCCAGATGTCAGCTGCTTTCGTTCCAACACCACAACATTGTTAATCCCGATCTTGGTCAAATGATAAGCGATTGAACACCCCACAATGCCACCGCCAATGATCACGACGTCGGCTTGTTTGGGAAGAGGTTTACTGGCCATGAGGAATCTCGCTTTTTACTGGATGGCCAGAATAGCAGACTAGCGAAGGGCGCGCAGCACCAGAGCGAACGGGTTTGGAGGCCAGACGGCATTTTCCTTTGCGGTGATAACGGCACTTCGCTATGGTGTGGCAGAAGTTTAGAGGTATCCCCATGTATCAAGGCGACATTCCCCCATCTGAAGCGCATCAACGCTTGAAAGGAAATTCTGCTGCTGTGCTCATCGACGTGCGCACTCAGCCAGAATGGACTTTTGTGGGGGTCCCTATGGTGGACCGCCTCGTGCGCCTCTCATGGCAGGTCTATCCAACAATGGAAGTGAATGCGCGCTTCGTTGAAGACGTGCAGGCGATGGGCTTGCCCAAAGACGCAGAGATTATGTGCATTTGTCGTTCAGGTGCACGCTCAGCCTCGGCTGCAAATGCGTTAACCCAGGCAGGCTACACCAATTGCTGGAATGTGGCTCAAGGTTTTGAAGGTGATAAAGACGCCTCGGGTCAACGTTCCAAAACCAATGGCTGGAAAGCCGCCAGCCTTCCCTGGACACAAAGCTAAATGACAAAAAAGACACGGACGAAGAATGCTCCCGGCTGGGGCGATGCCACCAAATTAGTTCGTGGCGGATTAGAACGCACGCCATTTGGTGAAACCTCGGAAGCCTTGTTCCTCAACTCGGGCTTTGTTTATGACGCGCCGGAAACGGCTGAGAAGCGCTTCAGCGGCGAGGATGACGGTTATGTTTATGGCCGCTATGGCAACCCTACAGTTTCGATGTTTGAGGAACGCTTAGCCCTGCTTGAAGGGGCAGAAGCTTGTTATGCCGTAGCTTCCGGCATGGCTGCCGTGTTTGGCGCCTTGGCCTGCCAGCTGAAAGCCGGTGATCACATTGTTTCGTCCAAGGCCTTGTTCGGTTCCTGTTATCAAGTGATCACCAACATTCTGCCACGCTTTGGCATCACCCACACATTGGTTGATGGAGCCGACTTAGCGGCTTGGGCAGCGGCCTTTCGCCCAGAAACCAAATGCGTATTTTTGGAAACGCCATCAAACCCAACGCTTGACCTTGTTGATTTAGGCGCAGTTGCCGAGATTGCGAAAAAGGCAGGCGCTTTAGTGGTGGTCGATAATATATTTGCAACACCGATTTTGCAAAAGCCCTTGCGTTATGGGGCTGATGTGATCGTTTATTCCGGCACCAAACATATGGACGGGCAGGGTCGTGTTCTTGGTGGTGCGATTGTTTCAACCAAGAAGTTCAAAGAGGAAATGCTAAAACCCTTCTTGCGTCACACCGGCCCTTCGATCTCGCCCTTCAATGCCTGGGTTCTGCTCAAAGGCATGGAGACGCTGAAGTTGCGTGTTGAAGCGCAAAGCCTCGCAGCTTTGACAGTTGCCCAACATTTAGGTGCAACGAAAGCCATAAAGCGTGTGCTTTATCCGCACCTCGAAAGCCATCCGCAATTTGCCCTCGCAAAAAAGCAGATGAGCTTGGGTGGCACCATGGTGACATTTGAGGTCGATGGCGGAAAGGCCAAGGCCTTTGAGGTTTTGCGCCGCCTAAGGCTTGTCGATATTTCCAACAATCTTGGCGATGCCAAATCCCTGATGACCCATCCCGCTTCAACCACCCACCGCAATATCGGGCCAGAAGCGCGCGCCATGATGGGGATTACCGACGGCATGTTGCGCCTGTCAGTTGGCCTTGAGGACATCAAGGATATTCTTGATGATTTAAAGCAGGCGCTGACGGCTTAAGTTTCGTCAGCCACCAAATTTATCTTCTTGAGGCCGAAGCGGCTATGGGCCCAGGCGCGTTCATGGAAGTAATAGAGCGCAATCTTTGTAACGATCTCAAACGTTGCGATTGAACCCGCGATCTTGAAGGACCCCGTAAAAAACCACCCCCAAAATGCCGTATCCAGCGAGCCGACCACGCGCCAGCTCACGGCCTTGACGAATGAACGGCGCGGATTGGAATTGGCATCTTTGGTAATGATTTCGGACACGGCTATTTCCTCAATTTGCGTTTTGGCTTGTCAGACATTCGCGCTACGATTTTCTGTGCGAATGATTTTACCGTTTGCCGTGAAATGAATGCCGCATTCAGTTTTATCGCTGCCCATCCAGCGGCCTTCGCGCGGGTTATCATCAGAGCCACCCGGCGATGTGCAGGCCAGCGGCATGCAGCCGATAGAGCGATAGCCCTGAAGCTTCAGCGGATGTGATGGCAGATGATGATTGACCATATAGGTTTGCAAATCAAGTGCAGAAAAGCCCGCAAGCGGTTCAACTTTCAACCGGTCACCATCGATGCTGAGAAATTTGAGATCAGCGCGGCCACCACCGTGAAAGCGCTTTCGACCGGAGATCATCACTTCAAAACCGGCAAAGGCCTTTTCCATTGGAATGCTTTTGCGGATGTTGCAGCATTGGTCTGGGCTTGTGGCGTGAAGATCACCACCGGGATCTTGTTGCTCAACATCAAACGGATCGGGCTTCACGATGCGCACATCGGTGAGACCCAGCTCCTCAATCAGCTGGTCGCGGTAAGCCAGTGTTTCCGGAAACAGCTTCTGCGTATCAAGAAAGATCACCGGCAAAGAAGGATCAATTTCAGAAATCATGTGAAGCAGCACGGAAGATTCAGCCCCAAACGAAGACAGCAGCGCAATGCGCCCCTTATAATCTCGGGCCATGGTGCGGATGAGGTCACGACCTTCAAGTCCAGCATAGGCTTCGAGAATGTCATTTTCATTATTGAGAACCGGTTCAGCTCTAGCCAGCATGGGGTTGCTCTTCCCAAGGGGCAAAACCTTGATGACGCTGCGACCACACTTCGCGTTCGCCGACCGTCCTATAGAGACCGCGCTGATAAGCCAGCGACATTTGCCGCGAAGCTGCTTGCCATTGTTGCAGCGAGAAACGCTCGTCCACCGCAAAGCTGTCAAAGCCCACCTGATGCATGAATTGAAATTGATCCAGCAACAAATTGCCTTCAGCGCGCAATTCACCGCGATAGCCGTCAAGCCGCAAATCCTTGGCCTGAGAATAAGCCCGGCCATCGGTGTAGGCAGGGAAGTTCAGCACGATGAGACTGAGTTGTGAAAGATAGGGCGTCAAAATTTCAGCGCGTTCATTGTTGACAAGGGTTACACCCAGCAAGCCTGTAAACTTTGCAAGCACGTCCCAATCCTGAATCAAGCGCGCAGAAGTAACGATGATCTTGCCGCCTTCTGGCAGCGCATCAGTGTCAACAATCTTCGTCCATTCGTCATTCACGAATGCGTTGTTCTTAAGCAGCGGCATAAAGCGCCTCCTTGAAAGGTTTCGGGCCGAGGCGGCGATAGGCGACAAGGAATTCTTCACCGGGTTCACGCAGCTTCACATAGGTATTCAATATTGTTTCGATCGCATCAGGCACTTCATGGGCGGCAAAGCCTGGGCCCAAGATGGTGCCGATCGAGGCGTTTTCAGAAGATGAACCACCAAGAGTGATTTGGTAGAATTCCTCGCCCTTTTTATCCAAGCCCAAAATGCCAATATGGCCAACATGGTGATGGCCACAGGCATTGATGCAGCCCGAGATGTTGAGTTTTACCGGACCATATTCTTCCTGCTTGGCAACATCGGCAAATTTTCGCGAAATGGCTTGGGCAACAGGGATTGAGCGGGCCGTCGCCAACGCACAATAATCCAAGCCCGGGCAGGCGATAATGTCACCGATCAAACCATAATTGGCAGCTGAGAGATCATTGGCTTTCAATACTTGCCATAAAGCATACGTGTCTTCGATCTTCACATGCGGCAGCACAATGTTTTGCGCATGGCTCACGCGAAGTTCGTCGAAGGAATAGCGCTCGGCCAATGTGGCCATCACGCGCATCTGCTCAGCCGTTGCATCACCAGGGATACCGCCCTCAGGCTTCAGCGAGATGTTGACGATGGCATAGCCATCCGTCTGATGGGCCGCGAGATTATTTTTAGCCCAGCGTGCAAATTCGGCGTTTTCGCGCTTTGCATTTTCAAAATGTGGCGCAAAGCGCGACAGTTTTTCAAAACTTGGCAGCGCAAAATATTTTGAAATGCGGGCCAGTTCGCGCTGTTCCACTTCCGTCGTCTGGGCCGGGTGGCGCGCATATTCAGCTTCAACTTCAGCGCGGAATTTCTCGGCACCAAGTTCATGAACCAGTATTTTGATGCGGGCTTTATATTTATTATCACGGCGGCCATAGAGATTATAAACCCGCATGATGGCTTCCATATAGGAGATGACTTCTTTTTCAGGCAGGAACTCACGCAGCGTAACGGCGATCATCGGCGTGCGGCCTTGGCCACCGCCCACCATGACTTCCCAGCCGGTTTCGTTCTTGTCATTCTTGTGGGCCCGCAGCCCAATGTCATGAACCTTTACGGCAGCACGATCATGCGGAGCGCCCGTGATTGCGAATTTGAATTTGCGTGGCAAAAAAGAAAATTCAGGATGCAGCGATGACCATTGCCGGATCAACTCGCCAATAGGCCTGGGATCAAGCAATTCGTCAGCAGCGGCTCCGGCCCAATGATCGGTCGTGACGTTGCGAATGCAATTGCCCGAGGTTTGAATGGCGTGCATTTCAACATCCGCCAGCGCCTGCAAAATATCAGCCGTCTCCTCTAGTTTAATCCAATTATATTGGATGTTTTGGCGTGTGGTGAAATGGCCATAGCCCCGATCATATTTATCAGCGATGTAAGCCAACTGGCGCATTTGCTTGCCCGAAAGCGTTCCATAAGGAATGGCGACCCGCAGCATGTAAGCATGTAATTGAAGATAAAGGCCATTCATCAACCGAAGCGGGCGAAACTCATCTTCTGTCAATTCACCTGAAAGACGGCGATTGGCTTGGTCCCGAAACTGTGCCGTGCGTTCAGACACAAACTGATGATCAAATTCATCATAGCGATACATGGCTTAACCCTCCACAGCGGCAAATGCGCCTGCTGTTCCTTCTGCCTGCTTGCCCAAATCCAAACGCACACTTGGTCCCAAAGTGCGGATGCGTTCGCGGATTAAAGTTGCACGGATCTTTCCATCCAAACGCTCGGCGTCAATAAGATATTGCCCGGTGATCAAAGTTGCTTTCACGTCATCAGCCGCGCGCGCTTCAAGTGCCGCAGTGGCCTGTGGCTCCTGCACAAGTGCAGCATCATCAATCTTCTCGCTCCAGATTCCGGCGCGTGTTAAAAACACGGCATCGCCATCACGCAAGCGGTTGGCGGTCATAATTTGACCCTTCTCTATCGTGCTCATGAGGCACTCCTTAAAATCGAATCTTGAATAGCCTCGTCGAT
>JAYVXY010000154.1:0-15849 GCA_043784785.1 Aestuariivirga sp. | reverse complement strand
CGATCTTCGCTGAGTTTGAGGCAATTGTGAAAAAGCATGAACCCAAACGTCATATCTCCATATCGGTCGGCGCCGATTTCTACAGCCGGGTTAAGGGCTGCTATGCCATTGTCGCTTCGAGCGAAGCGCGGCTCTATGGCAACATTATTTTGAGGAAGGGCATTATTCACCCGAAGTGAGCCCAATCACTTTCTTCAATAATTGATTTTGTCCCCAACTTCCGTCATGCCAGCGAAGGCTGGCATCCCGCTTTCTTCTAGGTCACTCGCTTGGACATTAAGCGGGACCCCAGCCTTCGCTGGGGTGACGAATAAAAGGAGATTGGGTGAAGTTACTTTGCATCGATACGGTTTTGGCCAGTTGTTCGGCTTGCGTTTATGACGCTAGTGCTGCCTTTGTGTTAGCTGCCGAACAACAATTCATGGAACGCGGCCATGCTGAAGCCCTGCCGCCCATGGTGACGCGGGTGATGGCCATGGCCCAAATTGGCTATGGAGATCTTGGCCGCATCGCCGTGACCACCGGCCCCGGAACCTTCACCGGCATTCGCATTGGCTTGAGCTTCGCGCGCGCTTTAGGCCTTGCGCGCAACATTAAGGTGTTGGGGATCAACACGATGGTTGCCACACAAGTGGCTGTTTCTGAATCAAATATCATTGTCATCCACAAGGCTGGAATGAGTGGATTGCTTTACTATTTCGATAAAAATTCTTCGGCAAGTATTGAATTATTGAAACCTGAGGCGATTGTTGCTCAGTTGCCGGTTGGGCCGCTGGTTTTGCTGGGCACAGGTGCCGATGCAATCGCTTCGCTTGCAAGCCGCGATGATCTGACAAGATATCCGCGTTTTGATTTGCCAGTGGCTCAGGGTTTTGCGGCCTATGCCGCCAGCTTGCCCGATCCCTTTGGAATGCCAGACCCGGTCTATTTGCGCGAGGCTGATGCCAAACCGCAAAAAGAATCTTTGCGCGCTTTGGCGCAGATCGAGATCAAAGTTGCTGGGCAAGAAGACTTTGCGTTGCTCAGCCAATTACATGGTGCGTGTTTTGAAAAAGCTTGGTCTGAATCCGAAATTTCCAGTCTGATCGGCAGTCCCGGCTGTTCGGCATTATTGGCTTATGCGGTTGATGGCCCCATTGGATTTCTGGTTTACCGCGCCATTGCCGATGAAGCAGAGATCATCAGCATTGGTGTTGATCCAGCCTTCAGGCGGCGCGGTGCCGGCCAAAACCTGTTAAAACTGGCAATTACAATGTTAAAATCTTTCAAAATCAAAAGCCTGTTTCTGGAAGTTGCCACATCGAATCGGGAGGCCATTTCGCTTTATACAAAGGCGGGCTTTGCTGAAGTGGGGCGCCGCAGGAATTACTACGCGCTTCCCAATGGTCGGTTCGAAGATGCTTTAATCCTGCGTTTGAATTTGAACTGATGCAAAGGTTGCGGGCGATCTTCATCCTCATTGGCTTTCTGGGCCTCACCTTGCCATTGATGCCTTTGCAATACTTGCTGATCAAACTGAACGCGCGCGCTGCAGCAAGATTGCCTTGGCATTACCACCGTCTGTTATGTCTTTTGCTGGGTATTACCGTGAATATTGAGGGCATCATTCCCACAGGCCCGGCCCTTCTGGTCAGCAATCATGTTTCATGGATGGACATCCCCATTTTAAGCGCGGTGACACCTCTGTCATTTGTCGCCAAGCGCGAAGTGGGCAACTGGCCATTATTTGGATGGATGGCCAAATTGCAGCGCAGCGTTTTCATAAACCGTGAGAGGCGGCACAGCACTCGAAAATCAACAGAAGAAATCGTCGTGCGCCTCAAAGCTAATGACTGTCTGGTTCTGTTTGCTGAAGGCACATCGAATGATGGCAACAGCGTCAAACCCTTCAAGTCATCCTATTTTGGTGTGGTTGACGCATTAGATGTGCCGGTCATACCAATCACCATTGTTTACCAACGCAATCTTCGTCTGCCGATCACACGGCGCAACCGGCCATTATTTGCATGGCATGGCGATATGGATTTGGTTCCGCATTTATGGGCTGCGCTGCAGGCGGGGCCTTTGGACGTTACTGTGTTGATCCATCCCGCCCTGCAACAGGCTTCGCGCAAGGAAATGGCGAAAACCGCCGAAGCCACAATTCGGCAGAGTTTGGCGCTGGTGCTTCACGGCGGCGGCGAAATCCGCTAGCAGTCGGCCCATGAGTAAATCCGTTTATGTCAAAACCTATGGCTGTCAGATGAATGTTTATGACAGCCAGCGTATGCAGGATGTGCTGGCGCCCTTAGGCTATGCCCAAACCGACACGCCGGAAGGCGCTGATCTTGTCATCCTCAACACCTGCCATATTCGTGAAAAGGCGGTTGAGAAGGTCTATTCCGAGCTTGGCAGGTTTCGCGATTTGAAAAAGACCAGCGCCGAACAGGGCCATGAGATGATGATTGCGGTTGCGGGCTGTGTGGGCCAGGCGGAGGGCGAACAGATCACCCGCCGGATGAAGTCGGTTGATCTGGTTTTCGGGCCGCAGACTTATCACCGCTTGCCAGAGCTGTTGAAAGCGCGCGCCGACACGGGTCGCGCCGTGGTTGAAACCGAGTTTTCGGTGGATGATAAGTTCGCTGGGTTAGCTCAGAATCAAGTGCGCCAGCCGACCTCGCGCAATGTGACCGCGTTTCTCACCATTCAGGAAGGCTGTGATAAATTCTGCACATTTTGTGTGGTGCCTTATACGCGCGGGGCTGAATTCTCGCGGCCAGTTAACCAGATTGTCGATGAAGCCCGAAAACTGGCAGATCAAGGCGTGAAAGAACTCACATTGCTCGGCCAAAATGTGAATGCCTATCGTGGCCACGATCATAAAGGCGAGACTTGCAGTCTCGCTCACCTCATCACCGAACTGTCACAGATCAATGGCATTGATCGCATTAGATACATGACCAGCCACCCTCGCGATATGACTGATGATTTGATTGCAGCCCATGGCGCTAATCCCAAGCTGATGCCATTTTTACATCTGCCCATTCAATCCGGCTCAAACCGCGTATTAAAAGCCATGAATCGCGGCCACACCACCGAGCAATATATCAAGCTGATTGACCGCATTCGCCAAAGCCAGCCAGCCCTTGCTCTCTCGGGTGATTTTATTGTAGGATTCCCCGGTGAATCAGATTCTGAATTTGAGAACACTTTGGAGATTGTGCGCGAGGTGAATTACGCTTCAGCCTTCTCATTCAAATACTCGCCTCGGCCCGGCACACCAGCGGCTGAAAACACCAAACAAATTCCCGATGCGGTGAAGTCTGAACGTCTTGCTCGTTTGCAAGCGCTGCTGGCTGATCAAACCGCAGCTTTCAACAAGGCTTGTGTGGGCATCACCTTGCCGGTGCTGATTGAAAAGCCCGGCCGCCAGGAAGGTCAAATGATTGGCCGTTCTCCCTATCTGCAATCGGTGCATCTTGATATTGGCAAAGACACGCTTGGCACCATTGTGGACACTGAAATTATAGCCGTTGGCCCGAACTCACTTTCGGGGCAATATGTATCTCACCCGCAAAAAGGAGTCGCATCGATTTGAGCCCAATTTCAAACGCCTTAAGATCTTCAGGTCAACCGAGCCATCAAGAAGATGGTGTTTTGTCTCTTGCTTTTGATGATAATCGCGTATTGTCAGTCTTGTTGGGCCAGCATGATGCCCATCTTGCTCTTATCGAACATAAATTGAATGTCACGATCACGCCGCGTGGCAACAGGCTCGCGATCCGTGGTGATCGCGGCAGTGCTGAATTGGCGCGCGCAGTTCTGGTGCAGCTCTATACCAAAGCAGCGCGCGGTGCTGACATCAACAAAGGCGAAATTGATGGTGCCATTCGCATGGTCAAAATCGCCGATGAAAAAGAAGTGAATGAAGGTGGGGTTCGCACCCGCCGCAAAACCGTTTCGGCCCGCACCGCCAATCAAGGCGCTTACATTGATTTGATCCGCAAGAACGAATTGGTGTTTGGTGTGGGGCCTGCGGGCACCGGCAAGACCTATCTGGCAGTTGCTTGTGCTGCCGAAGCATTGATGAATGGTGAAGTTGACCGCATCATCCTGTCGCGCCCTGCCGTTGAAGCGGGCGAACGCTTGGGGTTTTTGCCAGGTGACATGAAGGAAAAAGTCGATCCTTATTTGCGCCCGCTTTATGATGCGCTTTATGACATGATGCCGCAAAGCAATGTGGTCAAGGCCATGGCGGAAAACCAGATTGAAATTGCACCATTGGCCTTTATGCGAGGGCGCACGCTGGGCTCGGCCTTCATCATTCTTGATGAAGCGCAGAATACCACGCCAATGCAAATGAAGATGTTTTTGACCCGTCTTGGTGAAGGCAGCCGGATGGTGATTACTGGTGATCCATCACAGATCGATTTGCCCTATGGCATGACTTCGGGGCTTGATGATGCGCTGTCGATTCTCGATGGTGTTTCAGGGGTTGGCATTACGCAATTCACCACCACAGACATTGTGCGCCATGCTCTGGTTGGGCGCATTGTTGCGGCTTACGACAAAAAAGGCATTGCCATTTCTGCCCAGCGCAAACCGCGTGGTGTCTAAGCATCTATGCCGCTTGATGTTGCCATTGAGGATGACGGTTGGGCTGCCTTGCCCAATCTTGAATTGATGGCTGAGCAGGCGGTGGTGGCTACGCTGCCCAATGGTGAGCAGGGAAAAATCATCACTCTGCTTTTTGCTGATGATGAAACCATGCAGGATTTGAACAGGGAGTGGCGTGGACTGGACAAGCCGACCAATGTGCTTTCATTCCCCGCGCCTAAGGATCAGCCGGTGCCGCCCGGCGAATTGGCCTTACTGGGCGACATTGTTTTGGGCTTTGGCACGGTTGCGCGCGAGGCTGAAGCAGCTCATCAAACTCTGGCCGATCATACCTGTCATTTGATCGTGCATGGCGTTTTGCATCTTTTGGGCTATGATCATGAAGTTGAAAAAGATGCTGATGTCATGGAAGCCGCTGAGATCAAAATCCTGTCTTCACTTGGCATTGCCAATCCCTATGTGTCATGAGTTCAAAATAAATGTTGCCCCCTAAACGCAGTATTCTCAATCGTATCAGAACCAGGCTTTCCGGCGGCAATGCCGATTTGCGTGAAAGCCTTGAGGGCGTGATCGACAGCCACGCTGAAAAAACTGGTACTGAAACATTGGATGCTGATGCGCGTTCGATGATGCGCAATGTGCTGGGCTTTGCCGATTTGCGCGTGGATGATTTGATGGTGCCGCGCGCCAATATCGTGGCCGAAGAAGAAACCGCAAATATGCGCAGTCTGCTCAGCCAGTTTATTGAAGCCAATCATTCACGGCTGCCCATATATCATGAATCACTCGATGATATTGTGGGCATGATCCATGTCAAAGATTATCTGCGCTGGATGAGTGCCAAGGGCAGCAAAAAGAAAACCAAAACTTCGACGGAAGCGGGCATTGCACTGGCTGCGAAAGAATTATCCTCCACCATCAAGCAACATCCCAGCATGATCCGCGACGTGTTGTTTGTGCCACCCTCCATGCCGGCCTCTGATCTTCTGATCAAAATGAAAACCTCGCATGTTCATTTGGCCATTGTGGTGGATGAATATGGCGGCACCGATGGCCTGGTATCTCTCGAAGATCTGGTGGAAGAAATTATCGGCGATATTGCCGACGAACACGACACCGATGATGAACACGGCATGATGCGCAAGCAGGATGATTTAACTTATGTCGCCAATGCCCGCATCAGCATCGCCACCCTTGATGAAATGTTCAAGGTTGATCTTTTGCCCGATGATCAGGAAGATGAAGTCGACACATTAGGTGGTCTGGTGTTTGAGATGGCAGGCCGTGTTCCCACAAGAGGCGAGATCATCAAACATCCAACAGGCTTGGAGTTTGAAATTCTGGAGTCTGACCCAAGGCGCGTGAAGCGCGTGCGAATTCATTTGCCAAAGGTTGAAGAGATAAAAACGGAGAATGAAGGATAGCGTCTTCTCCCCACTGAAGTGGGGAGAAGAAAGGGGCCCAAATTGCGACAGCAATTTGGGATAGATGAGGGGCCTGTTGGAAGTTGAATTCCGCTGCCAACGGGCCCCTCACCCTCCCACGCCTTCGGCGCCGGTCCCACCCTCTCCCCTCTTAAGAGGGAGAGAGGGAAGTAACTTCAAACCAATCCCAGCTTCCTTGCATAATCGCCCAAATTCACTTCAGGCCTTGCACCGGTGTGTGAGATAATTTCAGCAGCGGCCAGGCTTCCAAGTGCGGCGCATTTGGCTAGCGGCATGGCGCGGGTGTGGCCAAACAAAAATCCCGCCGCATAAAGATCACCAGCACCTGTTACATCAACCACCTGATCAACATGATGAGCTTTCACCTCAATTGTTTCAGATCCGCATACAACCATCGATCCTTTCTCGGAACGGGTTAACACCGCCATTGGGCAATCTCTACGGATCGCCTGCATTGCGCCATCAAAATTCTGGGTTTTGTAGAGCGATTTAATTTCGCTTTCATTGGCGAATACAATGTCGATTGAGCTCTTGATCAAATCGAGGAAACTGTCGCGGTGGCGTTCCACGCAAAATGAATCAGACAGCGTGATTGAGGTTAAGCGACCAGCACCACGCGCAATTTTTGAGGTGAGGCGAAAAGCCTCTTTGGCCTCTGGCTTATCCCAAAGATAGCCTTCCATATAAGTTACTTGTGCCGCCTCAACCACCGACTTTTCAACATCAGCTATGGAGAGATTTACACATGCACCCAAATAGGTGTTCATGGTGCGCTCGCCATCGGGGGTCACCAGAATGAATGATCTGGCCGTGGCCGGGCCTGAAGCTGCAGCAGGTGTGTCAAAGGCCACACCTTGCGCGCGCATGTCATGGCGGTAAATTTCGCCCAATTGGTCGGCGCGCACCTTGCCAAAATAAGCGGCCGATCCGCCAAAGCTCGCCACACCCGCAGCGGTATTTCCGGCCGAACCGCCCGAGACTTCAATGGCCGGGCCCATCACGCCATAAAGACGTTCGGCGCGGGTTTCATCAATCAAATTCATTGAACCTTTGACCAGTTTTTCCTTTTGCACAAAGGCCTCATCCACCTTGGCAATCACATCGACGATGGCATTGCCGATGGCGAGAACGTCATATTTCGAATTGGTCATGTAAGGCCCTGTAAATTGCACATTGTCGTCATTCCGGCTTTCGTCGGAATGACGGGTTTAAGGGGCAAAATCAAGCTTTAGAAATTGGCGTGCTTGTAGAACCGGAGGCGAATGATTACCTAACTCGCCATGATCAAAGCCTTTTTCAATGCTGTGAATGATTTGACCTCGCCGGAATTCCGCAATGTGTTGTGGAAATCCATTGGCTTGGCGGTGGCCTTATTTGTCGCCATCTTGGTCGCCGTGGAAGTCACACTTTCATTCTTTGCCTTGGTTCCGTGGGTGTGGCTGCACACTTTGATCGCATTGGGAACAGGCATTGGCCTGATCGCCGCCTTTATCTTTTTGATGGGGCCAGTCACGGCACTTTTCGCCGGTCTGTTTCTTGATGGCATCGCCGAAAAAGTTGAAGCGCAACACTATCCGAAAGATGCAAAAGGCAAATCACTGCCAATGATCCCGGCGTTTTTCTTTGGTTTGGAATTTGCGGGTCTTGCCTTGGCTGTTAATTTGATTGTGTTTCCGCTGGTGTTTGTGGCGGGTTTTGGCGCGGTGCTGTTGCTGGCTGCCAATGCCTATCTCATCAGCCGCGAATATTTTGAAATGGTGGCCACGCGCTTCATGTCGCCCAAGGCCGCCAGCAATTTGCGCAAACAAAATGGCGTGATGTTATTTATCGCTGGATTGGTGCCCGCGTTTATTTCGCTCATCCCGATTGTGAACTTTGTGTTGCCATTATTCGCAACATCTTATTTCGTGCACATCTTCAAGAGGGTTTCGGCGTCTTCGGTTTGAACTGGCAAATATCATTGATCAGGCATTTCCAGCATTCCGGGCGCTTGGCTTTGCACACATAGCGTCCGTGCAAAATCAACCAATGATGGGCGTGGCGCATATATTTTTCCGGCACCACTTTCAATAATTTGGTTTCAACTTCCAAAGGCGTTTTGCCCTGGGCAAAGCCAATGCGATTACCCAATCGAAACAAATGCGTGTCCACCGCAATAGTGGCTTCGCCGAACACATGATTCAAAACCACATTGGCGGTCTTGCGGCCAACACCGGGCAGAGCTTCCAAAGCTTCACGATTATTCGGCACTTTGCCGCCATGCTCGGCGATCAAGAGCTTCGACAAGGCCATCACATTCACAGCCTTGGTGCGGTAAAGCCCGATTGATTTAATCGCGTCGCGCAATTTCTCATCGCCCAGCGCCACGAATTTTTCCGGCGTGTCGGCGATCTTAAACAATGGAATCGTCGCGCGGTTTACACCCGCGTCGGTGGCCTGTGCTGACAGCACCACGGCCACCAGAAAGGTAAAATCATTGACCGAATGCAGTTCGCCCTGCGGTTCGGGAACGGCATTCTGGAAGCGTTTGAAAATCTCTTCAATCTCGGGGGCTTTAAGGCGGCGTGGCATTTTTTGCTATATGTCCGGAAAACGGGTGGCTTCGAAGCCAGCCTTATCCTAGTTTCGCCTCATGGAACATTCAAATCTCGAAGACTATGAAAAAGTGCGCGCCGTTCTTTCGAACTTGACGGAGAATTGGCGCGATCAACCTTCGCTGGAAGAGCTGGCCCAACCTGTTGGCATGAACGCCGAGCAATTGCAGCGCGTGTTCACCAGATGGGCGGGGCTGACGCCAAAAGCCTTTCTGCAAGCCCTCACGCTGGATCATGCCCGCGCCATGCTGAAGGATTCAGCCAGCATATTGGAAACTTCGCTTGAAGTTGGTCTATCAGGGCCGGGCCGATTGCATGATTTATTTGTGGTGCATGAGGGCATGTCACCCGGCGCCTATAAATCCAAAGGGGTTGGCCTCACAATCAGCTATGGCTTTCACCCATCGCCTTTTGGTTTGGCCTTGGTAATGGCAACCGATTATGGCCTGTGTGGCTTGGCCTTTGCTGATAAGGGCCAAGAGGCGGCGACTTTGGCTGATATGCAGAAGCGCTGGTATAATGCTCAGTATACGGAGGATTCAGCCAAGACCGCGCCCTATGCGGCGCGGATTTTTGCAGCCGACAAATGGAAAGATGGCCAGCCCTTGCGCATCACCTTTATCGGCAGCGATTTTGAAATTCGGGTGTGGGAATCGCTGTTGAAAATCCCCGTTGGTCGCGCGGTGACTTATGGCGACATCGCCACATCCATCGAAAAGCCCAAGGCCGCCCGTGCCGTGGGTGCTGCCGTGGGTCGCAATCCGATTTCATTCGTCGTGCCATGTCACCGGGTGATTGGAAAGTCAGGCGATATCACAGGCTACCACTGGGGGCTAACGCGCAAGCGCGCGATCTTGGGCTGGGAGGCGGGGAAGGTTTGATTCCCTCTCTCCCGCTTTAGCGGGGAGAGGGTGGGGCCCATTGCGAAGCAATGGGAGGGTGAGGGGCCTGTTGGCAGCTATACTCCAAACTGCCGACATGCCCCTCATCTATCCCATATTGCTTTCGCAATATAGGCCCCTTTCTTCTCCCCGCTTAAGCGGGGAGAAGACGAGATCACACCCTCTTGTAAAACAGCGCCGTTCCATCCAGCTTGCCATCGCCGGAATAGGCGTAGTCGGGGTAATAGCCCACGCAAATGAAGCCTAAAGCTTTGTAGAAGTCTTCGGCCACACTGCCTTCTACGGCATCGAAATTAATCATTGTCAAACCCAAGGCATGGGCTTTGGCTTCAAGCGCTTGCATCAAAGCCGTGGCATGGCCTTGCCTTCTGAAATCGCGGTGCACCAGAAGTTTGGCCACATCACAGCGGTGTGGCTGGTTTGGGGCCCAGGCTTTCAACAGCAACACCAGGCCAGCGATCTTGCCATCCTGTTCGGCGATGATGGGAAATGTCTTGCCCGCGGCAATGCCTTGCAATTGCCCGTGCCAAAATCCTTCAGCTTCTTCGCGTGCCAGCGGTTTCATGAATGAAACACCAGCACCGGAATCCACCGCATCCATCAAAATCTCGGCAAAGCGGGGAATGTGTTTTTCAAACTCCGCTGCGCCATAGATCCGGATCATATCAGGCGCTCAGGATTTCAACTTTTTCGGGCAATGAATTGGCCTTCAGTTTATAAACAATCGGAACACCGGTTTCGAATTCGCGCTTCAAAATCTGCTCCGGCGTTAGGCCTTCAATGGCCATGATCAGCGCGCGCAGCGAATTGCCATGGGCGGAAACCAGAACAGTTTTGCCTTCCAGCACATGCGGCTGGATCATATGCACATAATAAGGCAGTGATCGGGCCAGCGTGTCTTTGAGGCTTTCGCCACCGGGGGGCGGCACATCATAAGAGCGTCGCCAGATCAGCACTTGTTCCTCGCCCCATTTCTTGCGGGCATCATCCTTGTTCAAACCCGTCAACTCGCCATAGTCGCGCTCATTTAAAGCTTGATCGCGGGTTTCGGGCAGGCCGGTTTGGCCAAGCTCAGCGAGGATCAGTTTCAATGTGTGCTGGGCGCGGGTTAAGGCGGAAGTGAAACACACATCAAACTTCAAGCCCTTGGCCTTCAGGCGCTGGCCTGCGGCTTTCGCCTCGTTCACACCTTGGGGCGAAAGATCAGGGTCTTTCCAGCCAGTGAACAGGTTCTTCAAATTCCAATCGCTCTGGCCATGACGCACTAAAACCAATGTTCCGCTCATAATTATTCCAATCCTAAAACATCATTCATATTATAAAGCCCGGGTTTTTGATCCTTGCACCACAGCGCCGCCTTCACCGCGCCGCGGGCAAACAGCTCACGGTTTTCCGCCACATGGCGCAATTCCAAACGCTCGCCACCGCCCGCAAAAATCACCGTGTGGTCACCCACCACCGAACCACCACGCAAACTGGCAAAGCCGATGTCACCCGATTTACGCACACCGGTAATGCCATCACGAGAACGCACTGATTTATCTTTGAGCGAAACAGTCCGGCCATCAGCAGCGGCCTTGCCCAGCAAATAGGCTGTGCCAGAAGGCGCATCAACCTTGTTGCGGTGGTGCATTTCCAGAATTTCAATATCAAACTCTTCACCCAAGGCAGCGGCGGCTTTTTTAACCAGTGCGGCCAGCATATTCACGCCGAGTGAATAATTGCCGGTTTTCATAATCACGGTTTGGGCAGATGCAGCTTTGATGATGGCATCACCCTCAGCATCAATGCCGGTGGTGCCGATCACATGGATTTTTTTATGCGCAGCGGTCAGCTTCACAAGTGCCAAGGTGGCAGGCGCAATGGTGAAATCGATTATGCCATCACAGCCAGCCAAAACCGTTTCGGGCTTATCCGAAATGATCACGCCATTCTTGCCCACACCCATCAGCTCGCCATAATCAGCACCAACATGCGCCGAGCCTGGTGCTTCAAGGCCTCCGCTCAGCACGCAGCCGTTGGTTTCATGAACGATCCGCGCCAATTCGCGCCCCATCCGTCCAGCCGCCCCGGCAATTGCAAGTTTCAGTGTCATGGGAAGGGTGTTTAGCAATCAGCTTGCAGAATGGAAATAGTTTATAATTTAATCGTCAACCGCATCGGCACCATCGTCGATTTTATAAATCCGGCGTTTTCATAGAATTGTTGCGCCACCAGATTGTCTTGATCGGTGAGCAGGGTTAGACGCGCATAGCCTTCTGACTTTGCATAAGCGATCGCAGACCCCAGCAATTTTGCGCCCACGCCGATTCCTCGCGCTGATGGAGCTACCACCATATCCTCCAAAATCGCCACTCTTGTGCCCAAAGCCGTGCTGACCAAAGGCAGGAGGCTGACCATACCCAAAATCTGTTCGCTATTTTGAGCGACCAGAATGGTGCCATGAGCACTATCGCTCAAAATCATCAAAAGGGCGGCTTCTTGCTTGGTTCCATCTGGTTTAAATTCAACTTCTTGCGAGAACAAAACCTGTAAAAGCCGCACGAGCGCCGGAATATCGCGTGGTTGGGCTGCTCGGATTTCAACTTTGGAGCTCATGGCAAAGGCGATAGCAAGCGGATTGGATGATTGGAAGTGGAATGTCTTCTACCGCGACGCGGTGGAAGACGAAACATTGCCTTCTTCCCCCACACTTCCTAGATTACCTCCATGACCATCATCCCGCCCCGCCCCTTTCTTGATGATAGAGCTTCCGGCCTTGCCGGGCTTGATCAGCGCAGCCGTGAAATATTCCGCAAGCTTGTCGACACTTATCTGGAAACCGGTGAGGCTGTGGGCTCGCGCACCATCTCCAAAGCGCTGCCCGCCGGATTATCGCCGGCCTCGGTGCGCAATGTGATGATGGATTTGGAGGATTCTGGCCTGATCTATTCGCCGCACACGTCGGCTGGCCGCATGCCCACCGAGGCAGGTTTGCGCTTTTTTGTCGATGCACTGCTGGAAGTGGGCGCGATTAATGCCACCGAGCGGGCGCGCATTGATGCCGAGGTGAAGGCCACCAATCGCAACCGCCGTTATGAAGATGTGCTGGGTGAAGCCTCCACCATGCTCTCGGGCCTGTCGCAATGTGCGGGCATCGTGATGTCACCCAAATATAATGCCAAGCTGAAACATATCGAGTTTGTCAATCTTTCGCCGGGCCGCGCTCTGGTCATTCTGGTCAGTGAAGATGGCAGTGTTGAAAACCGCATCATTGATGTGCCGCCGGGCTTGCCGGCCTCAGTGTTCATTCGCGCTACCAACTATCTTTCCGCCATGAGCCAGGGCCGCAGCATTGATGAAGTGCAAAAACTTGTGGCCCATGAGGTTGAAAAACTGCGCCGCGAATTGGACGATGTGTCGGCCAAGTTGGTGCAGCAAGGGGTGGCGGTTTGGTCGGGTCATAGTGATGTTGATTCCAAAAACCTGATTGTCAAAGGCCAAGCCAATCTGTTGGAACAACCTGGCGCATTGGCGGATTTGGAGCGCATCCGTAAATTATTTGATGATATTGAAAACAAGCGCGATCTGGTGGATGTGCTGGGCCTCGCCGAAAAAGCCGAAGGGGTGCGGATTTTCATTGGTTCGGAAAACAAGCTGTTTTCCATGTCAGGCTCGTCGCTCATTGTCGCCCCATTCAAGAATGATGAGGAAAAAATTGTCGGTGTTTTGGGTATTATCGGGCCGACACGGCTGAATTATGCCCGCATCATCCCCATGGTGGATTATACCGCCAAGGTTGTCGGGCGATTGCTTTCTTGATTGAGCGCACTTGATTTTTTATGCGTTTCGCCCGATATGCGGGGCAACCGACAAACCTGTTTGAACCGGATTCAATTTTAATGACCCAAGAACACGACGAGGCTGAAGACGGCCACACCGAAAATCTGGCTGCTGAGGCTTTGAACGAGGCCTTGAATGGCCCAAGCGTTGATCCGCGCGATGTTGAGATCATCATGCTGAAAGATGAAGTGGCCGCATCGAAGGACCGTCTGCTGCGTCTGGCGGCTGAGATGGAAAATTTGCGCAAACGAACCGAGCGCGAAAAGGCCGAAGCCACATTATATGCGGCAACAAATTTCGCCCGTGATCTTTTGACCGTGGCTGATAATCTTGGCCGCGCCTTGCAAGCCTTGCCGCAGGAAGAGCGTGACCGCGCTGGTGACGTTGAAAAAAATCTCATCGCCGGTGTTGAAGTGACCGAACGTGAACTTCTCAACATTTTCCAACGTCATGGCATTCGCAAGATTGAAACCGTGGGGGCCAAGTTTGACCCCAATTATCATCAGGCGATTTTTGAAGTGCCGACCAATGAAAAGCCACCCGGCATTGTGATGCAGGAATTGCAATCGGGCTATCAAGTGGGCGAACGCTGCCTGCGCCCCGCCATGGTTGGTGTTTCAAAGGCAGAGTAGGCGAGAGCAACTTATCGATGGTCAGGTGACCGCCCGATGCGCTAGACTGAGCCTATGGAAAACAAGCATGTCATAACCCTATGGGCCATTGGGCTCGGCGTGATTGTGAGCGCAGGCTTGTCGCTTGGTGCTGATTTCGGGTTTGAATGGCTCGGCTGGATACCGCATGGCAGCCTGATCATATCTCCGCTGATCGCCTTGGCCGTGTTGTTCTATCGCACCATGTTCAATGTGCTGGGTTCATTCATCGCCGCCTATCTGGCCCCGCATTATCCGATGCTGCATGCGCTGGTTCTGGGCGTAATCGGCATCATCATCCGGTTTTTTGGCATCGCGGTTTCGGCCAAATTGAACTCAAGCCCGGCTTGGTATGTGTGGGCGCTGTTCCTGCTCGCCATGCCTGCGGCCTTGCTCGGTGGTGAATTGGCGGCAAAATTGCGGGCCGCTCTCAACAAGACATAGATTGGGTCTGGACAGGAACTCAATTTCGTATCAGTTTCAGATTCACGCTGATGATGAATCGTAAAATATGGGGATGGAAATAATGGCTGAATATGTACTCCAAATTTACAAGGATAAGCGCGGCGAATTTCGTTGGCGGCGTACGGCATCCAATGGCGAAATCATTGGCGCATCTTCGGAGAGCTATAAATCCAAAAAACATTGCGAGGAAAATGCCAACCGCGATACCTCTGGCGACAAGTGGGAATTTTATAAGGACAAGCGCGGCGAAAGCCGCTGGCGTTGTTTCTCCAAAGCCAATGGCAAACAAGTGGGCCGCGCTTCGGAAGGCTTCAAATCGCCATCGGGCTGCAAGAATAATGCACGGATGAATGGATTTGTGGGGTAAGTCCTAAACGCCCTCACGCTTCGAGGCATGGCAAGAGCCATGCACCTAGGGTGAGGGTTTTTAATTAACCACCATCCGCCAAAAGCCCAGCTGCCTTCACGCCAGCAATGGCCGCAATCTCATCATTATCTGATGTATCACCCGAAACACCAACAACACCGATCACCTGTTTATCGGCATCCCAAATAATCACGCCACCGGCCACCGGGATCAAAGTGCCTCCCACCGCCGCAATGGCACCAGCCACAAAATGCGGGCGATCAATCGCCAATTTTTCAAGGGCACGCGAGTTCATGTTGAAAGCCAGTGAGCCTTGGGCCTTGGCACTGGCGACTTGGAAGCGCTTGAGCGACGAGCCATCCTCGGAAGCGCTCGCCACCACAGCCCCGCGCGCATCGAGCACGACCACGCATAAGGGTTTGAATTTCAATTCATGGGCATGAGCGAGTGTGTGGGTAACAATGGCTTGAGCGTTTGCGAGAGTGAGCAAATTAAGTCTCCGTTCTTTCATTTTTTATATCGTCATTCCATCCAAGCCGGAGCGCAGCGCAGGCGCGAGATGGAACCCAGCTTTCTATCCGCCAGTCAATCGGTATTCAATAGGCTCACACCTTCGTCACCCGTCTCAGCGTCAAATTAATCCGCCCGCCTTCTTTCAGCAATGTTGATGTTCCGGAATAAACCCGGTCGATGCCATGAAAGCACAGGCGTGATTTGCCGCCCATCACCAGCACATCGCCGCTCGCCAATTTCACCGTCGAGGTTTTGCCGCCCCGTTCGGTGCCGCCGAAGCGAAACAGGGCTGTGTCTCCCAATGAGATTGAAACCACTGGCGCTGAAAAATCTTCCTCGTCCTTATCTTGATGCAGGCCCATTTTGGCTCCGCCTTGATAAAAGTTAACGAGGCAGGCTTGCGGCAACCCCGCATAGTTTGAAACTTTGCGCCACACATCCAATATCGGTTCTGGCATGGCGGGCCAGGTATTGCCCGTTTCAGGATGCACGGCC
>JAYVXY010000153.1:0-15992 GCA_043784785.1 Aestuariivirga sp. | reverse complement strand
CGCCTCACAGCGCGGACTTTTTGTTCTTCGTCTTCCACCGCAAAGCGGGGGAAGAAAGGAGCCCACATCGCGTCAGCGATTTGGGATAGATGAGGGGCTGTCAACAAGCGCGGCCATCACCCTCCCCATCTCACTCACGTTCGACATGCGCCTTTCCTCTCCCGTTATCGCGGGCGAGGACAACAAACAAAAGCCCGCAATCATCTCGCAGGCTTTCAAATTCATCAGTGCGCAGAATTTTCTATACCGCCGATTGCAAACTCTTCAAATGATCCAAGTTCTCGTTCGCACGGCGTTTGGTTTCATCGTCTTTGGCTTCGGCCAGATCATCTTCGGCGCTCTTAATTTGAGCAGCCATTGCGCCAGCATCCAGATCAGCCATGGCAATTGCGGTTTCGGCCAGCACGGTCAAGCCCCGTGGGTTCACTTCGGCAAAGCCGCCGCGCACGAAAATCTTGTCCGTGGCACCACCATCCTTCGTCACCGTCACGATGCCGGGGCGAAGCGTTGCCAGCACGGGGGCGTGCATTGGCAGAATGGTCATTTCGCCTTCAGTACCAGGCAAATTGACCGATGCCACATCACCCGAAAACAAAAGTTTCGCAGGGGAGACGAGCTCAAAATGAAGTCCAGCCATTTTGATTACGCTGCCTCAGCGGCCATCTTTTTGGCCTTCTCGACAGCTTCTTCAATCGTGCCCACCATATAGAAGGCAGCTTCTGGCAGATGATCATAAGCGCCATCACACAGGCCTTTGAAGCCCTTGATGGTATCAGCCAATGGCACCAACTTGCCGGGTGAACCGGTGAACACTTCGGCCACAAAGAAAGGCTGGCTCATAAAGCGCTCGATCTTGCGGGCACGGGCCACGGCGGTTTTATCATCTTCGGAAAGTTCGTCCATGCCGAGAATAGCGATGATATCTTGCAAGGCCTTATAGCGCTGTAGAATTTGCTGCACACGGCGCGCGGTTTGATAATGCTCATCGCCAATAATGCGCGCATCCATCATGCGTGAGGTGGAGTCCAGTGGATCAACCGCAGGATAAATGCCTTTTTCAGCAATCGAGCGCGACAGCGTTGTAGTGGCATCCAAATGCGCGAATGATGTTGCAGGTGCCGGATCAGTCAAATCGTCGGCTGGCACATAAATCGCCTGCACTGAAGTGATGGAACCCTTTTGCGTGGTGGTAATGCGCTCTTGCATCGTGCCCATGTCGGTGGCCAGCGTTGGCTGATAACCCACGGCTGATGGAATGCGACCGAGAAGTGCCGACACTTCGGAACCTGCTTGTGTGAAGCGGAAGATGTTATCCACGAAGAACAACACGTCTTGGCCTTCATCGCGGAAATGCTCGGCCACAGTGAGGCCGGAGAGAGCAACACGCGCACGCGCACCTGGAGGCTCATTCATCTGGCCATATACAAGTGCAGCCTTAGAGCCCTCGCCGCCGCCCTTCTTGTTCACGCCGGATTCGATCATTTCATGATAGAGATCATTGCCCTCGCGGGTGCGTTCACCAACACCAGCAAACACTGAATAACCACCATGGGCTTTCGCCACGTTGTTAATCAGTTCCATGATGAGCACGGTCTTGCCCACACCAGCGCCGCCGAACAGACCAATCTTGCCGCCCTTTGCATAAGGTGCCAGCAAATCAACCACTTTAATACCGGTGACGAGAATTTCTGCTTCAGTTGATTGCTCAACAAATGATGGCGCATCTTGGTGGATAGCGCGGGTCAATTTGGTTTTCATCGGGCCTGCTTCATCCACAGGTTCGCCGATCACATTCATAATGCGGCCCAATGTTTCTGGCCCAACTGGCATCATAATGGGCGTGCCCGTGTCGTAAACAGCTTGGCCGCGAACCAAGCCTTCAGACGAGTCCATGGCGATGGTGCGCACGGTTTTTTCGCCCAAATGCTGCGCCACTTCGAGAACTAGGCGGTTGCCACCATTGGTGGTTTCCAGCGCATTCAAAATTTGTGGCAGATCGCCATCAAACTGCACGTCGATAACGGCACCCGTCACTTGTGTGATACGACCCACAAGGCCGGAGGATTTTGATGCGACAGCTTTCTTTGCCATGTGAAATATCCTTCTTTACAAATCTTACAGCGCTTCTGCGCCGGAAATAATTTCGATGAGTTCTTTGGTAATCTGGGCTTGGCGCTGGCGGTTATATTTAATCGACAGCTTGTTGATCATGTCGCCCGCATTGCGCGTAGCGTTGTCCATCGCACTCATCCGCGCACCTTGTTCAGAGGCGGCGTTTTCAAGCAGTGCACGGAACACTTGAATGGAAATATTACGCGGCAACAAATCAGTCAGGATTTCGCCTTCATCAGGTTCCGCTTCGTAAACAGCTCCGCCGAGGTCAGCCGAAACACCACCAGCAACAGCCGCAGGGATCATTTGCAGGGCTGTTGGTTTCTGTGAAATCACCGATTTGAATTCAGCAAAGAAAATGGTGCACACATCAAATGCGCCTTCGCCAAACATGCGGATGATGGCAGCGCCAACACCTGCGGCATTGTCATAACGCACAGCTTTCTGACCACGGAAATCAACCGCTTCAACAATGTATTTGCCGTACAAACGCTTCAGCGCATCATTACCCTTCTTGCCAACCGTCATGATCTTCACGGTTTTGCCTTGGGCGATCAAACGATCAGCATGTTCGCGGGCCAGACGCACAATGGATGAGTTAAAACCACCGCAAAGCCCACGCTCTGCGGTGCAGACCACGAGAAGATGAGTTTGGTCTTTGCCTGTGCCTGCCAATAACGCCGGCGCATTGCTTTGGCCTGAAACAGCCCCAGCCAAATTGGCCAACACCACCGCCATGCGCTCCGAATAGGGACGCGCGGCAACGGCTGCTTCTTGCGCACGGCGCAGTTTCGCCGCAGCCACCATTTGCATGGCCTTGGTGATCTTTCTGGTTGCCTTAACCGAGGCGATACGGTTGCGGAGGTCTTTAAGACTTGCCATCTTCTAACCTTTAAGCAAATGCCTTGGCGAATGCGTCGACTGCGGCTTTGAGCTTCACACCCGTGGCATCAGAAATGGCTTTCTCGGTGCGGATCGCATCCATGATGTCCATGTGCTTATCCTTGAATGTGCGCAGCAAGCCTTCTTCAAATTCACGAACCTTCGAAACCGGAATGGCATCGAGATAACCATTCACGCCAGCATAAATCGCCACAACTTGCTCTTCGGTTTTGAGCGGTGAGAATTGTGGTTGCTTGAGCAATTCTGTCAAACGTGCGCCACGGTTCAAAAGCTTTTGTGTGGACGCATCAAGATCGGAACCGAACTGTGCAAACGCCGCCATTTCGCGATATTGCGCAAGCTCACCCTTAATCTTGCCAGCAACCTGCTTCATGGCTTTCACCTGAGCAGCAGAACCTACGCGTGAAACTGAAAGACCAACGTTCACAGCAGGGCGGATGCCTTGATAGAACAAATCGGTTTCCAAGAAGATTTGGCCGTCAGTGATCGAAATCACGTTGGTTGGAATGTAAGCCGAAACGTCGTTGGCTTGAGTTTCGATGACGGGCAGTGCCGTCAATGAACCAGCACCCAAAGTGTCGTTCAACTTAGCTGAACGCTCAAGAAGACGAGAGTGGAGGTAGAACACGTCACCGGGATAAGCTTCGCGGCCTGGTGGGCGGCGCAGTAGCAGAGACATTTGGCGATAAGCCACAGCTTGCTTCGACAAATCGTCATAAGCAATCAAGGCATGCATGCCATTGTCGCGGAAATATTCGCCCATGGTGCAGCCCGTAAAGGGTGCAAGATATTGCATCGGCGCTGATTCAGAAGCCGTTGCCGCAACCACGATGGAATATTCCATCGCACCGGCATCTTCCAAAATCTTGACAAACTGCGCCACTGTTGAACGCTTCTGCCCGCAGGCCACATAAACGCAATAAAGTTTATCTTTTTCCGGGCCGCTCTGGTGAATGGCCTTCTGGTTCAAAATCGCATCAAGAATAATCGCAGTCTTACCAGTCTGGCGGTCACCAATAATGAGTTCGCGCTGGCCACGGCCAACCGGGATCAAAGCGTCAACAGCCTTGAGACCTGTCGACATTGGTTCGTGAACTGACTTACGCGGAATAATGCCAGGCGCTTTAACGTCCACACGGGAGAATTTCTTAGCCTTGATCGGGCCCTTGCCGTCGATGGGGTTTCCGAGTGCGTCAACAACCCGGCCCAATAGTTCCTTGCCGATTGGCACTTCAACAATGGCACCAGTGCGCTTTACAGTGTCACCTTCTTTAATGTCGCGGTCATTACCGAAAATAACCACACCGACATTGTCGGTTTCAAGGTTCAGCGCCATGCCGCGAATGCCACCGGGGAATTCGACCATTTCGCCAGCCTGAACATTATCAAGGCCGTAAACGCGGGCAATGCCGTCGCCCACGGAAAGAACTTGGCCAATCTCAGCCACTTCAGCGTCTTTGCCGAAGTCCTTAATTTGCTTTTTTAGAATTGTCGAAATTTCAGCGGCGCGGATATCCATAATCAGCCGGTTCCCTTCATAGCAGTCTTGAGATTGGAGAGTTTTGTTTTGAGTGAATTATCAAGCATGGTCGTGCCCACTTTTACAATCAGGCCACCGAGGATTGATGTATCAATATTTGTCGTCAGCAACACATCTTTGCCCAGCTTGGCTTTGAGTGCGGCTTTTAAATCACTAATTTGTGTCGCAGAAAGTTTTTCAGCCGAAGTCACTTCCGCAACCGTTTCGCCTTTTGCATCGGCAACCAGTGCCTGAAATCCCCGAATCGCATCTGGCAAAGCGGAAAGACGGCGCTTGGCACACATCAGCTTGATTAAATTAAGTGCCAGCCCGTTCACACCCGACTTGGCAGCCAGAGCAGTGACAGCATCCATTTGATCTTCTGCCTTGAACACAGGCGAAGTTAGGAGGCGCTTTAGGTCGCTCGATTCGTCAATAAGCCCTTGAAATGCTTCCAGCCCCTTGGCTGTTGCAGGCACTGCTTTTTCTTCGGCTGCAAGGTCAAAAAGCGCATTTGCATAACGCCCTGCCACACCGCTGATGATTTGATTTGCCGCCACTGAACTACCTTCAAGTTTAGAGTGTTCGGCCGGAGGCCAAACACAAGATCGCGCGCGTTCGCTATCACAGTGTAAAGAGACTCGCAACCAGCCAGTTTGGGCGGATTGCCGCAATATGAAAAATTGGCAATAAAAAGCCCGGACAAATTGCCGTCCGGGCCCAACTTCTGTTGTGACTGGGGTTTAACCCAGCAATTTCGTCTCAAGCTGATAACGCTTGATACCCATATCTGCCAAGTCGGCTTCGGTGAGACTTAACAATTGATTCTTCAATTGAGCCCCGTTCTTCCTAGGCCGTTGGCGCTGGAAAAGCCTGGCGATATTCATTTTAGCGTACCGCGTCTTTCGCAATACGATTAATGTCACCGCGCATAATGCCCAAATCGGCCAATTCGCGGTTAGACAAGCTTTGCAATTCCGAAACGGTACGGCTGTAACGCTTCCAAGTATTGATACGGCTCTTTAGAACTTCAAACATAATATAATTCCTTTCCTTGGAATTGATCTTCTTCGCTTACGCACTCTACTTAGGTGCAATGCAGCAAAATTACCAATGCAAATTTTGCATGGCTACCAATACCATTTGAATATCAATCATTTACACAATGTTAACGGTGATTAATTGGTCACAACTACGCCACAAATTCGAGCAGATTTTGATTTAATTCGGAACTCGAAACAAATATATTGCCAGACTATTGAGCAGTTGCACAATATATCCGCGCGAATGGCCCTTAAAACAGGAGTTAACTAGCGTTAACCTTGATCTTTGCCCGAATATTTACAATTCGGCGTTAGTTTCAACGAATGTGTGGCGTAACTGTAGCAAGGCTTAGCAAGTCTTCTTCCGCTCACTTTGTGGGAGGCATTTCTTGATTACGGGTCCTAGCGAGCTTTTTTCCTTTGCAGAAACGACCGAGGCTAAAACCACATCTGATGAAGCCTTGGCACCAAAACCAATTGCGGAAGATGTTCACCGCGCTTTATCTGCTGCTGAAGAAGCAGCCTATAAGTGGACAATTGCCAGTGACGATATCGCTTGGAGCGATAATGCCGCCGAAATTCTGGATTGCTCGCTAACCAAAATCAAGTCAGGTAAGCAATTTGCAGGTCTTCTCGATGTCGATAATTTCACGACGAGATATGAAGCCGTCATGAACGCAAAGACCCGCGACGATGGCAAAGGTGTTCCATATCGCATTGAATATATGTTCCGAAGTCAAGGTCGCGGTGGCGCAAAATCACTTTGGATTGAAGATCAAGGTCGCTGGCATGCTGGCCCTGATGGAGCTCCGCAAGAAGCCTTTGGTACAATCCGCCGCATAGACGAACGCCATCGACGTGACCAGCATCTGAACTTCTTGGGCAATTGCGATCCCCTGACCGGCATGATGAATAGGGGGCGTATGACAGAAGCGCTCGGTGAAGCAATCACAGTCGCCACGCGTGAAAAGCGTAGCTGCGCCTTCGCCATCGCCGCCGTCAATAATCTATCGGTGGTAAATGAAGCCTATGGTTTCGATGTGGCAGATGAAGTGATTGTCGCTCTGGGCCGACGATTGCGGCAAGTCATGCGCGCAGGCGATGGAATTGCTCGGTTTTCCGGTGGAAAGTTTGGCATCATTCTGAACGAATGCGGCCAAACAGAATTAAACATCGCATTGGAACGCTTCCTATCGATCGTTCGTGACAGCGTAATTGAAACCAAACATGGTCCGGTTTGGGCTATGCTATCCATCGGCGCGATCTGTCTTCCTGCCCATGCCAATGATGCAAACACAGCGACAGCAATGGCTGAAGAAGCGCTCAACGAAGCAGCACGGCTGCCATCTGATGGTTTTGTTATCTTTAAACCTTCCGTACGTCGCAGTAATGAACGCGCCCTCAATGCGCGCTGTGCCACTGAAATTGTGCAGTGCTTGAAAGAGGATCGTTTCAAATTGGCATTCCAGCCAATTTTTCATGCAAAAAGCGGCGAAATTGCCATGCATGAAGCGTTATTACGGATGAAAGACGCAACCAGTGGAGAACTGATAGCAGCGTCTCATCTTGTTCCAATTTCAGAGCATCTGGGTCTCGTCCGATTGATTGATCGATCAGTCGTGCAAATGATCGTAAAAACCCTAAATACCTACTCCGATTCCAAACTATCCATGAATGTTTCAGGCACCACTGCTATGGATCCTCGCTGGTATTCCCAATTGCTTGAAATCCTCGTCGCCAATCCCAATGTCGCCGAAAGACTGACCGTTGAGGTGACTGAAACTGTCGCTTTGAGCAACGTGCCGTCGACGCGGCAGTTCGTTGAGAGTTTGCGAAAATTGGGTTGCGGTGTCGCCATCGATGATTTTGGTGCTGGCTTCACTTCTTTCCGCAATCTCCGCGACTTGCCAGTCAATATGATCAAACTGGATGGCAGTTTTTGCCAAGACCTCAGAAACAACAACGAAAATGAATACATTGTCCGCAGTTTGATTGACCTTGCCGGCAAATTCAAAATTAAAACTGTCGCCGAATGGATCCAGTATGAAGAAGATGCCGACGTCTTGAGGAGCTGGGGTATCGATTATCTCCAAGGCAATCTCCTCGGAGAGGCGAGCATCGCTATCCCATGGAAGGCAAATGAATCCGCAGTCTTTTCACTCATCCCAGAAATAACCAATAGACCCGATAAGGGAATTGCAGATATATCACCAGCTGTAGAAATACCTGAAGCTCTCGAACAGAACGAATTGCGATCAACCGCTTTGCCAACTCTTGAAATTAGCGAGGACCAAGCTCTGCTTCCAATCGAAGTTCGAGAACGGGAAACAACCACCATTCCTAATGAGAGCAGGCCAATTGAAGAGCAGGACTACCAATTTACAGATCTAGACTTCACGGAAATTGATACAAGCATTGCGAATTTGCGCGAAACTCTGAGTGAACTCAAAACCTATTTCCCAGCCTCGGATTCCACGGTGCAGCAAGACGCTGCTTAGGTCAATTAGCGTGAGATCGTATCCAGCTTCTGTTGCATGGCCGCCAGCTGGCTTTTCAGCGCTTCAAGATCATCTTTGCTAGCAGAAGCAGAAGCTGGCTTGGGTGCTTCGGGGTTTGAATGGCCAGCACCAGACGCCGCGCCGTTCATCATGGCCGCAAACGGATTAAACATTTTCATGGCGTCACTAAACAGTGCCATATTGCGTTTGGCATGATCTTCTATACCCTTGAACGCATCACCCATGCCCACAGAATCAAGCATTTGTTTGCGATATTTATCTTGGTCTTTCATTAAATTGTCGAGTGAGAATTCAAGGTAGCCAGGCACTAGCCCCTGCATGCTATCGCCATAAAATCGGATGAGTTGACGCAAGAAATTCACAGGAAGTAGATTTTGTGCACCCTTGTTTTCTTCTTCAAAAATAATCTGAGTTAGAACCGACCGCGTAATGTCTTCGCCCGTTTTGGCATCATAGACCAAAAAATCCGTGCCATTCTTCACCATCAACGCCAAATCATCCAAAGTAACATAGGTGCTTGTCGCCGTATTATACAAACGCCGATTGGCGTATTTTTTGATAACTGTTGCAACCTTGCTCTGATTTTGATCTTCACTCACAGTCAACTCTCCCAGTAGCGGCGGCCCCTCCCAAACATAAGCTGGCAAGCCTGTCGCAGGACAAAAACTTGCTCCGTGCATCGCACAATTGCAAGCCTAAAAATCTCGCATTCGCACTCATTTCAGCACTGTGAAAAGGCGCGCAGGATGCTATGTTAAAATCCGAATTCAATCATCTGCCTTGACTTGGAGTAACATAATGTCCGCATCCGACCATGATATTGTTATCGTTTCTGCCGCTCGCACCCCTGTGGGTTCGTTTAATGGAACTCTCGCAAGCCTCACGGCTGCACAACTGGGGACAGTGGCACTCAAATCAGCCATGGAGCGCGCCAAGATTGAAGCGGGGCATATTGATGAAGTGATATTGGGCCAAGTCTTAACAGCAGCTCAAGGCCAAAACCCAGCCCGTCAAGCTGCCATTCATGCTGGAATTCCCAACACATCGCCAGCCTGGGGCATGAACCAGCTCTGTGGTTCAGGCCTTCGCGCCGTTGCTTTGGGTATGCAACAGATTGCGTCCGGTGATGCCAAGATTGTTGCCGCTGGTGGCCAGGAATCAATGAGCAAGGCCACTCATGCACAGCATTTGCGCGATGGCGTAAAAATGGGCGACTATCAAATGATCGACACCATGATACGCGACGGTTTGTGGGATGCCTTTAACGGCTATCACATGGGCAACACAGCTGAGAATGTGGCCGCCAAATGGCAGATCACCCGCGATGATCAAGATAAATTTTCCGTCGCATCGCAAAACAAAGCCGAAGCCGCACAAGCTGCCGGCAAATTCAAAGACGAGATCGCTTCGGTTACGATTTCAGGCCGTAAAGGTGACATCGTGGTTTCCGACGATGAATATATCAAGAAAGGCGTGAACCTTGAAGGCATAGCTAAGCTCAAACCTGCCTTCCTCAAAGATGGCACGGTGACTGCCGCCAATGCTTCTGGCATTAATGATGGCGCAGCTGTCGTGATCCTGATGAGCGCCGCTGAAGCCGCCAAACGTGGCCTCACGCCTCTCGCCCGAATTGCGTCATGGGCTAGTGTTGGCGTTGATCCTGCTATTATGGGGTCAGGCCCTATCCCAGCTTCGCGCGCAGCCTTGGCCAAGGCCGGGTGGAAAGCCGCTGACCTTGATTTGATTGAAGCCAATGAGGCTTTTGCGGCCCAAGCCTGTGCTGTCAATAAAGACATGGGTTGGGATGCCTCGCGCGTAAACGTCAATGGCGGCGCCATTGCCATTGGTCACCCCATTGGCGCTTCAGGTGCCCGCATACTCACAACCCTGCTTTATGAAATGGGCCGCAGAAACTCCAAAAAAGGCTTGGCAACTTTGTGTATCGGTGGTGGGATGGGCGTGGCCATGTGCTTGGAAAGATAACAAAAAGCAAACTTGGGAGATCAACATGGCAAGAACAGCAGTGGTCACTGGCGGCAGCCGAGGAATTGGTGCAGCAATTTCAAAAGCATTGAAAGCCCAAGGCTGCAATGTCGCCGCCATCTATGCTGGCAATGATGCAGCCGCGGCAGCCTTCAAAGCTGAAACCGGAATTGTCGTTTATAAATGCGATGTTTCCTCTTACGAGACTTGTGCGGCAACACTTAAACAAATCGAAATAGAAGTCGGCGCCGTAGACATTCTCGTCAACAATGCAGGTATCACGCGCGATGCGATGTTCCACAAAATGACGCCACAACAATGGCAAGAGGTTCTGAACACCAATCTCAATTCGCTCTTCAATATGACCCAACCGATTTGGAGCGGCATGCGTGATCGCAATTTTGGCCGCATCATTTGTATCTCGTCCATCAACGGCCAAAAGGGTCAGATGGGTCAGGCGAACTATGCTGCTGCCAAAGCAGGCGAAATCGGGTTTGTAAAATCACTTGCCCAAGAAGGTGCCGCCAAGGGCATCACCGTGAATGCCATTTGCCCGGGCTATATTGCTACAGAAATGGTGATGGCCGTGCCGCAAGAGGTTCGAGAAAAGAGAATCCTGCCATTGATCCCCGTAGGTCGATTAGGCGAGCCGGAAGAAATTGCCCGATGCGTAGCCTTCTTGGCTGCTGATGATGCGAGCTTTATCACGGGTTCAACGCTCTCGGCCAATGGCGGCCAATATATGGTTTGATGAATGCCAAAGCCCTTGCGGCTTAAGGCCGAAAATTTGAGCTGCGAGCGTGGTGGCAGAGTAGTGTTTAAGCACTTGAATTTCTCATTGGGTTCAGGTGAGTTGCTTGAACTTCGCGGCCCCAACGGCTCGGGCAAATCATCGCTCCTCAGAGTGTTGGCTGGCCTCAATATCCCAGTGACTGGCAGCATCAAACTGGAAGGCGCAAACACTGATCAACCATTGGCCGAACAAACCCATTATGTCGGTCACTCAGAGGCCAATAAATCGGCACTCACGCTGCAAGAGAATCTCGATTTTTGGGCGGAATTTTTAGGCGGTATAAAATCCGAAACAGCCTTGAGTGCATTTCAACTCGCCACCATGGCTAATGATCAAGCAGCACTGCTGTCTTCCGGCCAAAAGCGCAGGCTTGCCCTATCAAGACTGATGACGTCGTATCGCCCCTTATGGCTTCTTGATGAACCAGCTGTTGGCCTTGATGCATCATCAGTTCGCAACCTTCAAGCTGTAGTAGAGGCACATTTGAGCTCCGGTGGCATGGTCATTGCCGCCACACACACCGACCTCGGAATGAAGTCCACACATCAACTCGAATTGGAGGCCAGACAATGATCTGGCAATCAACCCGGGCTTTGATCAAGCGCGATATTTTGATTGCCAAAAATCAGGGCGGTGGCCTGGGCGCTGCTATTGGTTACATCCTTGCGGTATTGGTTTTAGTGCCATTGGCATTGGGGCCTGATCAAGTTTTGTTATCGCGCATCGCCCCGGGCATCATGTGGTTATCTCTATTGCTGGCCGTGTTGCTCACCGCAGACCGGATATTTCAACAAGACTTTGAGGATGGCTCGCTCGACATCATGACAATGGGGCCTATGCCATTTGAACTCGTCACACTTGTGAAAGGCCTAGCCCATTGGTTGACGGTGAGCTTGCCGTTGGCGGTGATCGCGCCACCTTTGGGCATTTTACTCAATCTTGATCTTAAACAATTACCTATTCTATTTGCTGCAATGATCACCGGATCATTGGCTTTGTCACTGCTGGCCAGCATTGGTGGCGCAGTGACGGCCGGGCTGCGGCGCGGCGGCCTTTTGGTTTCACTTTTGATCTTGCCGCTCTATGTGCCAGTTCTTATTTTTGGCATAGCAGCATCCACCGCCGACATGGGGCCATCCAGTTCCATGCCAGCAATACTTATGCTAAGCGCCATCACTTTAGTCAGCTTGGTGGTCGCCCCTTGGGCCAGTGCTGCTGCGCTCAAAGCCTATCTGCGTTGATGAGGAGATTGGATCATGCAACAATTCGCCAACCCGGCTCGCTTCTTGAAGCTGGCCAATGCCGTGTTGCCCTATGTGTGGGCCATCACAGCCATTCTTTTTGTGATCGGACTTTATGGCGCACTGGTAACGTCTCCACCTGATTATCAACAGGGCGAAACCGTGCGCATTATGTATGTGCATGTGCCTGCCGCTTGGCTGGGCCTCTTCATCTATTGTGCCATGGCTTTTTTCAGTGCGATTGCGATCATCTTCCGACATCCCCTCGCTGATGCTGCCGCCAGAACCGCAGCCCCCATCGGTGCCGTATTTTGCCTGCTGGCGCTGATCACCGGGTCACTCTGGGGCAAGCCCATGTGGGGCACTTGGTGGGTGTGGGATGCAAGGCTTACATCGATGTTTGTCCTGATGCTATTTTATTTTGGCTACATCGCGGTGTGGCAAACCATTGAGGAACCAACCCAAGCATCAATTATTGCGCGCGTCGTCGCCATTGTTGGCGTGATCAATGTGCCTATTGTAAAGTTTTCGGTAAATTGGTGGAACACATTGCATCAACCAGCCAGCGTTTTTAAAATCGGTGGGCCAACCATCGACAGATCGATGCTATGGCCACTTTTGGTTATGGCAATGGCCTATACGGTGTTATTTTTGGCATTACACCTCACATCCTTGCGAAGCGAGATCGTCGCCAGAAAACTAAGGCAAATTCGCTTGGCCGAAATCGGGGCGCATTGATGGATTTTAATGCAAACAATATCGGCTACACCATTTCGGCCTACATTATTTCTGCGGTTTTTGTTGTTGGCTTGACAGCTGTAATTATATTCCGTGATCGTATGCGGGCAAAAAAGCTATCGCGGCAAATATCTAAAGATCAACCATGAAAAGCAATCGTCGAGTTTGGGCTATCATGCCTGTGTTGGTTTTCGTGGTGCTCGCGGCAGCGCTCTGGCAAGGCCTGGGGCGCGACCCAAAGCTGATCCCATCGGTATTGATCGGAAAACCTGCGCCGGATTTTGATCTGCCAGCAATTGACGGTTTGAATACTCCAAGTTTTTCAAGGGCCGATTTGATGAAGGGCAGCGTTTCAATCGTCAATATATGGGCTTCTTGGTGTGTTCCCTGCCGCGAGGAACATCCACTTCTGCTGGCGCTCGCCAAACGCTCTGATATTCATATCTATGGTATCAACAACAAAGATGCCACCGAAGATGCAAAGAAGTTTCTGACTGAATTCGGCAATCCTTTTGCCGCTATCGGTGCTGATAGTGCTGGCCGCGCAACAATTGATTGGGGCGCCTATGGTGTGCCAGAAACATTCATCGTCGATGGCAATGGTATCATCCGCTTTAAAATCATCGGCGGATTAGGGGCAAGCATGGCAGACGGCACATTTACAGCCGAACTCGCCAAAGCCAGTCATCCCATCAATTAGTCGAAATCTTGCGGCGCAGCTTCACCTTGGTTTCTTCCGAAGGTGGTTGAACCTTGTCGAGCTTGTCCATTTCTATCGCAAGCGCCCCCAAACAATCCATAACAACGCGCCGATCTGAAGCTGAAAATGGAGAAAGCAAACGCTTATCTATTTCTTCCGCTCCAGTCTGGGTTGATTTTAAAATCTTTTTGCCCACAGGCGTCAAACGAATGGCATTGGCGCGCGCATCTTCCTTGGTACGGCGGCGCTGCAAATAACCCTGTGCCATCAAGCGCGCCACCAAATCTGCAAGTGTGGAGCGATCAATGCCGGTAATCTTCACAAGCTCAGTCTGGCTCTTGCCATCATTGCTATCAACAGCAGAAAGAACGGTGAATTGACGATGCGTCAACCCGGTCCTTCCAACTTCATCCATGTATAGATGAACTGAATATTGCACAGCTCTTTTCAAGAGATGCGAAAAGGAACGCGTAAATTGTTTTGTGTCCTTGTTACCTGACATAAATCCCTGTTCCCCGCTTGCGTCTGCCCGTTCCCCAGTATGACACATGCAACCCTTCCACGTTTCACTGTGGAAGAAAAATTTCTTTGATCAAAAGCTGACGAGTCCTAGCGAGTCATTGCAATTGCGGCAAGCTAAAATTCAACCATCCGATCAAAGAAGCTCTAGCTAGGAACACATCTGGCAAGAACACAAGACTTGACAATGAAATATGTCATTCAACAGTGCACGGATGATCAGTCTGCGGAGCTTATTTTTCAGGCGGCTCTTCAATCATGTGCTTGGCCATATAGGGCGCGTTCGCAACTGCGAAAACCATAGTGAGCCCCAGAATGCCAAAAGCCTTGAACGCAACCCAAGTGGATTCGGCAAAATTGAACCAAATAATGATGTTCAACAGAGCTAAACCGAAAAAGAAACCCGCCCAACGCCAAGTCAGTACGCGCCATGCCTGATCAGGCATGGCAATTGCTTCACCCAACATGGATTTGAAAAAAAGCTTGTTAAAATAGAGACCGCCTAGCAAAGCCGCTCCAAACAACACGTTGATGATCGATACCTTGATTTTGAAATAAAACGGATCTTTCAAATAGAATGTCAGCCCACCAAAAATGACAACGATCACCGCAGTCGCAATCTGCATATAGGAGATATGTTTGGTAAGGGCATAATTGACGACCAGCGCCAAAACTGTAGCGATGACCAGTGCACCCGTGGCCCAGATCAATCCGAATTTCAAGTAGGTCCCAAAAAACACCACAAGCGGTCCTAAGTCCAAAATCATTTTGCGTGTGTGGTTGGTCAATCTTCAAATCCTGCAATGGCTCTTGAGAATGCTTGCGCATCAAACGGCTGCAAATCATCAATGCTTTCGCCTACACCAATGGCATGGATCGGCAACTTAAATTTTTCAGCGATGGCCACCAAAATGCCGCCCCGAGCAGTGCCGTCAAGCTTGGTCATGATCAGGCCTGTAACACCAGCAACCTTGGTGAACACATCAGCCTGCGCCAAAGCATTTTGGCCCGTGGTGGCATCAAGCACCAAGAGCACGGCATGGGGTGCTGCTTCGTCTTGTTTCTTGATCACACGGACAACCTTATCAAGTTCATCCATCAGATAGGCTTTGTTTTGTAATCGTCCTGCCGTGTCGATGAACAGAATATCGGTTCCATCTTCACGCGCCTGCTTCAAGGCGTCAAAAGCAAGGCCCGCTGAATCAGCGCCCGTAGGTCTGCTCATTGTGGTTGCCCCAATGCGATTGCCCCACACCGTGAGTTGTTCAATAGCGGCAGCGCGGAACGTGTCGCACGCTGCAAACATAACCTTGAAGCCTTCGGCCGCAGCAATAGAACCAAGTTTGCCAATTGTTGTGGTTTTGCCTGAACCGTTGACACCCACGACCAAAATAACAAACGGTTTTTCCGAGCCAAAATTGAACGGGACCTCAACAGGTTTCAACACCTTGGCCACTTCAGCGGCCAGAATTTGCTTCACTTCCTCCGGGTCAACTTCCTTATCATAACGCCCATGCGAGACAGCAGCGACAATGCGTTCGGCAACCGTGATGCCGAGATCCGCTTGGATCAAGGTGTCCTCAAGCTCCTGCAGCGTCTCCCTATCAAGCTTGCGCTTGGTGAAGATGGCGGTGATCGAACCAGTAATGGTTTTAGAAGATTTCGAAAGCCCTTCCTTCAACCGTGTAAACCAGCCGCCACTGCGTGGCGCAGGCTCTTCCACAATTACGGGCGGCGGCGGTGGAGGAACGACGACAACTGGAGCGATAGTTTCGGGTTTTAGGTCAGGCGCAGGAACGGGCTTCGGCGCTAGCATGGGTGCTGGAGCAGGCTTGACAACTTCAGCCGTCTTGGCCTTTGCCACTTTCGCAACAGGCGGTGGTGGTGGCGGAGCAGCCTTTACGATTTTCTTGGGTGCAAGT
>JAYVXY010000152.1:0-16090 GCA_043784785.1 Aestuariivirga sp. | reverse complement strand
AGCCGTTGGGCCAGCAAAACACAGGGAAACACCATATAGGTGGAAAAGACATTAGGATCTTTGAACAAGCCAGTTGCTCGACCAAATCTGATGAGGTCGTTCGCGCCCAATGCAATGAAGGTTTTTCCGATTGATTTGAAGAATAGGAAGCCCAGCAACGCAAGTATGCCCGCCACAACCGCGCCAAAAATATAACCCGAAAAAAGCAGGTTGACACGTCTTTCAGTATCGATTGACAAAAAGCTGGCGAGAAAAATGGCTGAAGCTGCCATGTAGAGCGAGGTGACCTCAAACATCAGGGCCTCTTGAATTGGGGAAACCATAACGTAACTGAGAAAGCCGCCCATATTGTAAAACAAGAGCAGCAACATTAACGGCATAATCGCAGCGGTATAGTTCAAGCCCGAATAGAGATAGGCAGCAAATGCCATGAAGAAGAATAGATCGGTTGGGGCGGGTTCAAAAATTACCATGAATGAGCTGGCAAAAATCAGCCAGACCAGCGCCTGGCGAAGCTTTTCATAGCTCAAAGAAAAGGTCGAGCTTGATATCGTCAACATCTGGGCCGTCATTTTTGAGGCAACAATCCATATCGCTCAGGGCGGGTTTAATCCTTGCTGAAAAGTAAAGATTAAAGGTTAACAACCGGTATTTATGGACAGCGCTCCAGCAGCCATCCTAGTACGCGCTATCCGCGTTGAGCAAGGCGAATGGCGTTCTTGCCAGGATGTAGACATCGAAAATCAGCGACCAGTTTTCTATGTAGTAGAGATCGTGCTCGACACGACGTTCAATTTTTTCTGCCGTGTCGGTTTCGCCGCGCCAACCGTTGATTTGCGCCCAACCCGTTATGCCCGGTTTCACTTTGTGACGCGCGAAATAGCCGTCGACCACATGTTCATAAAGTGAATCTGCAGCTTTTGCTTTTGTGGCGTGGGGGCGCGGTCCGACGAGTGAAAGATCACCTTTCAAAACATTAAAAAGTTGCGGCAATTCATCCAAACTTGTGCGTCGAATGAAGCGACCGACCCGGGTGACACGAGGGTCATGTTTGGTGACCAGTTTGGAGGCATCGCGATCTGCCAAATTGACGTGCATTGATCGGAATTTGTAAATCTCAATCAATTCGTTATTGAAGCCGAAACGCTTTTGTTTGAACAGTACTGGTCCCTCACTATCAAATCTTACCGCAAGTGCGGTTGCAGCCAACACGGGTGACAGAATAACTATTGCAAGACTTGCAACAATCTTATCCATCGTGGCTTTGAGTAGTGGGCCCCATTCACCTAATGGCCTGTCAAACATGTCGAGGCATGGGAGATTGCCGATATAGGAATAGGCGCGGGGACGATAGCGCAGCTTTTGGCCATAGGCACTCAATCGGATATCAACTGGCAAGACCCATAATCTGTTTAAGATTTGCAGGAGTCGATCCTCGGCTGTGACAGGCAGAGTTATGATGATGCTGTCGACGCGTGTTGCACGCGAGAAATCAATCAGATCATCGATGCTTCCGAGCTTCGGAATTCCATGTGCTTCAGCCATGCTGCGATTGTCGTCACGGTCATCGAAATATCCGATGATCGATATGCCCGTGTCCTCGTGGCTTTGAAGATTGGCGATCACACGTGCAGCTGGTTCACCGCCGCCAACAATCACTGCTCGCCGATTGAATTGGCCATTTTGGTTAAATCTGCGAAGCAATGCTGCAACAAAAAAGCGGTAGGTCAGGAAAAATGCATATCCGGCAATGGCCCATGTGACGAGCCAGACGCGCGAGATGTTGTTGGCTTCTTTGAACAGGAATATTGCGAATACAAGAGTTGAAAAAAGCAGGGTCCAAGCCAGCAAGAGCTTGAAAATGCTTTTGGCAGGCATGATGAGGTTATCGAGCCGGTAGAGCCCCAGGACCTCTAATATCAACGGCAATGCGATGGCAGAAAGAAGTCCGATGGAAAAGAAAACCAAACTGTCAACACGCCCCGCAAAATCCGGATAACGCCACGCTGAAATCATCGCCGCCAGAAACATGATAAGAGCGTCGCCCAACCTGGCCAAGGATGCGACGATGCGCGGTGCTACAAAATGGGAATTTGACAGTGATCCACCAACGGTTTCGCGCAGTTGGCCACGCGTTTGCACTTCACCGAATTGAGTGACATCAACGGAGGTTGCTAAATCAAATGATCGAGGATCGTGTTTCATCGCCTGCTTCAAATTAGTACAATCAACATGTGATTGTATCTGCAGGAGCAAATCTCAGTCCGCTTTCACGCTTCAATGGATGAGGCTAATTTTGTGGTTAAGAAAGGGTTAAAGGCAGGTCTGGTAGAATTGTGTGATCTTACTGGCCATTGCTGGAACGCTGAAGCCTGTGCGAAGCTTTGTAGCCAGTGCAGAGGCACATTCTTGGGCTTTGGCTGGATTATCCAAGACGGTTTCAATTAGCTTGGCCAGTTGGTCTGGACTATCCGCTGCACAGAGTTGATCATGCGGAACGACCTCGCTAATGCCGCCAACATTGCTGCCAATAATCGGCCGGTTCGCGGCAATCGCCTCAAGCATGACATAAGGGAAAGATTCATTGCGAGACGGCAAAACAAAAACCCTTCCTAAATCAATGGCATCTTTCATTTTTTTCAAACCGACAAAATTCACGTTCGATGCGATGTTAAGCTCTGAGGCCAGAGCTTTGAACATGTCTAAACCGGGCCCTTCACCGACCAATGTTGCCGTCAAACGACGTTTCAGGTTCAATATGGCGATGGCACGTAACAGTACATCCACGCCTTTCAGTTTGCGCATTTCACCAACGAAGAGCAAATCAGAAGCGGCAGTGGAAACCTGAACATTGGTAAACTCTTCGGGCCAAAGACCATTGTGCACGACTGTCGATTTGCAATTGCCCAAGCCAATCTTGCTTTGGAACAATTGTTTCTCAAATTCGCACACAAAAACCATGCCTGAGTTGGTTTTGCGCAATAGCCATTCCATACCTAAAAACAATGGGCCAGGCAATTTGTTCCATTCATAGTGCAGGCTGCCGCCATGTGGCGTGTAAATACCTGTTTTGTTGCCAAACTTCGCGGCCATTCTGGCGTAAAGCCCGCCCTTGGCCCCGTGGCCGTGAATAATATCGACATTCAGTCTTTGCGCCAGTTTCAGCGTCTGTTGGGCACACGAAATATCACCAAATCCGGGCAACTTGGACATGGCTTCGCGGGTAATGCCAAGTTTACAAAAGGGTGCTGTTTGCTCAAGCAAGTCGATGGCGTTTTGACCGCCGGTGTTGCTGTCGCAAAAAATGCCAACGTCATGGCCTAGATATGACTGGCCGCGAGCCAAGTCGCGAACATGTCGAAACAGTCCACCAACGGGGCTGCGAAACACATGGAGAATGCGCATCGTTTAAAACCAGCGTTCGCGCACGTAGACAATATCGCCGGGATAGACTTGCGTGGTCACTGGTACCTTATAGGTTTGCGTGCCTTTGGCGTTTCGCCTCGTGATCAAGACATCAGCCTTGTCGGCCCTCGCGTTATAGCCACCTGCAATGGCAATCGCGTTTTGGACCGTCATGCCGGCCTGATAGGGGAAGTCGCCAGCCGTGGTCACTTCGCCCATGATGAAAAATGGCCGCAACGTTGTAACTTGAACGGAAACCTGCGGGTCACGCAGATAGCCCGCACGCAAGCGCTGGGCGAGCATTTTCTCGATTTGAGGTGTTGATAGGCCAGCCACTGTGATGGTTTGGACATAGGGCAGGGAGATGGCACCTGAGGCATCAACCGGGAACTCACCCGTCAAATCAGTTTCACCTGCCACGCGGATGCTGAGTTTATCGCCCGATCCAACGCGGTAACCGCTGGCAAATTCATAAGCTGCGGCGTGGCCGCGTGTACCAAATGGTGGCAGCGGTCCTTGTGGATTTGCATCAGGAATTTGGCTGATACTGGAGACGACTTCTGGCCCAGAGGCAAGGTTACCATTAGCCATAATGCCTGTGCCGCCTGGCGGCGCGTTGGGCACAACAGTTTCCCACGTCTCGGCACATGCCGAGAGGAAAAGGCAACAAAATATCACTGAAAAATAACGCATACCCACCGATCTCACTCAATACAGCATTGGCTTTGAACTGCCGATCTTTGGGCAACATATCGGTTTATGGTTAGCAAGAGCTTAAGTCGCTGTTTTCAATCTCTGTTAATCAATTAGTTACCATACTTAAGCAAAGACTGGCCTTAGCAATAGGTAAACGCCTTTTATGAGTCTGAGCTCCGAGCAACCTCAAACAGTCAATGTCGTCAATGTCGTCGATGTCGTTCGCGGCATTGGTCGGCGCAAACGCTTGCTGGCGCTGTTGACCCTCGCTGGATTAGGCATTGGCTTGGCCATGGTTTTCATGTCTAAGCCGTCTTATCAAACCGAAGCTCTGGTTATTGTTGAAAATACTGCCACTTCATTTGAGCGAGCGACGTCTGATCAGCAATTGGCTAATGCCCAGCAAATTGACGAGCGCTTCATTACCAGTCAAGTTTCGGTGATGAAATCAGGTGATCTGTTCGGCCGGGTTGTCGATCAACTGGCCTTGCAAGATAACCCAGAACTCAACCCGAGTTTGACAAGAATCGGTTTGTTGAAGTCGCTTCTCATCGCAGGCGGATTTGCTGATGACCCAACGCAATTCACGGGCCGCGAAAATGCCATCAAAACGATGACATCCAAAGTTTCGGTTTCCGGCATCCAAGAATCTAATATTATATCCGTTACTTCTCGGATGAACGACAAGAAGGCAGCTGCCGATATTGCGAATGCTGTTGCCGAAGCTTATGTGGCCTCGACGCGTGAAAGTGATGCGGGTGCAACTGACCGGGCGCGCCAATGGCTTGGAACACAGATTTCGGATTTGCGTCAGAAAGTAAGCGAGTCTGAAAACGCCGTCGAAAAATATCGTTCTGAAGCGGGCTTGTTGAAGGGGCAAACAGCAACACTTGGGACACAGCAGATTTCGGAACTCAATTCGCAAATCACAGTTGCAGAGACTGCCGCTGGTGAGGCTGCGGCCCGGGCCAATGAAATTAAGAGCCTTTTGGCATCAGGATCAATTGAAGCATCATCGGATGTTTTGAATTCACCGCTCATGCAAAATTTGCGTGAGCAGCAAGCTGGTGCCAGCCGTAAAGTCTCTGAACTTTCTGCAGTCTATTTGCCCAATCATCCTAAAATGATTGCAGCTCAGAAAGATCTGACCGCAATCGATATTTCACTGAAGCATGAAGCCCTGAAAGTGGTTGAAAGCTTGCAAGGCCAGGCCAAGGTTGCCAATGAACGCGCACAATCGCTGCGCAACAACCTTGAAAAACTCAAAGGTCGCGAGTCAGAAGCCAATGTCAGTGATGTGAAATTAAAAAGCCTTGAACGCGAAGCACAAGCCAATCGCGCTTTGTTGGAATCGATGTTGTCTCGCTATGCTGATGCGAGCGCAAGACAGGATACGAGCCAGCAACCGAGCAAGGCGCGTATTATTCAAAAGGCAGCTGTTCCGCCAACACCTTATTTTCCAAAGGTTGGACCAACCATTTTTCTGACAACGCTTGCTGGTTTGGCCTTAGGCTTGGGGCTTGCGTTTATTATGGAAGTGATGTCTGCCGCTGCAAATGTAAACAGAGGCCCGCGCGCCTTAGGCAGAACCCATGTGGCCTATGCACAACAGGAATTGCCGATGGATATTCCACCGTTATTGGTTCGGCAAAAGCCGATTGCTCCGATTGTGCCAATGCCTTCGGCTGCAAACGCGATAAGTTCTGTTGCGCATATGTCTGCGACAGGTTCGCGCATTGCAGCGTTGGAGTTGTTGACCAGTCAAGAGAGTGGTTTTGCACTGGCAATGGAGCCTTTGGCCAGCTCGATTGCATCAGCTTGCAATTCTTTGAAAGATAGCAGAGGTGTAAAGGCCTACTCATTCTTCAGTTTTGGGTGCGATGGTCCTGATGCGGCTTTGGCCGCGCTCATGGCTGCCCGAACTTTGTCTGAGAATAAGAAGCGTGTGGTTATCATCGATGTGTCGCAACATGGTGGTGATTTGGAACTGTTGGCAGGTTTACCGGAGGGAACAGGGCTTACTGATCTTATTGGTGGGACAGCTGATTTCACCAAAATTATCAGTCGTGATCCGCATTCCACCGTTCACGTTATTCGCAAGGGTCTTTCTCATGATGAAAACACAGTGAACCGTGTTGGCGAAAAGCTCGAATCGGTGATCACCGCCCTAAACAGCATCTATGATTTTGTATTTGTGCACGCAGGCGAAGCATTTGTTGCCACACCCGTTCTTGTAAAGGATTGTCTTGGCGCGTTCATTTTGGCGACGGCCAAGCGCCAGCGCGATGCAGTGGCGGCGGCTGGTGTTTTGGAAGGCAAAGGCGTCACCGCGCCGATGTTTGTGCAGGTTAATCCAGCGCAAATGGCAGAAATGCGCAAAGCCGCATCTGCCTAGGGCAGTAAAAATTGTTAACCTCCAGCGATTAGAAGCTCAATCAACTGATTTTTGATTGAAATTAGGTGATTGTTTCATGGCCTCCGCTGCTCTGCTTCGCGCTTGTCTCGAAGTGATCCATTTTTCCGGCATGTCACAGCTGCTGCGCAAAAAATATCAGGGTTTGGGAAGTATTTTTTGTTTGCATCATGTTTGCCCCGGTGGTGGCTTACAGGAAGGTTTTGCGCCTAATTCGAAGCTTGAAATCACACCAGAGTTTCTTGAGCAAATCATCATGTTGGTGAGAAAGCGTGGGCTCGAAACCGTCTCAATGGCTGAGGCAGTTGACCGCATTCGCACACCAAAATCAAACCAGAAACCGTTTGCCGTGTTCACGCTTGATGATGGCTATAAGGATAATATGACTTATGGGCAGCCAATCTTCGACCGGATGAATTGTCCATTTACAGTATTTGTCGCGCCCAAGATTGTGGATGGCAGTTGCGAATTATGGTGGCGTGCGCTGGAACTGATGATAGCTACGCAGGATCATTTTAAGGCAGAGATTTCAGGCGAGAGTTTGGACTTTGAAACCCGAACCCAGTCACAAAAATCTGCGGCGTGGGATGTGTTGTCGGTTCGGATAGCTGCGATGCCAGAGCTTGAACAGCGCCAAGCCGTCAGAATGTTGGCTGTTCGCTACGGCGTGGATTTGGAAAAGCTCTGCAAATCGGTTGCTATGACATGGGACGAGATCCGCACACTGAATAGAGATCCGCTTTGCACTATCGGAGCTCATACCATGAATCACTACGCAGTTTCCAAGCTAACTCCCGCGCAATGTAAGAATGAATTGGTGGAGTCTCGCCGCATCATCTCAAAAGAGCTTGGCGAAGATGTGCGCTTTTTTGCCTATCCTTATGGTGATGAACCCGCTGCTGGCCCACGCGATTTCAAAATCGCTACCGATGCTGGTTATGAAGCCTCAGTCACCACGCGAAAGGGTGTAATTTTCCGTGGGCATGGAGAACATCTACAAGCTTTGCCGCGTATCATGGTTTCAGGGCGTAATCAAAAGCTGCGCTACATTGATGCGCTGATTTCAGGTGCGCCAACGGCTTTGCTCAACGGCTTTTCTGAAGTGAATGTCAGTTAATTGGGTCTGGCTTTGACATCCAGCGTATAATCACCATCACCACTGGTAACCAGCCCAACCCGCCCAAAATATAGAATGGCAATTCCAAAGGCACGCCGCGCCCAACCACCAGCATGGCGCCAATTGCCATCACGATTAGTGAATAGACGATCATGAACAAGACTGTTGCAATGGTTCCGATGAGTTTCCGTGTACGCAATTTCATGCCGGTTGTTTAGCCACTTGGTTCTGAAAATGAAATGCCTTGCCCTGCGGCCAACGGGCGCTTGCCTGTGAAACGGTGAACGCCTATTCCGACAGGCATGACCGACACCACCGGACCTGTACCCATCACACGCGCCCAAGCCGCTTTGCCTTGGGTGCGCAATTGGCTTGGTTGGGTTGCTTTCATGGTGTTTATGATGGTGATTGTGGGGGGAGCCACGCGGCTGACCAAGAGCGGGCTCTCCATCACCGAATGGGACCCGATCTTTGGCGTTTTCCCACCTCTTAGTGATGCTGATTGGAATGCTGTCTTTGCAAAATATCAACAATCGTCGCAGTATAAATTGCAGAATGTCGGCATGTCCTTATCCGATTTCCAATTCATTTTCTGGTGGGAATGGGCGCATCGTTTGCTTGGCCGATTGATTGGATTTGTGTTTCTGCTGCCCTTTTTGTTTTTTGCAACTACGCGGCGCTTGGAAGGGCGCATCTGGCCGAGGCTGATTGCATTATTTGTGATTGGCGGCCTTCAAGGGGCACTTGGCTGGTATATGGTGGCATCGGGCCTCGTTGACCGAGTTGAAGTGAGCCAATATCGGCTGGCGGCGCATTTGACTTTGGCTTCGGTCTTGTTTGCTACGATCATTTGGACAATTTCGAGCTTAGAGTGGCGCCACAAGCTGCCGCGTAATGCTGATGCATGGACGGCCTCAATTCTCCTGGGTCTGGTCGTATTGCAAATTGCGGCGGGTGGGTTTGTGGCAGGCCTCAATGCGGGGCAGGGTTATAATACATGGCCATTGATGGATGGGAGGCTTATTCCTGATGGCTTAGGCGCCATGCAGCCATTATGGCGCAATTTGTTTGAAAACGCTTTAACCGTGCAGTTTGATCATCGCATGCTCGCCTATAGTATCTTCATCGTCGCAGTGTGGCATGCGGTGAAAACATTTTCGTTCACGGCCATGGTGCTGGCCTATCTGGTGTTTGCACAAGCAAGCCTCGGCATATTCACGCTGATCATGCATGTGCCGCTTGGGTTTGCATTGTTGCACCAAGCGACGGCCATGTTGACTCTGGCCGCCGCCGTTTGGAACGTTCACAAGAAAACTTTAGTTCAACCCATCGCTTGATCGAGATCGGCGATGATGTCTTCGGCATTTTCAATGCCGACCGAAAGCCGAACTACATCTGGCCCGGCACCTGCCTTCGCCAATTGATCCGGCGATAGCTGGCTGTGGGTTGTTGAAGCGGGGTGGATGATGAGAGAACGCGTGTCACCCACATTAGCCAAATGCGAAAGCATTTTAACAGATGAAACCAATTTCACACCGGCATCATATCCACCCTTCAAACCAAAGGTAAACACAGCGCCTGCTCCATTTGGTGCATATTGTTTCTGCAAGGCGTGATGCTTGTCTGAGGGCAGGCCAGCATAATTCACCCAAGCCACATTTTTATGTTTGGAAAGCCATGTTGCCACTTTCAATGCATTGTCGCAGTGGCGTTGCATGCGCAGGCTTAAGGTTTCCATGCCTGTGAGAATCAAGAATGAATTGAGCGGCGCAATGGCAGGCCCCAAGTCGCGCAGACCCAAAACACGGCAGGCAATGGCAAAAGCAATGCCACCAAATGTTTCGTGCAACTTCATGCCGTGATAGCTTTCATTGGGTTCGGACAGCAGCGGATAGCGCCCGCTCTTCGACCAATCAAAATTACCGCCATCGACAATTACACCGCCCATCGAGTTGCCATGTCCACCCATGAATTTGGTGAGCGAGTGCACAATAATGTTGGCACCGTGTTTGAAAGGTTGGCACAGATAAGGCGTAGCCAAAGTATTATCGACAATCAGCGGAATGCCGGCCTTCTTAGCAATTTTGGCGATGGCCTCGAGATCGGTGACACGACCACCAGGATTTGCAATTGATTCGACAAAAATCGCCTTGGTCTTTGGTGATATGGCTTTTTCAAACGACGAAGCATCGTTAGCATCGGCCCATACCACATGCCAACCAAATGATTTGAAAGACTGGCTGAATTGGTTGATCGAGCCACCATAGAGTTGGCGTGCCGCAACGAACTCATCACCCGGCTGCATCATGGTATGGAAAACGATGAGCTGTGCCGCATGGCCGGATGCCACTGCGAGTGAAGCGGTGCCGCCTTCGAGCGCTGCAACTTTTGCCTCAAGAACCGATTGGGTGGGGTTTGTGATGCGGGTATAGATATTGCCGAATGCTTTTAATGCAAAAAGATCTGAGGCATGTTGCACATCGTTGAATACGAAGGCAGTCGTTTGATAGATCGGCGTTATGCGCGCACCGGTGGCGGGGTCTGGTGCGCCGCCGGCATGAATTGCGAGTGTATCAAATCCGGGTGTTTTATCGGCCATGGCTTGCTCCTCGTTGAATAGAAGTCGCAAGCCTAAGCTGGTTCAAGATTTACGGCAAGCGGCTCAAAGCGGCGACATGCGCTTCAGTAAACCATCCCTATCAATAAACTGATGTTTGAGTGCAGCACCAACATGCAAGATGAGTAGACCAATTGTAATATTGGTCATCAAGCCATGGGCAGCGCCAAACCAGCTTAATGGATAATGCGGAACGGTGAATAAACCGAAGAAGGTGAGATTGGCAAACTCTGGATGTTTGCCTGCAATCGAACGATCAAGTACAGCCATGCCGCTCAGCGGAATCAAAATCATCGCTGCGTAAAACAACCAATGCAACGCATGAGAGGCCGTCCGTTGCCAAGCTGGCATCGGCACATCCGCTGGTGGCGGATTCATCAATCGCCAAACCAGACGCAAAACCGCCAGTATCAAAATAGTGATGCCGAGCGAAGCATGGAGATTTGGGTTAGTGGGAACCGCCGCGCCCCGAGCCTTGATTAGCCCTTCGCCCCAGAACAGCATGTAAATCAAAATTATTGCCGTAATCCAGTGCAGCCAGATGGCTATCGTTGAATATCGTGCCGACACTCCGCTCATTTCCACTCCTCAGTTATAATTACAATAAGTTGACGGATTAGCTTTCACTTTCCGTCGCATCAATTCTTGGGCGCAATACCCAAACTTTGCAGCCGACCATTAGGATTCATCACCTGACGCTTCGATGAGATTTGCCCAGAGTTTCCGCCCACCCAAGCCCATTCTCCCGATATTTTTCCAAATTCCATTTTGGGGCAGCGGTTCATGACAACTTTTAAGCCTTGCGCCTCTGCTATTGAAGCGGCCGCATCGTTGCGCACGCCGAGCTGCATCCAGATGACTTTTGGTTTTGCTTCAAGCGCCAAGGCCTCATTGGTAATCACAGCGGCAGCTTCGGAGTTGCGAAATATATCAATCATATCTATCGCGACTGGAACTTCCGCCAGAGACGCATAAACTTCTTGGCCTAAGAGTTTTTTGCCTGCCAACCCCGGATTAATCGGGATCACTTGATAGCCCTTTTCCAAGAGATACTTCATCACGAGAAAGGAGGGGCGCACTTCATTATTGGATGCGCCCACAAGAGCGACGGTTTTTACTTCTCGCAAAATATCGGTGATATAATCGAGCGGATAGTAGTCGTGATTCATGGAGCAGGCCAAACCGCTTTTCTTTTCTCAAGCACCGCGCCTACACCCTCACGCGCTGAAGCGCCCAAGAAATTTTCAACCATTAATTTGGAACAATGCGCATAAGCGGAATACAAATCCATGTCGCTCTGCAGCTCAAACGCGGGCTTGCCGATGCCAATTGCAGCCTGCGATTTACTGGCGATTTTAGTTGCCATTGCAGCGACATGTTTTGTCAGATTGTCTTCGGGTATGATCTCGTTCACCAGCCCAATTCGCAAAGCATGTGCTGCGTCATAAACATCGCCTGTCAATAACATCTCTCGGGCATGGCGTGGGCCAACAGCACGCGACAATGCCACCATGGGCGTTGAACAAAACAGGCCAATGTTCACCCCCGGTGTGCAGAACTTCGCGTTTGGACTTGCATAGGCAAAATCACAAGACGCAACCAATTGGCAGCCTGCAGCACTCGCCAAGCCTTGCACTTGGGCTATTGTCACACAGCGATGTTGGGCAATCGCTACCATCACATTTGCGCATTGAGCAAATATCCGTGCAAAATATGCGGCTCCCAGATCAGGATCAGAGCGGTGGGCCGTTAACTCTTTCAAATTGTGCCCGGCAGAAAAAGCCACACCTTCGGCAGCAAAAATAATTACACTGACGGAATGATCCGCAGTTGCCCTTGCGAGTTGATCTTGCAAAGCCAACAACATTGCCTCTGACAAGCTATTGCGCGTGGCATTATCATTTAGAGTTAGCCGTAAAACCGCACCATCTCGAGCAGCTTCAAGAATGTCTGTCATTCCTCAGTTGATTCCAGAAGCTTGATCTTTTCGCCATAGGCAGCGTCCTTCATTAGATCATCAACAATCTTTCGATTATTGTCAGATGGAATCATGGCATTCAATGATTTGATCATCCGATCTTTCATGTCTTGTGCCATCGTATTATCGGCTGTTACTTCTTCGATCTGTTGCTTGATATCAGCGGTTTGGTCATTCAAGACGTTGTTGTAAGAAAAGCTGAGGGTGGTAACCGCCAAGTTCCAGTCATTCACGTCCTTAAAATTAAAGCCTTTCACATCAGTCTCAAGCTCTTTGCCCTTGGGGTCTTTGTCCACGAATTCCTGGAGGTCCTGATAATCGGCTAAAGGTGAATCTTTATATTTGTCTTGCACCAAAACATAAGCATCCAAAGCCTTGCGCGCCAATTCGGGCGTCAATTCCTCGGTTTCAACAGCGGGAATATCGCCCACACTCATGTCACCAGTTGAGTCACCTTCGGTATCAGCAGCGCTAGGGTCAACAGGGGCGGTGGCAGCACCAGGTGCTGGCGGTGTTGCCGGAGCTGGTGTGGCAGGTGTTGCTGTTGCCGGAGGCGTGGTCGGTGCTGGCACAGCAGGCGTGACGGTTGCCGGAGGAGTTGTTGGCGCTGGCGTGGCGGGCTTGATTGTGGCAGGCGGCGTTGCCTGGGTTGTGGTTGTTTGTGCAGATGTTTCCACGGGCCCATATGCCAAAGCTACCAATCCCAGAAAAGCAACAGAAACGCTAAGTCTATTCATCGACACCACCTCAATAGGTTTAATTTACGCCACACAGCCACAATCAGCCAGCAAAAACTTAAAGACGATTGGGTGTCACAAAATCTGTCGTTTGACTGCGGTATTAAAATACCGGATAAATAAAATCCAATAAAACCTCATATGTTCTTGACATATGTTGCCATGATTGGCTAACAGACGCACCATATCGCGCTTTCAGAAGAAGGCGCGTTTTATTTAACTCCTATTCAGAGAACAAGCTCATGAAGACTTATTCGGCGAAAGCGTCGGAAATTCAGAAGCAGTGGATGCTGATTGATGCGGAAGGCCTGGTTGTGGGTCGCTTAGCTGCGATTATTGCAAACCGCCTGCGCGGCAAGCACAAGCCCACCTTCACACCCCATATGGATTGTGGTGATAACATCATTGTCATCAATTGCGAAAAAATTGCCTTCACCGGCAAAAAGCGTCAAGACAAGACTTACTATTGGCACACCGGATTTGCCGGCGGCATCAAGGAGCGCAATGCGCATCAATTCCTCGATGGCAAAGCGCCAGAGCGGATTTTGGAATTGGCTGTGCAACGCATGTTGCCTGGTGCATCATTGAAGCGCCAGCAAATGACCAATTTGCGCATTTATAAGGGTGCTGAGCATCCGCATGAAGCCCAGAACCCAATCAAGCTTGATATCAAAGCGATGAACCCCAAAAACGTAGTGAGAGGCTAAAGTCATGGCTGAACAAACAACACTCGCTAATTTGGGCGCCGCTATGGGCATGGCTCCAGTAGCCGCAGGCAGCGCTGCTGCTGCTCCACTTGCTCCGGTCATGCCAAAGATTGATGCCAAGGGCCGTTCATACGCCACTGGTCGCCGCAAGAATGCGATTGCTCGCGTTTGGATCAAGCGCGGCAAAGGCAAGATCACCGTAAACGGCAAGCCAGTCGAAACCTATTTCGCGCGCCCGGTTCTACGCATGCTTTTGGCCCAGCCGATGCACGCTGTGAACCGCATGTCGGAAATGGATGTAGATTGCACAGTGGTTGGCGGCGGTCTTTCAGGCCAAGCCGGAGCCGTGCGTCATGGTATCGCCCGCGCATTGGTCAACTATGAACCAACACTGCGCCCAACCCTTAAGAAGGGTTCCTTCCTGACGCGTGACAGCCGTGCTGTTGAACGTAAGAAATATGGCCGCGCCAAAGCCCGCAAACGCTTCCAGTTCTCGAAGCGTTAAGCATTACGCGATTTATGGAAAAGGCCGCTCATCTGGGCGGCCTTTTTGTATCTGATCGACGTGCAGCAGATTTCCGTCTAAGCGATCGGCCATGACCAATTTTAATTTTGAAATCTTCCTCGTCGCCACGCCGGGCCTTGAGGCTGAGCTTTGCGCCGAAGCCAAACAGCTGCATTTCAAGAACCCCAAAATCATTTCCGGTGGTGTGACTGTGAGCGGCGGCTGGCCGGAAGTTTGGCGCGCCAATTTGGAAATCCGTGGGGCATCGCGGGTTCTGGCCCGTATTGGTTCATTTCATGTGGCGCATTTGGCCCAACTTGATAAACGCGCCCGTGCGTTCCCATGGAAAGAATTTCTGCGCCCTGATGTTGCGGTGTCGGTTGAAGCGACCTGCAAGAAATCCAAGATCTATCACTCGGGTGCTGCCGCGCAGCGCATCGAAACGGCGCTCAAGGAAGAATTTGGTGCGCCCATTGACAAGGATGCAGCCCTCGCCATCAAAGTGCGTATCGAGCATGATCTGGCAACGATCAGCATCGATACATCAGGCGAGATGTTGCACAAGCGCGGCCATAAGGAAGCGGTGGCCAAAGCGCCAATGCGCGAAACTTTGGCAGCGCTAATGCTGCGCCGCTGCGGCTATACGGGCCAGGAAACCGTGGTTGATCCCATGTGCGGCTCGGGCACCTTTGTGATCGAAGCCGCTGAAATCGCCTCTGGCCTCAAGCCCGGACGGGCGCGCAGCTTTGCGTTTGATCAATTGAAAAGTTTCGACGCCGCCGCATGGACGCAAATGCAAAGTAGCGGGCAGGGGCGTGAACCCAAATTCAAATTCTATGGCAGTGACCGCGATGCTGGGGCGATCAAGGCAGCGCAGGCCAATGCCGAACGCGCTGGTGTTTCCGCCTTCACGAGCTTTACGCAAAGACCCATTAGTGATTTAACCCCACCTAATGGCCCACCCGGATTGGTGATCGTGAATCCGCCTTATGGTACACGCATCGGCGACAAGAAGCCTTTGTTCGCGCTTTATGGTGCGCTGGGCCAGACGTTGCTTGCAAGGTTCTCTGGCTGGCGCGTGGGCGTGATCACAAGTGATTCATCGCTGGCCAAGGCGACGGGTCTGCCCTTTGCGGAGCCGGGCAAATCGATCTCGCATGGGGGTTTAAGTGTCTATGTGTTTCAGACCAAGGCATTAGAGTAACTCTCTCTCCCCCTCCCCCTGAGGTGCACTGCGGAGCAGGGCCTCGAAGGGTCGCACGGATTTGATGGTGCTTCGAGGCTCACTTCGTTCGCACCTCAGCATGAGGGAAGGATGTGATCTTTCACCTCTACTTGGCCGTAATTTGTAGAGAGGTGTTTGTGGTGCAGTTCGATTCTCGTTGGGTGATGCGGCTGGTTATGGCGATGTTTTATTTTGCCGCCGGTGTTCTGCACATCAACTCGCCTCAGGGCTTTATCCTCATTGTTCCAAGCTATGTGCCTTGGCCTGCTGAAATTGTTTGGCTTACTGGTATTTGCGAAATCGCTGGTGCCATTGGGCTGTTAGTGCCGCAATTTCAAAAAGCGGCGGGCCTTGGTTTAGCGCTTTATGCCGTGTGCGTATTTCCCGCCAACATCAATCACGCCATCAACCATATTGATGTGGGCGTGCTGCCCAATGGCTGGTGGTATCACGCACCGCGATTCGCGCTGCAACCGATTTTGGTGTGGTGGGCGCTGTTTTGCAGCGGGGTGGTTGATTGGCCATTTGTGCGAAAATGATCAAGACACAACTCGGCTAGCTATGAAAACGGCTGCCTCCGTTTTCGCGAGAGTAGAAAGAAGTGAAGGGTTGCGCGGGCGCAAACAAACACGAGATGTGCCGGTAGAGATAGTCCGGCTATTTGAGTGCTGAGTGCACCCACGCTTTTGA